>DASYAR010000223.1:0-27228 GCA_036501235.1 Planctomycetaceae bacterium
CGATATCCGCTGGGCCATTTTCCTACGCCGCTGGAGCCCGCCGCCCGGTTTTCGAAGGCGCTCGGCGGCCCTGAGATTTACATCAAGCGGGACGACTGCACGGGGTTGGCATTCGGCGGAAACAAAACCCGGCACAATGAATTCCTGATTGCCGATGCCTTGCGGCAAGGGGCCGACATCATCGTCTGGGGGGCTGGCGTGCAGAGTAACAACTGCCGGCAGACGGCCGCCGCCTGCGCCAAGGCGGGGCTCGACATTCATCTCGTGCTGGGGCGCGGCGGACCGGCGCAGGGGCCCGACGTCGTGCAGGGGAACCTCTTGCTCGATCATCTCGTCGGAGCGCATGTCGAGATTGTCGACGCGACGATCGGCGTTGATTTGGAAGATCGCATCGCCGCGGTGGCAGCCCGACACGCGGCGAATGGCCGCAAGGTCTACTCGTGGGACGCAGGCCGCGTCAAGCCGCTGGCTGCCGTCAGCTATGCCTTGTGCATGACGGAAATCGTCGAGCAATCGCGCGCTGCCGGGTGGACGCCGGATGCCGTCTACGTCAGCTCGGCCGGGTCGACCGGCTCGGGGCTCGTGATGGGGCAGCTCGCGCTGGGTTTAGAATACCCGGTCCACAGCATTTCACCCATCAACTGGCCGTGGGACACGCAGCAGGACATGGCCCATATTGCGGACGAAGCCGGCAAGCTGATCGGCCTCGATCTAGGGGTCGGTCGCGAGCAGATTGATGTCACGTTCGATTACATCAGCCCCGGTTATGGAGCCCTCTCGGGAATCGGCTGCGAAGCGATTGCGCTCTTGGCGCGAACCGAGGGAATTCTGCTCGATCCCAGCTACACAGGCAAGGCGATGGCCGGCCTCATCGACGACGTCCGCCAAGGACGGTGGAAGGCGGGCGAAAAGATCGTGTTCATCCACACCGGCGGCACCCCGGCCCTGTTCGCGTACAACGAAGGGCTCGTCGAGAACATCGCTCCGCGAAGATTGAAATAGCCGGGCCACCCGACGCGCTATTTTGCCGGGACGTCATTTGTGAGCTAGAGTTGCCTGCGCGGGTCTGAGTTTGCGCTGCAACAGGGGCGAGTTATGCAAGTCGTCTGGGATCACCTGATCTTCTACCAGAAGTTTTTGGCCAGCGCCTGGGCCAATATGACCCCCATGCAGTACGGATTTCTGCTGATCTCGATCGCCGTCACCGGCTGGGTCCTGATGAAAAGCGGCGCCGCCCAATAGCGTTCCCCGAGCTGTTAAGCTGTAACGCTTTTACCACTTCTGCCGAGAATTCCGACAGTTTTTCCCGGGACCGGTTCGCGCATGCGACGCGCGATTGAGAGCCGGCAGGGCATAACGCCGATGTTGATAGGGAGTCGGTCGCGGAATGGGCGGTTCAACTCGCCGCTCGCCCGGATTCGCTCACGCCAGGACAAGGATGTCTGCCATGATGTCGAAAATCGTTCGAGCCGGGATGCTGTGCCTCATTACCGGCGGCCTGGGGCTTTCGTCCGGATGCTGCGGAACATTCTGCAACACCTGCAAAGTCTATCAGCACCCGGCGCCATCGTGCGTCGGCATGCATTACGCAGGCTGCTGCACGTGCGACGATGATTGGCGCGACCTGGCCAATCAGTTGACAGACACTTTCTTACCGTAGCCAAAACGCTTCGAATTCCCGCTAAAACGGGGAACGCGAGGCGACGGCGAGCGGAGAGAGGGGGATTCGAACCCCCGGTAGCCCTTACGGGCTACGCCGATTTAGCAAACCGGTCCATTCGACCACTCTGGCATCTCTCCAGTGGGGATTATCGTAACGAGTTGCGTCGATTCTGCAACTCCGCCAAATCCGCCGCGCCAACGCGAACATGCCGCGATTGTATCCCCCGTGGCGACAAGGTAAGAAGAGAGATCGGTTCGCGTCACCGATGGCCGGAGTATGATGTGGAGATGGACCACGACAATAAAAGGGAGCGATATCTTTCCGTCATTGTGGCCGTCAATTTTACGGTGATCGCCGGTTATTGCGCTTTCGGCGCGCCCCCGGCCCCTGGTGGCCTCAAGCAAATCGTTGGAGGTTCGGTCATGGCGATGATCGCCTGGCTCTGGTGCGCCTATTCCTGGCAGAGGGCGAGATCGTCAGGAATTGTGTCGGCACGAATCACCGGCCGGCTAACCGAAGATGACGAGCGCAATAACGAGGGACACTCCCAGGACGGTGCCAATCACGATTCCGATTATGATCCCCAATCCGAAGGTTGAGAGACCGCCCACCAGCCGCGCGCTACCGCCGGGCTGACCGATCTGGCTCCTCGGCGGCAATTTCTCGCCGCAGGCCAGGCATTGCCGAGCTTTCATATCGACCGCGGCGCCGCACACCGGGCAAGTCCTGATTTGTTGTGTCGTCATTCGATCGATTTTACTTGGTCGCCGGATTGTCGGGAATGGCTCGCTGGGACGAATTGCCTCCCCGTCCGGATCGCTTCCGGGGTACAATTCGGCAATGAACTTGCGCGAAATCTCACCGGCGGCGCGGCTGATCAGCGGGGCGGTCAGTTACGTCGCGACCGTCGCCGTGGCCGTCTGGATGCTGGGAGTCGAAGCCTGGTGGCTGCTGGCCGTCGTCGCCATTGCTCTGGCCGCGGCGGTCAGTCCGTTTCTGGGCGCAGCCGTCGTGTGGTTCATCGTGCGGCGTGCGAACCGTCGCCACGATCCGCAACCTGTCGACCCCTTGAGGGGTCAAAGCGATTAAACCGGAGGTTGAATCCGCCTCAAACGGACGACACCCTTAGTGAACTATTCGCGGTCGCGCATCTTGGCGAGCAGCCGGAGCACTTCCAGGTAGAGCCAGACCAGCGTCGTCAAGAGGCCGAACCCGCCGTACCATTCCATGTACTTGGGTGCGCCCTGTCGCACTCCATTTTCGATGAAGTCGAAATCAAGCACCAGGTTGAGGGCCGCAATGATGACTACGACAACCGAAAACCCGATTCCGACAGGGCCCGACTGGTGAATCATCGGAACGGCAATTCCAAAAAATCCCAGAATGAAGCTGGCGAGATAAACCAGACAGATCGCGCCCGTCGCCGCCACGACACCCAGTTTGAAGTTCTCGGTCGCCCGGATCACATGAGTGGAATAGGCCAGCAGCAGTGCCGCCAGAGTGCCGAATGTCAGCCCGACCGCCTGCACGGCGATGCCTGGAAAGCTGTATTCGAACATCGCCGAAATGCCCCCCAGGGCCAGTCCTTCGAAGCCCGCGTAGAGCGGCGCGCTGTAGGGGGCCACCCGCGGGACGAAAATCGTGATGAGCGAAGCGATCGCGCCACCAATCATGCCGACGATCATGAACATGTAGGTGTTCTGTGGAACAGACAGGGTCGCCCGCTTCACCGCCTCGGCCGTCAGCGAGGGAGCCATCGCGTTCGTCTGGATCCAGGTATAAACGGCTCCTGCCACGAGAATCGCCAAGAGCACGCCCGTTTTGATGACCGTGCCTTCGAGCGTCATCGTCCGGCTCTGTCCGTAATCCCTCGCGGCGTTGGAAAATACGTCCTCATTGAGGGCCGGATTGCTGGTACGCATAATGGTTTGATCCTTGTCCCGCGGAAGAGGAGAATAGGAGAATTATAGCTGCACAGCGATGTTTATGCGCGCGATCCGGCGATATTTTCGTGGCAGGGGATTACGAGACGACCAGCCCGCGCAATCTCACCAGGCTCGACGTGACTTCGGCAAACGGCTGCGTGTCGGTGAGGCCGGCGGCCGTGGCGAGTTCCGTGTGCAGGTTGCCGAGTATGTTCCGGTGCAGAAACTCGGCGAACCATGCCACGCGGCGCGCGGTGAATGCCGACTGCAACTGGCGAAAGCGGGCTTCGAGCAGCCGCAGGCCGCCGGCCGTGCCCGAGAGCGCGGTTTCGCCCACGACGACCGCGCCGGTCCCCATGCCGATGTCGCTCATGATGCGAATCGCCATCGAGTGCGCCATGGAAGTCATCATGGCGTCGCCGGCCGCGCCTCCGTACGCGAACGATACGACCGACGTCATCGGACGAAAGGCCGCCGCCATCGCATCCAGCTTGCGAAACATGCCAAACGTGCTGGGGTTCTCTTCGCGGAAGATCTGCATCTGCGAGCCGACGACGCGGCCCAGTTCATCATCCAGATCGAGCGCGTCCTGGGCGGCCGACAATCGATTGAGCAGTTCGGCCCGCGACGCACCGGCCAGCAGGGCCTCGAGCCGCGGCCGCAACAGGTCGTTGCCGAGCTGACTGAGCCGGGTCAACTCGGTGTAGAGCGTATCGATCGCCTGCAGCATGACTTCTCGTTCCGACTCGCGGTATGATTCGTGCGCATCGGGCGCGCTGCCGGTGATCTTCTGTTTTGCCCAGCGAAACGGCCACAGCAAACTCGTGCCGAGTGTGCCGTAGACGTCGTGAATCGTCTTCGTCCAACCGACGCGGTGGGTCCGCCACCATTCGCGGATGTGCGTGATGAGCAAGCTGACCGGCGCGGCGGGCCAGTTGTCGACCCGCGCCAGCTCCTGCATCGAGAGGAGCCGGGCGGCGTCCTGGAACGCGGCGCTGCGCAGACGGACCTCCTCGACGTACGCGGTCGCTCCCGACTGCGGCGCCAGCAATTGCGACAGCGCTCCGCGCAGCGTGCGGAGCTTGATTTCATGAAACCGCATCTCCGACAAATCGCGTGCCAGGTCGCGCGGCTCGGCCGCGGAGTCCGCAGGCTTGCCGTTCGCGCCAGGCGGCCAGCGGCGCTCGAAAAACGGCAGGCGGTTTTCCTCCGCGGCACGGCGGTCGTTGGGAGCCAGATATAAGAGGTCAGGCGCGATTCCCGTTTCGCGGGAAAACGTGTCGAGCCACAGGGGCCAGAACTGCTCGTCGTCGGGCAACAGGCACTGATTGAAGACGACGATCACCGCTTTGTCTTCGCCCGCCGCCTTACGGAAGAACTGCTTGACCGCCGCGTCGTTGTATTTCTGCTGCGTGAGAACGGCGACGAGGACGTCGGCGCAGTGCCGCAGGTGATCGGCCCGCAGCCAGTTGATTTCGGCGTCGCTGTCGATGTCGGGACTGTCGAGTACGAGCAGGTTCGAGGGGAGGCCGGAGCTGGTCTTCCAGAACAGGCGATGCTCCGGGCAATTCTCGAGCGCGGCAGCGGCCTCGCTCCATTCGTGAAGCTCGAAACCCTCAAAAATCGAGGCCAGGTCGTGCTGCGTTTCGAACCCGGCGGGGACGAGGCACACGGGATGCCGCGTGCCCGAAGCCAGAGGACTGGTCGCGCTGACCCGGCCCCCCGCGAGATGATTAAAGATCACACTCTTGCCGATGTTCGTTCCACCGACGACGGCCGCCACGATAAAGGGCTGCGCAGCCAGTTGCGGGATGAGCTTTCGATGCAGCGATTCGTACCATTCGCGCCCTGCCAGCGGCGGAATCTGCAGCGCCGCCGACGCGCTTTCGAGGGCCGCCAGGGCCCCGGCCAGCCGCCGGACTTCCGCGGCGCAGGCGGCAAACGGCATCGGGGAATGTGGCGGAGTCGACTCGTCCATGACCCTAATCTAGCACAAAACGGGGATAGAAACGTATGCGACATGCCATTCGTTGGTCCTTCTCCCGACCTTCATTGCGGATCTCTGCGATTCAAATCTTCGTTGTATTGTCGCTTCCTGAATATCGATCGGAGATGAAATAGCGATCGACTCCGCACTTCCTTGAGCAATGGCCTGGTAAGGGTTCACGGGTTCAGAGGGTTGCGTTAGACTCGTTAATAAGGTTCGCCCTGAGTCTTATTGACCGTTGTCTCGAAAATGATGATCGTTCAGGAATCCCGGAATGCGACTTGCCGGCGATTGCTGCGGCAAGCCGCGGCATTGCTGATCGCGATCGGGTCCGTACCGGCTTGGTTCGAATCCGGCTTGCGGGCCGAGGACGCTCGGGCATCCGATCATTTCGAGAAGCGTGTCCGGCCGTTGCTGATCGAGCGATGCCACAAATGTCACGCCGCTGAGAAGACGAAAGGTGGCTTGCGCCTCGATTCGGCGAAGAGTTTCAAACAAGGAGGCGAATCGGGCGCCGTTGTGGTGCCGGGGAAACCGGATGAGAGCCTCTTGATTCAAGCAGTGCGTCACGAAAACGGACTGAAGATGCCCCCTGACGGCAAACTGAACGCAGCACAGATTGCCGACTTGGTGACATGGGTGAAATCGGGCGCCGTCTGGGCCAATGCCGATTCCGTCGCGCCCAGCGAAACGCCAGTCCCCGCTGACAAGGACGTCCCGCTCCAGAATCAGATTGAAGCGACGCGGGCCCGATTCACTTCCGCCGAGCGGAATTTCTGGGCCTTTCAACCGGTCAAAGACGTTTCACCACCCGACGTGACGGCCGTGGATTGGATCGCCACGCCGATCGACCGCTTTATTCTCATCCAACTGGAAGCGAACGGACTGCACCCGGCGGCAGCGGCCGACAAACGCACGCTGATTCGCCGCGTCGCGTTCGACCTGACCGGCCTTCCCCCTGCCCCTGAAGAAATCGGCGCGTTTCTGAAAGACGAATCTGCGGAAGCATACGAAAAGGTCGTGAAACGTCTGCTCGATTCGCCACACTACGGCGAGCGATGGGGCCGGCACTGGCTGGACGTCGTGCGTTACGCCGATTCGACCGCTAACGACGCCAACGCCGTGATGCGATATGCGTGGCGCTACCGCAACTACGTGATCGACGCTTTCAATCGCGACCTGCCGTACGACCAGTTCCTCATCGAGCAGCTCGCCGGAGATCTTTTGCCGCCGAGCGACGATATCAGCACGCGCCTGCGGCGGACGATCGCGACCGGATTCCTGATGGTCGGCCCCAAAGCGCTCGCTGAGACCGATAAAGAACAATCGCGACTGGACATCGTGGACGACCAGATGGACGTCACGGGCCGGGCCCTGCTGGGATTGACGCTGGCCTGCGCCCGCTGTCACGACCACAAGTTCGACGCGATCCGGGCCGTCGACTATTACGCCATGGCCGGGATCTTTCGCAGCACCGAGCCGTTCCAGGACGAAGCGCGGAACTCGAGCATGTGGTGGGAATTTCCGTTGTTTCAGGCGCCAGGCGAAAAACCGTTCATGGTGATGGCGCCCAAAGAGGCGACGCCGCGGAATCTGCGCGTCCACCTGCGAGGCAATCGTTTCACGCTCGGGGCGCTCGTCCCGCGCGGATTTTTGCAAATCATTTCGCCGGAACCGCCGGACCTCGATCCGTCCCACAGCGGTCGGCTGGAACTGGCGCGGTGGATCACCAGTCCCCAGAACCCGCTCACGGCCCGCGTCATGGTGAACCGCATCTGGCAGCACCATTTCGGACGCGGGATCGTGGCGACGAGCGACAACTTTGGCGTCCGCGGCGAGCGACCGACGCATCCCGAGTTGCTCGATTTTCTGGCGGGGCAATTCGTGTCGTCGGGGTGGTCGATTAAAAAACTGCACCGCGAAATCGTCTTGTCAAGCGTCTATCGGCAACAGTCGCGGCCGAGCGAAACCGCGCGGCAGGTCGATCCCGACAATCAGTCGTTGTCGTGGTTTCCCAACCGGCGGTTGAGTGCGGAAGAATTGCGCGACTCGGTGCTGGCCATTTCAGGGCAGCTCGACCGCGAATCGGGAACCAGCGAGGCGCAGGACATTCTCTGGAAAGAGGCCGAGGTTCAGGATGAGAAACGGGGCTTTGCGCCGAATCGCATGGCGGCCGACCACCCGTTCTATACCGAATTCCGCAAACGGAGCATTTATCTTCCCGTCGTGCGCAACATGTTGCCCGATGTGCTGGCCCTGTTCGACGGGGCCGATCCGAACAACGTCACGGCGATCCGCAACGACACGACCGTGCCGTCGCAGTCGCTGTTTCTGCTCAACAGCCGTTTCATCCGTGAACAATCCCGGCATTTTGCACAAACGCTGCTGGCGGACGACAAGGCGAGCGACGAACAGCGCTGCGAACGGGCGCATCTCAAGGCGCTGGGCCGCGGTCCATCCACCGACGAACAAGCCCGGTCGAAGCGCTTCCTCGAAGCGCACCTGCAGTCGACCGCAGCGCAACCCCGTCCGGCGGCCGACCGGCGGCTTTCCGCCTGGCAGAGCTATTGCCAGACGCTGTTCTGCGCCAATGAATTTCTGTACCTGGAATAAAACCGATGGCCGCCTCGCAAACAGGTTCGAATTTGGCCAGCGCCTTGTTGCCATTGACCCGCCGGGAAGCCTTGCGGCAGGCGGCGTGCGGATTCGGCCACGTGGCGCTGGTCGGACTCTTGGGCGCGGAATCGCGCGGGGCAGAATCAGTGAATCCGCTGTCGCCCCGGCAGTCGCACTTTCCGGCACGGGCGAAGCAGGTGATTTTCTTGTTCATGCACGGCGGCGTTTCGCACGTCGATTCGTTCGACTACAAACCGAAACTCGCGGAAATGAACGGCAAGCCGTTGCCGATCCCCAAGCCCAAGTTCGAATTCGCTCCCACCGGCAATCTGCTCGCCTCCCCATGGAAATTTTCGAAATACGGCCGGAGCGGAATCGAAGTCAGCGAGCTGTTCCCCGAGATCGGTTCAGTGATCGACGACATCTGTGTCATCCGGTCGATGAATGGCGGAGACCAGGTGTCGCATGGGCCGGCCCTTCTCAACATCAATACGGGGAGCGGCGTGTTCGCGCGCCCCAGCCTGGGGGCCTGGGCGCTGTATGGGTTGGGGACCGAGAACCAGAACCTGCCCGGATTCATCAGCCTGAGCCCGTCGTTGTATCACGGAGGCGCGCAGAATTACGGGTCGGCGTTCTTGCCGGCGAGCTTTCAGGGAACGCGCATCGGCGACGGCGGAACTCCATTTCAACAGGCCGTCCTCTCGAATCTCCAGCCCGGCGAAGACCACGCTTTGCAGCGATTGCAGCTCGACCTGCTGTCGCAGCGCAATCGAGAGCACCTGGCGCGCGCCGGCAGCGACCCGCGCTTCGAGGCCCGCATCGCTGCCTTCGAAATGAGCTTTCAGATGCAGATCGAAGCGCCGCAGGTAATGGACTTAAACCAGGAGAGCGATGCCGTGCGAAAGCTCTACGGCGTTGGGAGTGAGCCGACGGACGAATACGGCCGGCAATGCCTGCTGGCCCGGCGGATGATCGAAGCGGGGGTGAGGTTCGTGCAGGTCAACTACAGCTATCCCCGCAACTATTGGGACGCGCATGGCGATCTGCGGAACAATCACTCGAGCAATGCCAAAAAGGTCGACAAGCCGATCGCCGGTCTGCTCATCGACTTGAAGCAGCGCGGGCTGCACGACGAGACGCTGGTGATCTTCGGCACCGAATTCGGCCGCACGCCCGCGGCTCAAGGGAATGACGGCCGCGACCATCACCCCCACGCGTTCTCAGTGTGGCTGGCCGGTGGAGGAGTCAAAGGAGGCATGACGTACGGCGAGACCGATGAATTTGGCTATTACGTGGTGAAAGACAAAGTCACGATGCCCGACTTTCACGCGACGATCCTGCACCTTTTGGGACTCGACCACACGCGACTCACGTACCGCCATGCCGGCCGCGATTACCGTCTGACGGACGTTCACGGGGATGTGATCACAGAGATACTGGCGTAAAAGCGCTGGGGCACGAAATGCCCCATATCGTCATCTCACACTGTTGACATGAGGTCTGTGCGTCCCTGTCAAATCCTGTCCTCGCATTCGGGAAGCGGAGCTTCCCGACGTGCGTTCCCAAGCAGAGCTTGGGAACGAGATGAAGCTCTAAGCGACTATTGTTCGATTGGCCTGCACATGGACATAATACGTCATCGATTGCTCACTTCTTCCTGATTCGAGGTCTGACGATGTCTGCAAACCTGCGGCGCACCACACGGCGTGAATTCCTGGCCGCCACCACACGTCTCGCAGCCCGGGTAGGGTTGACGGCCGGGCTTCCCACGATCTTCGCCGGCAATTCGGCACGGGCGGCCGATTCCGACTCTCCCGCCGAACAGATTCGCATCGGTTGCATCGGAGTCGGCAATCAGGGGCGCGGCAACATGGGGCAGCATCTCAAGAATGTCGTGGCCGTCTGCGAGGTCGACCAGATACGTCTCGGCACGGCGAAAGAGGCTGTCGAAAAAGCCTCGAAGAAAACGTGCGCAGCGTACGGCGACTATCGCCAGTTGCTCGCGGATCAGAACGTCGACGCGGTGATCGTTACGACTCCCGACCACTGGCACGCGATGATCACGATCGACGCCTGCGCCGCGGGCAAAGATGTGTATTGTGAAAAGCCGCTCACCCTGGCGGTCGCCGAAGGGCAGGCGATGGTCCGCGCGGCCCGAAATCACGGGCGAATCGTGCAGACCGGAAGCCAGCAGCGTTCGGACGACCGGTTTCGCCTGGCGTGCGAACTGGTTCGCAACGGACGGCTCGGCAAGATTCGCACGATCAAAGTCGGTATTCCGAAAGTCAATTTTTCCGGCCCGGCAGTCGCAGACAGCCAGCCGCCGGCGACGCTGGATTATGATTTCTGGTTAGGCCCTGCGCCGCTCAAACCCTACAACGAAAAGCATGTGCACTATCTGTTTCGCTTCTTCTGGGACTACTCGGGAGGTCAGCTCACGAATTTTGGTGCACACCACCTGGACATCGTGCAGTGGGCGCTGGGGACCGACGACACCGGTCCGGTTGCCATCGAAGGCCAGGCCCGCTATCACCCGCAGGGCTGGTTCGAGGTGCCGGAGTGGTTCGACATCAAATATCAGTACGCGAACGGCCCCACAGTTCTGTGCGGGCAGGATTACAAGGGTGGGGTCACTTTCGAAGGGGAGCGGGGGACACTGTTCGTCGACCGCGCCAAGATCGAGTCGAACCCAACCGAGATTGCCAAAACCGCTCTGGTCGAAACGGATGTCCGACTGTCCATCAGCAAGAATCATCACAAAAACTGGCTGGAATGCGTGAGAAGTCGCCAACGTCCGATTTGCGACGTTGAAACTGGGCATCGCGCGGCGACAATTTGTCATCTGGGCAATATTGCCGTGCGTACGGGACGGCCCATTGCCTGGGATCCCGCCCGGGAAGAGATCGTAGGGGACTCGGAAGCGGCGAAAATGCTCAGCCGCCCGTACCGTTCACCCTGGAAGTTGCCACAGGTCTAGCCGAGTGCGGTATAATATTAGCAGCGTGTTGATGATCCGGCCGCGATTTCGTTTTCTAGATTAACAGGCTGCCAGGGAACAACAGCACCATTCATTTATGGCGAGACGCCAGTTCAGCTCTGCTTTGCCGTCGCGGCCCGATCTTGGATCGAGCGGCCCGGTCGTCGAATTCAGCGAGAACCCGGTCCAGTTGACGCGGGCCGGGACTCGGTCTGGCAATCCGGCCCCACTCCCCGGTTGGAAGGTCGCCCACGACCCCGAATCGCTCGCGGCCAGAGCTCGAACCTGGGTTCAGGATTGGATTGCCGACCGTCCCGAGGAGACGCGAAGCTGGCTGGCCAGCCTGGCGCTGCATGCCGTCATTCTGCTGATCGTCGGATTCACGGTTTGGTTTCCAGCCAGCCGCTCTGTGCCGCCGTTCGACTTGATCGACGCCAACCTGGAAGCCGGCACCGAATTGGGCTTTCTCGACGGTCACGACCTGGTCGGCGCCGGCTTGGAGCCGCCCGCTGGCGACCCGCTCGAGAAATGGAATGCGGCTGACGCCGCGGCAATGGCCGCGCCTGCCGACACTGGTCATTTCGAGATCATGCACCCCCGGTCGATCCGTGATGCCACGACGCCGGCGGCCGAGCCCGACGACGATGACGACGATGCCGAGCCTGCCCCGGCCGCCGCCAAAAAAGAGGCCGGGAAAGTGGCGCGCCCCACACAGCGCAGCGCCGCCGGGAAGGGGAACGGGAAGGAACTGGGGGCCAATGTCGCCGGGCTTCTCGACGGACGTGGTGCAGAAGCACGCGCGAAACTGGTCAAAAAAGGGGGTGGCACGAAAGAGAGCGAACGGGCCGTCGAGATGGGGCTCGACTGGCTCGCGCGGCATCAGAAATCGGACGGCAGTTGGAGCTTCCAGCACGGGCCGGACGACCCTGGACTTCTCGATTGTCCAACCGGCGCCACCGGGTTCGCGCTGCTCGCATTTCTCGGGGCGGGGAACACGCATCAAAAGGGCCCGTACAGCAACCAGGTGAGCCGCGGTTTGAAATTCCTCGTCGACCATCTCGAAGAAACGAACGGCGGAGGGTGGTTGCAGGGCACGGGGCAGGCCACGATGTACGTGCAGGGAATCGGCACGATGGCCCTGTGTGAGGCCTACACGATGAGCAAAGATCCAACGCTCCGACGCCCCGCCCAGCTCGCCGTCGATTTCATCGTGAACGCCCAGGACCCGGAAGGGGGAGGTTGGCGCTACCGGATCCCGCAAGCAGGAGACACGTCGGTGGTGGGCTGGCAATTGATGGCGCTCACCAGCGCACGGATCGCCGAATTGACCGTCCATCCGCGGGTTTTTCCGAAGGCCTCGGGCTTCCTCCAACGGGTCCAGGCGGAGGGGGGAGGCCTTTACGGATACACCCACTCCGGCTCGGTGCGAAACTCGACGACTGCCGTGGGAATCTTGTGTCGCATGTATCTCGGACGCGAGCAATCGAACCGGGGCTTGATCCGCGGCATGAAGCACCTGGCCGACTGGGGGCCCAATCCGTTCGACATGTATTACAGTTACTACGGCACGATGGCGATGCACCATTGGGGCGGCGCAGCGTGGGAGCGCTGGAACAATACGATGCGCACCCGCCTTGTCGACAGCCAGGAGCAGGACGGAGACGCGGCCGGCAGCTGGGTCACCGACCGCAGCGTTCACTCCGAAATGGGAGGGCGGCTGTACACGACCTGTCTGTCGATCCTGACGCTGGAAGTGTATTACCGATACCTTCCGCTGTACCGGAAGCAGGCCGCGATCTCGGACGATCCGGACGGGGACCTGCAGTAGGCGTCGCGATTCTTTGACCCGCCCCGATTTTCCGCAACGCGCAGTCCGCGCCGGTGGAACGCGCATTTGATTCGAGGGATTTGTAAAATTGCGATCGACTTTTCACGGTCGTTTCATCTTCAGCCGTTACACTGCCGGCCATCGCCAGCCGAACCGATCGGCGAGCCACACGCTTGAAACTCATCAGAAAAGGATTGTCGCCGTGCATAACGCCTGGTTACCCGCAGTCATCGTCATCGCCCTGCTGGGATTGGCCAGCATTCCTGCGCTCAACGGGTCGCAGAAACTGGTCAGATCCGGAATCTCGAATGGAACGGACGCGATATCGACGGCAGTGACCGTCGCCACGAACACGACGAAGGAAGACGACGACGAGCGCGAGGACGACAACAAGAAGGGCAAAGGAGGCAAGAAAGAGGAAGAGCAGGAAGTAACGATCAAGTTTGCCGACGCTCCCGCCGCAGTGCAGAAGACCATGAAGCGGGAAGCCTCCGGCGCTGAGATCAAACACGTCGAGAAAGAGACTGAAGACGGCAAGACGACTTACGAAACGGAAGTCAAAATCGACGGGCAGGACTATACGATCAAGGTCGCCGCCGACGGCACATTGCTCGAAAAAGAACTCGAGGATGAAGACGACGAAGTTCCCGTCAAGTTTGCCGATGCCCCGGCGGCCGTGCAAAAAACATTGCAGCGCGAGGCGGCGGGAGCGAACATCGAAAAAGTCGACAAGCTCTTTCGCGAAGGCCGCACGCTGTACGAAGCCGACGCCAAGATCGACGGCAAGAATTACGAGATCATCGTCACGGCCGAGGGGCTGCTGTTGTCCAAAGAGCTGGACGATGAGGAGGAAGAGGACTAGGCCGCTGGAACGTGCTGCATCATCGGGAACGAGTGCCCTCATGCGAATCCTCCTCGTCGAAGACTTTGCCGTCTTGCGCGAAGCCACGGCGCTTGGCCTCCGTGAGGCGGGCTTCGCCGTCGATGAAGCCGTAGAAGGTGAGACCGGATTGTGGTATGCCACGTCCAACGATTACGACGTCGTGATCCTCGACCTGATGTTGCCGCGGCTCGACGGCATGTCGGTCCTCGGGCGATTGCGCGCCGCGGGAAAGAAAACGCACGTTCTCATCCTGACGGCGCGTGATGCCTGTGCCGATCGAGTTGCCGGTTTGAACGGCGGCGCCGACGACTATCTCGTCAAACCGTTCGTGTTTGCGGAATTGCTGGCACGCGTCCGGGCCCTGGTGCGCCGCCGTTACGATTCGAAATCTCCGTCGATTGAGGTCGGGGACATGCAGATCGACACCACTACGCGGGTCGTGCGGCGCGACGGCGAATTCATCGACCTCAGCGGGCGCGAATACTCGCTGCTCGAATTTCTGGCGCTCCGGGCCGGCCAGGTCGTTTCCCGCACCGAAATCTGGGAGCACGTCTACGAATTCGAGTCGGAGGCCGGCAGCAACGTCGTTGACGCTTTCATCCGGCTGCTCCGCAAAAAAATCGAGCGACCCCATCTGCCGCCGCTGATTCACACTCGCCGCGGGCACGGGTACTGTCTCGGAGACCTTCACTGATGCGCTCGTTGCGATCTCACCTGTTGTATCGCACGACCGCCGTCCTGGCGCTGACGTTCGTTGTCGCCGCGGTGGCGCTTTATTTATTGATGCGGCAATCGCTGTTGGCCGAATTGGACGACGCTCTGCTGTTCGAGGCGAAGTCGCTGGCGGCGCATGTCGAACAAACGGACGGCCGGGTGCAGATCGAACCGGAGATTTCCGGACTCCCCGAGTATGCGAACACCGCGCATCCCCATTATTTTCAATTGCACACAAGCGACGGGGCGAATCCGCTGCGCTCGGCGTCATTAGCCGGAAGCGACTTGCCATGGCCGATCGCGCGACCGGCGGAGCCGGCATACCGATCGATTGTCCTGCCCGGCCAGCGAGCGGGACGGTCGGTCGCGCTCGGTTTTCAGCCACGCCCCGATGAGGAAGATGACCCTGCTGATTGGGTCGTCGAAGCGCAGCGCGTCACGTTGGTCGTGGCCCGTGAGACGGCCGGACTGGATGCGACGCTCGCCCGGCTGGGCGGGCTGCTGATCGTCATCACTCTCAGCGCCGCGACCGCCAGCGTGCTGTTGACGGGAAGCGTCGTCCGCCACGAATTGCGACCGCTGCGTGCGCTGGCATTGTCGATCGATCAAATCAGCGTCGCGAACCTCTCTCATCGTGTTCGCATTGCGGATTGTCCCGCCGAGTTGATTCCGGTTGTGGAGTGTCTCGATCAATTGCTTGGTCGCCTGGATCAGGCCCTCACTCGCGAAAAGTCATTTACGGCGGATGTCGCGCACGAGCTGCGGACCCCCCTGTCAGGCCTCGAAACAACCCTCGAAGTCTGCGCCTCGCGAATTCGCGACGTCAAAGGCTATCAGACGGTTGTCGCCAACTGCCTCGGCATCACTCGGGGCATGCACGTGATGGTCGACAATCTTCTGCATCTGGCCCGTGCCGACGCCGGTCAGTTCGCGCTTCGTCTCGAGCCGATCGAAATCTCCGCACTGATCCGAGACTACTGGTCGCCGTTTGAAGAGCGGGCCGCCGAACGAAAACTGCACGTCGATTGGGAGCTCGATGCTTTTTTGTGCGCGCTCCTGGACCGCGAGTCGACTCGCCAGATTGTCACGAACCTGTTCGATAATGCTGTCAGCTATGCTGCCGTCGGCGGTCAGGTCAAAACGTCGGTCGTCGATCAAAGGAGCCGAGCTGTGGTTACAATCGCGAATACCGGTTGCCCATTGAACAAAGCTGAAATATCGCGAGTCTTCGACCGTTTTTGGCGCGGCGATGCGTCGCGGACTGGCGCCGGCTTGCACTGCGGCTTGGGGTTGTCAGTTTGCAAACAGCTCGTCGACCTGCATGACGGAACGATTTCCGCCGAAGTTCGCGACGGCTGGTTTATCGTGACTTTGGCATTGCCAGCCGTGCAAGCTGCTACGGTCACGGCTTGACCATTAAACCGGGCAACGATTCAATTGAACCCATGGCGTATAATCGAACTGCCATGTCCGATAATCAGCCCTCTCTGCCCGAGCCAAAATCGCCGTTCAGTCCCTGGCCGGCGCTGGTGCTCGGCGCGGCGATTTTCGCCGGTCTGGCGTATGTTCTCAAGACGCAGCAGGGTGAGGTCGTTTCGACGGGGGGCCAGGCGGCCGCTCAGCTCGATGAACAGGGAAAGTTGCGTCCGATCGCGGCCGTTCTCGAAACCACGCGGGCGCTCAAGCTGGTCACCGTGACGGTCGAATCCCGCGTGAAGGCCAAGATGAGTGACGAACGCTGGCGAGGAAGGGCTTCGGCTTCGGTCGAAGCACCGGTGCGGTACGTGTATGGAGTCGACTTGTCGGGCCTCGATCCCGAGTCAATTCGGCTGGGGGGGATTCTGGGGTTGTACGAGATTTCGATTCCGCGTCCTGCGCGCATCGCCGCCGAAGTGGACGGCAGCCGGCCGGTCGAAGAGGTCGTGGAAGTCAGTGGTACGCGGCTGCGCGCCGTCGCGGGCGAGTTCTATCTGGGCCTGGCGCGCAAAGAGATTTATGAGCAGGCCCGCAAAAGTACGCTCCCGAAAGAGGTGCTCGACGACATCGACCTGAAGACTCGTGAACAGGTGGAAGACCTGGTGCGGCGCTTCGTCGGGCCCTCGGCAGAAGTCCGAGTCAGGTACAAGAACGCCCCCTCTCGCTGAATGGGATTCCTGATGTTCATGCTCCGCGGAATCGGTCGATTGTGGCATTGCAAATGGGGCCTCGTGCGGCTCGCCATCGCCGGGGGAATGTTGTGCATCCTCGTTTCCGATAATCCCGCGCGCCTGGCTCGCGTGCAGTTCGACAGCCTGCCGGAAATGGATTATCTCGGCGACGTTCGCTCGCTGCGGAGCGAGCACCGCTATGCCGAGGCGCTGCTGGTGGCCCAGACCGGGCTCGATGAGCTTCAGGGACCCGATCGAGCCGCGCTGCTCGAAGAGGAACAGGGAATACGGGCCGAACAGGAGAGCGTGCTGCGGCGCGGCAAAGAGCTGGTTCGCGGCGCGCTGGTGGGCGAAGGGGATTCGCTGGAAGCGCTGATCGGCGCCGTCGCCGCAGACATGTTCGTCGTGGGGGATGTGCGCGATCTGGTGATTCAAGGAGGCCGTCTGGCGGTCGACGGCGAGACCGATGAGTTGATCCTGGCGCTCTCGGCGGTGGGTCTGCTGACGACGGTCATGCCCGAAATCGACTGGGTCGCCGCGTTTCTCAAGGTGGCGAAAAAGACGGGTTCCCTCAGCAAACGGATGGTCGAGGCGCTGGTGCGCATCGTGCGGCGGGCGACCGACACGCGCGACTACGCCGACTTGCGCCGCGTGTTCGGCGGTTTTCAGACGCTGATCGAGAAATCGACTCCCGCCGGCGCATTGCGGATTCTGCGGCACCTCGACGACACCAAAGAAGTCGAGCTCGTCGCCGATTTCCTGAAACGACGACCGACAGGAGGATTCGTGCTGCACGTCGCCGGGAAAGAAGGGGTCGACATCATCAAGGCGTCGGCCAAGGGGACCGAAGAATGGCTCGTGCAGGCGGCCAAGAAAGGCGATTCGGGCATGGCCTGGCTGCGCAGCGGCGGCCAGCGATTGCTCCGACCGCATTTGATCGTCGGCGCTTTGAAGGGACTCGAGAAGGGCAACATCCAGCAGGTCGTCACGCGCGTCGCCGCCGAATACGATCCCTACGGCTGGCTGGTCATCCCCACATTCGCCGCCTGGACGTTCCTCGAAGCCGCGTGGCTCTGGCGCCGTCTGACCGCCACGCGTCCCAGCGTCCCTCCCTGGCAACCCCTCGCCCGCGCCGCGTGACACGCACAATCAATCCGTCGGGTGGCATGACCGCAGGACCGGTCCGGGCGCGTCAGCGACAAGATTCGGCACCATTCGGCTGCGAATCGCTACTGGGCCCGCCGTTCGCAAATCTGTGAATGGACGGTTCAATTCCCGAAGAGTACGAACGGTGTCGAATCTTGTCGCTTCGCGACCCAGCCGCCCTGATGGGGCGGCTGGGCCACCCCGAGCCGGTTACGGTTCATGTCGGACCGGTTACCATTCGTGCAACTGCATGGCAATCGCATTCGCCGGGCAAACGGCTTCGCACACGGCGCAATTGATGCAGGCCTGGGGCACGAGCACGACTTCGCGCTCGCGAGCGATCGACAGGCAACCTGTGGGACAGATGCGCACACAATCGCCGCAGACAGTGCACAATCGCGAATCGATCTGGGGCAGCAATTGTCGCGGCACAATGCGAATTCCGGACTTTACGTACTATCGACCCGTTTAGCGGCGAGGCGCAGCCGAGTCTGGCAGCCATTCGCTCACTTCAACCTCTTCACATGCTTCATCAACTCAGTCTCAATCTGCTTCAGGTCGTCCCCGAAGGCCGCTTTGAAATCGGCCAGGCGCTCTGCGGGGGTGTCGATCACGAGCCGGGGCTTCGCCGCCAGCGAGTTCAGATATTTGACGTAGGCCTCTTTCCTGGTGCGAATCAGGTAGAAGCTCAGCGCCCACGCCTCGGCATAGGCGTCGGCCGCCTGATCGGCATCGTTAAATCGTGCGTCGGAGGAAATCAGCATCGTCAGAGAGTCTGGCTTGCGGCGCCCGGCGGAAATAAAGCCGCGAAACTGCCGCAGCCGTTCGTCGTTGACCGCACCGGCCGTTTTCCAGCCTGTCTTGCTGGACAGGTCGGGGGTCTCGAAATACATCGCCATCCCTTCGACAAGCCACAGCGGATTATCGGCGTACCGCGTATGCATACCGCTGTTGAAGGCGATCTGGTGGGTCGCTTCATGAATCACGGTGGCGATATTGTACGGAACCGCGGCAACCTGCCGATCGATGTCGGACGAGTCGCCGATCGGCTTGGCGTCGGCCGCCGTCAGGTCGTACAGCACCATGCGATTGGTGCCGATCGAATAGTAGCCCTTGGCCGTCGCCGCGTCGGCCCCGGCGTCTTTGGTCGCGAACGTGGCGAATTCCCGTTCTCCCGCAAAGACGAGAGCGACCAGCGGAAACTCGGGCTCTGCCAGTTTCAATCCCCGCTGCTTCCAATAGTTGTGAAAGGACAAGTACAGCCGCTCGAACAGTGCGCCACACCACTGCGCGTATGGCCGCCGGGCGCTGGTGCAGATCACGTAATGTCTGGTCACGACGACTTCGAAGCCGCCGCCTAACTCAGCTTGCAATTGTTTGGCCAGAATGGCTTGGCCCAACGGTCGAAACGGCTCCTGCGCGTTTTCGCGTGACGTGAGCTGCGGTTTTTCAATCGTCCACAAGCGTCCATCCTGGCCGACGAGCAACAGACCTCCGTCCTCGGCTTCCGCCAGAATCTTTCCGGCAACCTCGTGCGGCTGCATGTCGTCGCTGCGCCACTTCAAACGCTCGAGCGCCGGCGAAGTTTTTTCGGAATTAACCGCGGGAGGGGGCGCAGCGTGTGCGAACAGCGGCAGCAGAAGTATCATCAGCAAATTGACATATCGCATGTTTGTATTATGCAGCACATCATGACGTGTGGGAATGCAACTCGTTTCGCGACGAGGCGCAGCAGAGAATTTGCATGCGCAACGTCGATCGCGAACAGGGCTCGGCTGCGCCTCGTCGCTAAACGAGTCGATGCGAAATTGTATTGCGAAATTAAAATTCACGACAATTCGTCTTGACGTCCTCTTACCGCAGTAGTAATATCCATCTACTTTGGTAGTAGATCGTGTTCTCGTTCGGAGGAACGCCACGCATGAGCAGGAAACCTCAACTGGCCTCGCTGCAACTGGCCATCATGCGAATCTTGTGGCACAAGGAATCTGCCACGGTCGCAGAAGTTCGCGACACGCTCGCCGCCGAAGGCCGCGACCTGGCCTACACGACCGTCGCCACCATGCTGGCCAAGATGGAACGCAAGGGGCAGGTGGGCCATCGGGCCGGGGCGAAAGCGTTCGTGTATCACCCGGCGTTGCGACAGGAGCAAGTCAGCCGGTCGATGGTGGCCGATCTCGCCGATCGTTTATTTGGCGGTGACGTCCCGCTGATGGTCAGCCATCTGCTCGACGGGTGCGAGCTGACGTCGGACGAACTGTCGCGGCTCAAGGCGCTGATCCGCAAAAAAGAACAGGAGGACCGCCATGCCCGCTGATTGGTTGTCTGTCGCTGGTCTCGTGCTCTCCTGGGCCGCGACCTACCTGGTGCACTCGACGCTGCTTATGGCGGCAGTCTGGGCTTATTTCAAAATCCGACCGAATTCCGGTCACTCGATTCGCGAGATGCTCTGGAAAACAGCGCTCGTGGGCGGATTCGCAACCGCCTTGGGCCAGACGCTGCTGTTGCCCGCCGGGCCGCTCGGCAGCCTGACGTGGGCGTTGCCATCCGTGGTGGCGCAGCCGGTCGATTCTTCCGCGAAACATGATGTGGCGGCCGGGATGATCGAGATCCGTGCGAGCTCGGATGGCCCTGCAGGCAACGCCAGCCGGTCGAACTTTGTCGGGCCGGAACACGAAGTCTGGATCATGATGGATCCGGACGTGGATGCGACGGATTGGCACCAGGCATCGAACCCGGACGACAAGTCCGCAGGCACAATGACCGTTTCTGGCCCGACGTCGGGAAATGAGACAGTCACATCGCTCGGACGTCTCGCGGCAATCGCTCCACTGCTGACAATTGTGGCATTGGCACTGGGAGCGGTCGCAATCGGGATGCTGAATTCGTTGTGGCAGACGCTGGCATTGTCGCGGAAGCTCGCGGCATGTACGCCGCTGGATGCGGGGCCGGCCCGCAAATTGCTCGACGAATTGTGCCGGCTTGTTCCCCGCGTGCCGGACATTCGCCTGCTGGCCGCGGCGGATGATGCGGAACCGGCCGCGCTGGGAGTCCGGCAGTGGACAATCGTGCTGCCACGCCGCGCCGCCGAAGACCTGCCTGTGGATGAGCTGCGGTCGCTCTTGGCGCATGAACTGGCGCATCTAGTCCGGGGAGACGCCGTGTGGCTGTGCATCAGCCGCGTCGTGTGTTCATGCCTGGCATTTCAGCCGCTGAATCATCTTGCCCGCAGGGAATGGCAGCGAGCCGCCGAGTTTCTGTGTGATGCCTGGGCGGTTCGTCGCACCGGAAGTCCGTTGGCGCTGGCCCGCTGCCTGACGGAGGTCGCCAGTTGGCGGCTGGCCGAGCGGTCGTCAATGGCGGCACTGGCAGCAACGGGGCGCAAGTCGGGCCTGGTCGATCGGATCGAACGGTTGCTCGATGCGCGGCCCCACGTCGAGGCCGGCGAGCACAGTGGAAATCGGCAGCGGGCAATTGTTTTCGGAGCGATCGGGCTAGTCGTTTTGGCATGGTGCGCACCGCGAGTGACTGTCATCGCCGGAGGCAAGGGCGCAGAGCGATTTGAAGGCGCCGCGAGCACCAGTATCGATGAGGGCACAATTGTCGAAGAGCGAATCCCCGGCGCGAGTGAAGTCGCGAAACCGCAAGTGGGTGGCGAGCGGCATACAGAGGCTGAAGAAGGCGAAGTCCGCGATCTGAACGCGCCCATCGCGCGTGAGCGGGAAACATTGATGGCGCCGCAGAGCGTTCCCGAAATGCTTGCGGCACTCGATCGCGACCTGGCCGCGCTTGAAGCCGAACTCGGCGAAATCGAACCGCTGCTGCGGAACGTAGAGAACGCTCCGCAGGCAGTGCGACTGGCCGCACGGCTGCAAAGTGAAATCGCCCATCTGAAACAACGGCGTGAATTGTTGAAGTTCCAGTCGAAATTGGTTGTGCAGTGACGTTCGTCAGTTGAAATTCTCTGGTTCAAACGAGCCTGTTCAATTCAAGGAGCATGTCATGTTGAAATCTGTTTCAGCCGGTTGCTTATGCCTGGGACTGGCCACTCTCGGAGTGGCTGTTTCCCGTGGACAAGATGCCAAGAACCCCGAATCGAGAGAGGCCAGGGTGACCGGCGACACGGCAACATTCACCGTCGAAGGTGACGTCCAGGTGAAGACAACCAAGCAGGCTGCGGACGCGGCCGGCGTCGTCGTTTCAGGCAAAGGCGAGCTTGTCGAGATTGAAGTGGGTCAGGATGACGGAGTGAGCGATTCGAAACTTAACGTATATCGATTTCCGGCCGACGGCCAAAACGTCGTGTTGTTTTCCGATTTCGGTAAGGCCGTCGAAAAGGTTCACGTGGGTGCTGCGCCGGGCGCCGCACGGATGGCATTCCAAACGGCTGCCAGAGGACCACATGCCATTGATCGGGAGACTAAGGCCGCCCTCGAAAAGTTGATTACCGGCCTTAAAGAAGAGGCGAACCGCCTGGAGGGCGAAGGAAAACGAGACGAAGCCGAACAGAAGATGCAATCGACCCGTGCGATCGAGCGGCTCTTGACGGCGTATCAGCTCGGGATGGGTCGCAGCCGCGTGGTGCACGTCACTGGACCGGGTTCCATAACCTTTACTGAAGCGAGTGCCGCTGCAGAAGAATTGAATAAACTACAAATCCGGCGAGTCGAGCTGGAACGAGACTTGGCATTGAAAGCCGACGTCAACGACGAAGCTGCTGCCAAGATCAAGCAAGAGCTGGCGAACCTGAAAAACGTGGTCCGCGAAACGCACAGGCTAATCGAGGCACGGGCCGTGCGTGGGGAAGAATCTGGGATGGCTCCGGTGCCACCCGGTCAGCCCATGACAAAGCCCGGTGCGCCAGGAACGCCAGCGATGCCGCGAATGGGGGGCGGGATAATGACAGGTACGTGGCCGGGAGGTATCGTGCATTTCGGGGGCCGGGCCAACTCCGAAAATCTCAAGCGTCAGGCAGAAGTCTTGTCACGTGCCGCCGCTCAGTTGAAAGAAGCGGGGCTCGACGAGCGGGCCAAATCACTGGTCGAGCAGTCGGACAATTTGAAACTTCAGGCACAAAAAATGGCCAAAATGGAGGCAGAGCTCAGCCGTATCTATTCATCCGGCCCCGGCAGCTCTGGCACTGGCGCAATCTCCGTTGTCACCAGCGAAGGGTCGAACGAACTGCAACGCTCGATCAAGGAATTGCACGAACAGGTGCAACTGCTCCGCAAAGAGGTTGCTGAGGTGCGTGAGCTATTGCACCAAAATCGGTAGTCGTCATTGAGTAAACCGCTACAATTTCATGAATGAGCTCATCTCGATTGATCATCGGCTGCGGTTACCTCGGCCGGCGCGTCGCAAATGGTTGGCTGGCCGAGGGGGACCGTGTGTACGCCCTCACACGTTCGCCGGAACGCGCAGCAGATCTCCGTCAGGCGGGATTGATTCCCATCGTCGGTGACGTCACGAATCCGGCGACGCTGCCTGCGTTTCCCGAGGCCGACACGCTGCTGTATGCGGTCGGCCTCGATCGGCGCTCGGGGCAAACGCAACGCGAGGTGTACGTCGGCGGGCTGGCGAATGTGCTCCCGAGAATTGCCGGCAGAGTGCGGTGGGCCATCTACATTTCCAGCACAAGCGTTTATGGCCAGAACGCCGGGGAATGGGTCGATGAATCGTCCGAGTGCCGCCCGGAAGCGGACAATGGTCAGGTTTGTCTCGAAGCCGAGCGACTCTTTCAAAAGGCGATCCCGACTTCGAATATCCTGCGGTTGGCCGGGATCTATGGGCCAGACCGGCTGGTGGCCCGCGTCGAATCGCTGAAAGCGGGAATCGTACCGGATGGCAATCCGGAGGCGTGGCTCAACCTGATTCATGTTGACGACGCCGTCGCCGCCGTGCTGGCGTGCGAGCAGCATGCCGTTCCTGGAGCGACGTATCTGGTCTCAGACAATAAACCCTGCTCGCGCCGGGAATACTATACGCTGCTCGCCAAATTGATTGGTGCCCCGGACCCATTCCCCCCCTTAGCAAGGGGGGGGGCGCGCGGCATGGCAACAGCGTCCTCCGATGTTACTCATCGCAATAAGCGATGTCACAACCGCCGACTCGAAGAAGAATTACAGGTCAACTTGCGGTTTCCCAATATTCAAACTGGATTGCCGGACGCATTGGCACAGCGCTGAATGGGACGGCGCCCTCGATCTTCTATGTTGTACGCGAATGACCCCTCATCCGGGGGTTCACACCCCCGGCTCGCCAATACGGAACGTTGATGCTCCCGAATCTGCTGCTGACGAATGACGACGGCATCGACGCCGAGGGGCTGGCGGCGCTCTACGCCGCGGCATTGGCTGTCGGTACGCCATTCATCGTCGCGCCCGATCGCTGCCATTCCGGGGGCGGGCACCAGGTGACGACACACGATCCAATTCACATTTCGCAGCGGGGCGAACATTCTTTTGCAACGGACGGCACGCCGGCTGATTGCGTGCGCGTGGCGCTGGACCGGCTGGCCCCTCAGACCAAATGGGTGCTGGCGGGAATCAATCACGGCGGTAATCTCGGGGCCGATCTGTACATGTCGGGCACGGCGGCCGCAGTTCGTGAAGGCGTTCTGCACGGCAAGCCAGGCATCGCCGTGTCGCATTATCACCGCAAGGGGGTCGATCCGCTGGACTGGCAACGGGCGGCCCGCTGGCTGACGCCGATCCTGCGAGATTTGCTCGATCGTCCGTGCCAGTCGGGCACCTTCTGGAACGTCAATCTGCCGCACATCGCGGCCGGCAGCGCCGATCCGGAAATCGTCGTATGCCCGGTCGACCCGTCGCCGCTGCCGGTGAGCTACGAGACGCAAGGCGAGCATGTCAGATACAACGGCAATTACCACGTTGGAGCGCGCCGGCCGGGAACCGATATCGACGTCTGCTTCAGCGGGCGGATCTCGATTTCCTTGGTTTCGGTGTTCTGAATTTCCAGCCTGTTGACGCCTTCAAATCGTTCGTGATAAAAGAGATGCATGGCGAGCATCACGATTCAAGTCCTGGAGGGGTTCGAGCGAGGCAGGATTTTCGGCGAGTTGCCGACGCCCGTCACCATTGGACGCGAAGAAGACAATACGATTCAGCTCAATGACGAGCGCGTCAGTCGCTTCCACGTGAAGATCCAGGAAGACGCCGGGCGCGTGATCCTGACCGATCTGGAGAGCACAAACGGCACGCGGATCAATGGGCATCCGGTGCAGATGCGCGTGCTGCAGTTCGGCGATCAGATGTCGATCGGCCGCTCGCTATTGCTGTTCGGCAGTCCGCAACAGATCGACGAGCACGTCCACCCGGCCGAAGGTGCAGAAGCGTCGCGCGAAGAATCGCACGACTACCACGCCACGCTGCGAGCCGTTCCGTCGGGAATGGACGGAGGTCCCAGTGCCGACGCGTCGCCCTCCGACGACGAAATGCAGGAGCTGTTTCCAAATGGCCCGCCGGAGGTTCCGACAGACCTGAAAATGGCCCAGACCGCCCAACTTTCGGACCTCGTGGCCTACGTGCACGACGAGCTCGCGCAATTCGTCGAATCGGCGATGGAAGATCGCAAGGGGCCAGGAACACCGATGCGCGTCGAACGCGACCGCTGGCAACGGCTGCTGAAGCTGGAAATGCAACTGGCCCGGTATCTGCGTGAAATTGCCGATCCCCAGCGATAGCTTACGGTTGCGGGCCGACCAGCATAATCGGCAGAAGTGGAATCGGGCGCATCTCCCGACCCGGCAAGGGGGGGTAGAGATGCCGGATTTGCCGATCGCGAATTGACTGCCGTCCGATCGGGGCCACAATAAGGATATGCGCTCGAGTTGGGCAAAGCAGGGGCTTCCGGCCTTCCTTGATCCTGCCTGCCGGCTCCGTTGACACCGCGCCGAAAGACCACCGTTTCATGAGCACGACTCTCGACGTCGAAAAACCGCATGCCGGCCCTTCTGCGGCTTTGCTGCAGGATCACGTTCCCGATTGGCTGCGCGCTCCGCGCGCCGTCGTCGGATTTGCAATGCTGATCGGCGCGCTGCATTGGTGCTACAGCATCCAGCGGTTGCATCACACGGATCTATGGGGACATCTGGCCTACGGGCGGCTGATCTCGACGGCACACACGTTGCCGGCGACCGAGCCCCTGATGCCGCTGGCCGAGGGGGTGCCGTTTATCGACACGGCCTGGCTCACACAGATTCTGGGCTTCCAGATGTTTTCGCAGTGGGGAGCGTCCGGAATACAATTCCTGCATGCCGCGGCGATCAGTGTGTGCCTGACACTTTTAGCCTGGGGCTGCTTCCGCCGCACACACAGCTTCGGCTTCACCGTCGCCGGGATAATGATGTTGGAAATTCTGAACTGGTATCAATTTCAAATCGTGCGTCCGCAATTGGCGGGGCTTGTCTGTTTCAGCGTGCTGGCGACCCTGATCAGTTCACGGCGCTGGCGGCCGATCTATTGGCTGGCCATTCCGGCCACGATTGCCGTCTGGGCCAATATGCACGGCTCATTCATTGTGGGGCTGGCGCTGTTGGCCTGCGCAACGGTCGGCCGGGCGATCGACGTCTGGCGGCGGACGGGCCAGTTTTCCGCAGCACGAAGTGACGTGCACACCCGGCGATTGTTGCTGACAACCGAACTGGCGGCGGTCGCCGCGCTGGTCAATCCGTACGGCCTGCGTCTCTATGCCGAGGTGCTGTCGTTTTCGTCGAATCCGAATTTGCAAAGCCTGATCGAGTGGGATCCACTCAATTTCCGCACGGTGCAGGGACAACTGACCGCGGTCGCCGGGCTGGCCCTGGCCGTCGTATATCGCTTGAGTCCCCGGCGCGTGCCGGCGGGCGAGGCCCTGGCACTGGTGGCCCTGGGCGCAGCCGCGTTGTGGTCGGCCCGGTTTCTGGTGTGGTGGGCCCCGCTGGCAGCAGCCTGTTTTACAATTCATGCCCACGCGGCGTGGCGGCGGTTCCATCCGCTGCCGGGCCCGGCGACAACGCTCGTACGCACCGGTAAATGGACGGCGATCACCGGCGGCGTGATGTGGATCTGCCTCGCCTGGACGCCGTTCGGGATTCAGGTGCTGCACGGCAAGTCAGTCGATTTCAATAAAAGCGTCAGCAAAGACACGCCGATCGCCGCCGTGGAATGGCTGCAGGAGCATCCCCCCGCCGGGCAGATCTTCAATAGCTATGAGTGGGGCGATTATCTGGTCTGGGCGGGCCCCCAGAATTTGAAGGTGTTCGTCACCTCGCAGGCGCACCTGGTGCCTCGTGAAGTGTGGCGCGACTATATGACGGTGATCAATCTGGGTTCGAACTGGGAA
>DASYAR010000224.1:0-12018 GCA_036501235.1 Planctomycetaceae bacterium
TCCTCTTGAGAGTGATTGGACGTTGCTCCCCCGCCGGGGTGGCCAAGACGAGTCGGGAGGTGAGCCTACTTGAGATTGCCCGAAGCAGCGATTCTAGTCACGCGTTTCAATTATTTCCATCACCTGGATGCCACTTGCGAAAGTGCGCCATCGACGCAACGAGTGCGCCGGGCGGTGTCGCTGTACAATCATCCGAATTCGAGAGCCGGATTTCGGTTCGGGCGCCCGAGGACAACTCGGGTCGGCATTCGGCCTAGGTTGCCACGCCCGAATGTATCTCGGATAGCCGCCCCGAATTTCGTGACGGTACGTCTGATTCTGATTTACCCACCAATATCGCATGATTTGTCAGGCTGGTCGAGCCACGTCGGAGATGCCATTCGCGTCTTCGAAATGAGCATGAGCGGGGAGACTTCGAAGAATTCTACAGTACAGGAAGTCTCGTAACCATGATCCCAAAAACCATTGCGATCATCCGCTGGCTTTGAGAGCGGTGTAGAGCTGATCGCTCATCACCGTCGTGCAGAAGAACTCGACTGCTTCGTAGAACTTCATCAACCAGATGGTACCCTCGGGAACATCGGAGGCCTGAGCGTAGCTGTACCTGAAGACGCCCTTCCCGAGGATCTGAGGCGGTCCTGATTGGAGGGCGGCGACGATGTTCGCGTGAGATGACTGCTGCTTTGCTTCCGGAAAGTTCTTCTGCCAGCAGACCCAGACGTCCCAGTCTTCGGGCAACGGCTTGTGGCCAAAGTGGTGCCAGTAGAGCCCACGGACGATCTTCTGCACAACGCGCGTCATGCGTTTCTCATTCGGGTAATAGACTGGAACCTTGCCGGCCCAGAGCCCCAGTGGAGTGAAAATGTCCGTCATCTTCAGCCCATTGGTGATGCTTTTGACGAAGCCCTTGTGGTCTGGCCGTTCGAGCGAACGCCAGAAAGTCGGCATGACCTTCTTGGCCTCGGGGTGCTCCCCGACGCGATGGTGGCTCAGCAGCATCGCACGGAAGTACTCCTCATCCTTTGCCGCCTGTGGGTAGCACACGCTGCACCAAGGCACTACCACGAGGTTTTCGCTGTTGTCGAACAGCCCCTTCGGGGGGATGTGGTCGCGCTCAAAAGTTTCGCCAGGCTTACCGCAGTGTGCACAGGCTGTCCAACCCTTCCGCTTCCGCTTCCGCCTCGACATGGTCTCTCCTAATCACCAATTCACTGAATCGGGCATTATCCCCGGAGAGACACCGACCGTCAAAGTTCAGTTCGTGCCACTCTTGCCAGCCGAGCAGAGGAACCTCTCCGACTTCCGGTCGCCGCCGGGCCATGAGTGTGAGAGCAAATCTGCGTCGATCGTGCCGGCCGCGGCGTCTATCCAAAAGCGAGACCGGCTGTCAGCTCTGGCGTGCCCACACCCGCCGCTGCTTCCCCCAATCCGCCACCGCCACGATCTCCCGCAGCTGCCGCTCGGACACAGGGTCGTGCCCCGCCACGACCGCTGGCGTCCCCGGAATCTCTTCTTGAATGTCAGGCGCCAACAGCAGCAACGAATCCATTGCCTGGGAAACTCAGGCCGGTGTGAGGGGACTACGGCTATTTCTCTTTGTTATTTGTTGGCAACGAGCCTGTATGGGCCGCGTTGGCACCCCACATAAACCAGCCGTCATCCTGTGAATCACCGGTCTTGATACCGAACAGGCTGCCCGATTCGGTCGCCACGAAGACCCGCCCACCCGCCACGGCAGGCTGAAATGCGATCGACTCACCGATATTGACCCGCCACAGCAGATCGCCGGTCTCAGCCGAAAGGCAGAGCACGGAACCGTCGGAGGTACCGAGAAACATTTTGCCGTTCACCAAAGCAGGCGGGCTCAACGCCGCATCCAGGAGTTCCGTTCCTCCTCTCTTTCCTGGCTCATCACTGTGAAACTTCTTTTCCCAGAGAAGCTTTTCCGTGGCCGGGTCGACGCATACGACTTTGTCGGCCATCGCTGCGTACAGGCGCTCGCGGTAAATGAACGGTTTGGATCCCTGATAGGACCAGACACCGCAGACGCTAGCCTGACCGAGATTCGACATTGCCTGGGAGATTTTGCCGCCACCTTTGAAAGCGCCTCCAAAACCGACACCGTCATCTGCCTTCTGCGCGGCCGTTTCTTTTCTCGATTTCGCACGCTTCGAGTAGTCGAGATAGTCGGCCGTCCGCGAAGTCGCCGCGATGTCCCGGACGGAATCGGTATTGCCAGTCCCGCGACTGGCGATCTGTTCGGATTGCTGTTTTACGGTGCGGTTACCTTCGGCGATTTTCGTTTCTGTACGACGGCTGAACAGGCAGCGGTCTTTCCAGACAACTGGCGACGAGGTGGCATTCTTGGATTCCGACCATAAGAGATTGCCTGTCCTGCTGTCGAAGCACGACAGGGTTCCCTCCAGCGACGCCGCATAGACGCGGTCGTCCTGAACAACCGGAGCAGTGATGATTTCTCCCGGGATCGTATTCTCCCAACGGGAGTCGCCCGTTTTCAGGTCAAAGCAGGCCAGCTTGTGATCGTGGGCTCCCTTGCTGTCGGGATAGGCCATGTAAACCATGCCGTCAGCAATCGCCGGAATGCTCATCAACGGATCTCCGAGCCACTTCTTCCAAACCGGCTTCCCAGCCAAGTCGAGGATTTCCAACTCACAGCTCTCCGTGTTGAATCCGACATATCCATCGGCGACGACGGCAGCGGTCGGCCCATCGTCTTTAGTGTCGTATTGCCAGACGATCCTGCCGGTTTCCGCGTCGAGCGCGTAGAACTCGTGACTGCCGAATCCTCCCCCCAGGAACAGCTTGCCCTCAGCGAAAGCCGGAGTTGCCAGACGACGCCCGCCAGACAACTTCACTTTCCAGCCGTTGTGTTTTCCATCGGGCGACTTGAAGAGTTCCAGTGGACCAGGATCAGCGCGGCCGCGCCTGGCGTTCGTCGCCGCCGACTTCGCCGGGACCTTGGATTTTTTCGCTGTCTGCTTGTCGGCCCCAAGAGTCATGACTGCCAGGCTGAACAGTCCCAGCCCGATCGACGCGCCGACGAACGCAAAGCGACTAAATCTGTTCATGGCGTCCTCCGAACGATGCCTAGGGTAGCGAGGCGAAACCGACGTGGACAGACAGCTTCGAACGGTAAAAAACTCGAGGCCAGATGTGTTCCCGTCAGATTCAGACGTCGACGGATTGAAGGGAGTTCCCACCGGTATCTGAAATACGCTGCAGGATGTTTCAGAATTTGAAAATACCGGGTCTTCCGATGTGAGATGGGCGAAATGACCAAGTCTGATTGATCAAGGACCGATACTCCACATCTTCCTCTGTTTTCCCCAATCTTGCATCGCGACAACGTCGCGCAGTTGCCGTTCGCGAATCGGATCGTCCCCAGCCGCAGGCCGTTCTCCAAGACCCTGGCCCAGTGCGGGACCCCATGGTCGCCGTCGCAGGCCAGGACGTATTGGTCCAGGATCGCTTTGAGTATCCGTTTCAGGTCCATATCAGTGGGCCGGGTTAAATGCTTTGGTCCAGGCAATTCTATCCGTTGCCCGGTGGTGCCGGTAGAATTCGAGTTCCTGTAATTCGACACCGAAGAAGGTCGATCATGCGGAAGAAAACGTGCCGAGCCCGATCAGCGCCCCATAACGCTGAACATCGAAGGCGCCAAGAAGGCCAACTGGCTCGCACAGAACGCCGCACAGTTGGCCAAATTTGCGGCGACGGCCGACGGTGCCGCCGTGACCGTGCTCAGGCACCTGGCCGCGTTGGGCCACGTCCGCACGGCGACCGAGCGAGCCTTCACCGTCGCCCAGATGGATAAGATTGTCGCCAACGTGCATGTCGGCTGAGCAGGGAAGTCAAGATACCCGTATTCGTCCGATTCATTGGCAGAAGACGTTCGCTGGTTTGAATCCCATGACTGCACTGCCGTTCGTCGCTCGCGCCCGACTGCATCGAAACTTCGTCGCGTTTCGCACCCAAACCAGCACTCGCACCTACCAAGACCTGCTCGACTGCTCCGCCAAGCTCGCAGCCGCATTGCTCGGTGATGCGCGCGATTTCAACGAGAGGCGCGTGGCTCTCCTCGTGCCGGCGGGATTCAAATTCGTTGCGGCGCAGTGGGCGATCTGGCGGGCGGGTGGAATCATGGTGCCGATTAGCCTTTCCGCGACAGAGCCGGAGTGGGAATATGCCCTCACCAACTCGGGTGCGGACATCGTGTTGGCGGATACAGAGTTGGGATCGAAACTCGCGCCGCTGTGCTCCAGGCTGGAGCTGCGGTTAGTCGACATGGATGCCATCACATCCACAACGATGGTGACTCTGCCGGACATCGCGCCAAAGCGTCGTGCCATGATCCTCTACACCAGCGGTACGACCAGCAAACCAAAAGGAGTCGTGACGACACACGCGAACATTCAGGCCCAGATCGAGAGCCTTGTCGAGGCCTGGGAATGGAGCGAGACGGACCGCATCCCGCTGTTCCTGCCTCTGCACCACATCCACGGCATCATCAATGTGACAGGCTGTGCGTTGTGGTCCGGTGCGACGATCGAGCCGTTCGCACGGTTCGATCTGCCGTTAATCCTCGACCACGTACGCGCCGATGCGTACACGATCTTTATGGCGGTACCGACGATCTACGTGAAGCTCATCCAGGCGTTGGAGGCCGCTTCGCCGGAGGATCGTGCCGCCTGGGTGGATGGCTTCGCGAAGATGCGGCTCATGGTGTCCGGCTCGGCGGCGCTGCCCGCAAGCGTGCATGCCCATTGGACGGCTTTGACTGGGCAGAAACTCCTGGAACGCTACGGCATGACCGAGATCGGCATGGCGATTTCGAATCCCTATCGCGGCGAGCGCCGCGCCGGCGCGGTGGGCAAGCCGCTACCCGGCGTGGAAGTGCGCCTCAAGGCCGAGGGCGACATTGTCGTCATCGGCGAAGAAGAACCGGGCGAGATCCAAGTGCGAGGCCCCGGTGTGTTTTGTGGTTACTGGAACCGCCCGGCGGCCAGTGTAGAGTCGTTTGACGACGGTTGGTTCCGCACCGGCGACATGGCCGTGTCGGAGCGCGGCTACTACCGCATCCTGGGGCGATTGTCCGTGGACATCATCAAAAGCGGTGGCTTCAAACTCTCTGCATTGGAAATCGAAGCGGCGCTGCTCGAGCACGCACAAATCTGCGAATGCGCCGTTATCGGAATCCCCGACGAAACCTGGGGGGAGGCAGTCACCGTAGCGGTCGTGCTCAGGGCAGGGTCCGCACTGGACCTTGCAACTCTGCGCGAATGGTGCCGTAGCCGTCTGTCCGCCTATAAGATCCCGCGGCGTCTGCTCGTCGTGCAGGAACTTCCGCGGAATGCGATGGGAAAGGTGACGAAACCGGCAGTCCGGGAGTTGTTTTAGCTTTCACCGTGAAGCGGTCGTGTTGCTCCCACATTTGCTTCCTTACGCCCACATCGATTGTCTCGGCCATGCCGATTGCCTCAAGAACATGAATACCGATGCGGCGCAGGTGGACGGCGCCACCGGCGAAGGGTTTGGCGGAGGGGTCGGTCGGTTCCGCGGCCATTACCGAGGTCGTCGCGTAGACTGCGTGGGGACGGAGCGATCCGTCCCCACGTCTATTCATGGCAGAGATTCCGATGGACCACCAACTCATCACGATCAGCAAGTTGCTGTCGAAGCACCTGCGTCACGCGCCCGAGGCCCTGGGTCTGACGCTCCGGGGGAGGCGGATCGGTGCCGGTGGACTAATTGCTGACCGCCCGCGACATAGCCGGTATGTCGTCCAGCTTCTGCTTTTCCGGAATCTGCTCGCCGATTGTCAGGTCGTCCACGACTCTCACGACGCCAGGGACATGGCGGCAGCATTCGAGACAGAGCCGCTTTTCGTGCGACGACCGGACTTTCCCTCGAAGTGCAACGCTGGTCCCGAATACTGTGATGCGAATCCTCTGCAAGTCAGAGATTCGGTATCGGAAATAAGCTGCGATTCGCCATTTGAGGTTGTAGCGGTCGGCCACGTCGGCTGTTGCGAATCGAGTCGGAACGAGCGTGAGTTCTTGTTCGCCAGAAGGATTCATCTTGTCGTCTTTCGCTGTCAAAAAAGCCCCTCAGACGGCGGAGACCGCACGTCGAGGGGCTGTCGTAGCCCGTTTGTTGCTGCCTATCTAATGCAGCGTTTTCAGATCGTCATTCGGTGGCAAGTCACTCTGGATGTCATTGAAACTCGATGCTCCGTCGTGGAGCCGTTGGGCGACGACATCCTTATATCGACCAGAATTCACAGCGTCTTCAGCAGCGACTTCGCCTCTTTCGCCGCCTCCGACCCTGCGAATTCATTGACGATTTCACGCAGCCGGCGCTTGGCGATTTGCCGCTTCCCCTTCTGAAGAAAGAGCTTGGCCATTTCGACGCCGCTCTCTGCGAGTTTCTCGTTTTTTTGAATTGTCGTTTCGAGAAGCTGCCGCTTTTCGTCGTCAGTCAATTCCGATTTTGGCTCAAGTTCTGCTGTGGCCTGCCGCGGCATCTTCGTACCTCGGATGTTTCAGAGTCGTCGTGGATGCAACCTGAAATATCGTCAATCGCCGGCTCGGAATTTAAGGCGCTGAGAACGGTGCTGTGGCGTGGCGACTGCCGTGAACCTGTGCGTGAACCACGGTGTCTCCTCTCTGGTGCTGCAGTACTGGATTCCGGGCTGTGCACTCTGCGTCGGATTCATGCTGGGGGTGTTTTGAAAATGGATGATTCGTATTTGAACTACGTCGATCCCCGGCAAAATGATCCTCGATCCGTCAGCGAACTGATCTCGGCAGCGTTGGGCGACCCCCACACCTATGAAGACGGCGGCTGGGACGCCGTTGTCGCACTTCATTGGCGGGGCACGGAGGAAGCCCTGGTCCGAGCCGGCCAGTTGTGCCAGAGCTTCTGCGCCGTCGAGCGACGGGTGGGAGCAGACATTATCGGGCAATTGGGCTTCTCTGACGGAAACTTCAAGAGACAGCGGCTCAACATCCTGCTGAAAATGCTGCGGCGGGAACGAGATTCCGAGGTTCTGTATTCTGTGTTCATCGCTTTGGGCCACGTCGGAGAAGCCGACGCCATCAGCCCGGCTGCACGATTCAGAACCCATCCCGACCCTTCTGTTCGCTACGCCGTCGTCCACGCCTTAACGGGGTACGACAATCCTGTAGCCCTCGATTCGCTGATGGAACTCACGAATGACGAAGACTCAGACGTGCGGGACTGGGCGACTTGGGGACTGGGAACCCAAGTGGAAGTCGATACGCCGGCCTTGCGTGACGCTCTGGCTGGCCGACTTGCCGACGCGGATGAAGTCGTCCGAAGCGAAGCACTGATCGGGCTGGCCCGCCGTAAGGACGAACGAGTGCTCGCTGCTCTCTTGAAGGAGCTCGCCGCCGATTCTGTTGATTTCGGCGTCGTTGAAGCGGCCGAGTTGTTGGCCGACCCGCATCTGCATTCGGCATTGATTGCCGTCCGAGGTCGACTGGAAGGCCATGAAGAACTCCTGAAGAGAGCTATTCTGGCCTGTACGCCTGATTCAGATCAGGTGTGAATGCCCCACATCATCGTTCGGCGGACGGGGACTTCGGTGCCGTTTCGGAAGCTGGCGGGGCAGGTCCGACGTCACGCATCAACGCGGTACCCGACGACCTCTCCAGTACGAAGGTCACCGAACCCCAACCGACAATCTTCAGATGCGGATCATGGCCGGTACCATTTTCATCGCGGACCAGGATCAAAACGATCGCAGCGATGGCGTTGAGCAACAGGATCAGAGACCAAATTGGCGATTCTCGCTTCGTCGCGGCGGCGACGCGTATCGGCCGTCCGGAATGAAATGACGTGGCCCATCCGACGCACGAGTGGGGCAGGTACTGGCGTCAAGGATGGGCCACGTCTTAATTTCAGCCTATCACGACCCGAATACCGCGGGCAACATTTATTCCAGTGAACGTATCCGTTTGACGGGATTTGATCCCTGCGGATCGGCACGAGCGCCCGAAGCCGAATCAAACCGCGACCGGCGCCCCCCCTGGACATTGATGACGTCCAGGGATCTCTAACCGGCTGTGTTGACCGTCCGCGGTTCGCCGGCGCCGACAGGAATCTCGTCCCCGGCGCCCAGGCCTTCGACAAACCCTCGCAGCAGATTTCTGCGGTTGCCGTGCTGCAGCTTACGGAGCGCTTTTGATTCAATCTGCCGGATGCGCTCGCGCGTGACCTTGAAGATTCTTCCCGTTTCCTCGAGCGTGTAGCTGTACCCGTCTCCCAGACCGTAACGGAGCTTGATGATCTCGCGCTCTCGGTAGGTCAAGGTTTTGAGGACGATGTTGATTTTGTCCTTGAGTATTCCGTGCATCGCCGACTCGGCAGGCGTGTGCTCGGAACTGTCTTCAATGTAGTCGCCGAATGAGGCGTTTTCACTTTCTCCGACCGGCATGTCGATACTGACGGGCTGTTTCCAGATCCTCATGATCCGCTGGGTCTCTTCGAGCGGCATCCCCACCGATTTCGAGAGCTCGTCGAGGGTCGGCTCGCGCCCTTTTTTCTGGCGGAACTCTTCGCTCCTGACCTTGAGGGTCGACATGGCCTGGAACATGTGGACCGGAATCCGGATCGTGCGGGCACTATCAGCCACGGCCCGGGTGACGGCCTGGCGGATCCACCAGGTGGCATAAGTCGAGAACTTGTAACCGCGACGGTACTCGTATTTCTCGACACCCCGCATGAGGCCCGCGTTTCCTTCCTGGATCAGATCAAGAAAACTCAAGCCTCGGTTGCGGTATTTCTTGGCGATCGAGACCACGAGCCGCAGATTGCCACCCGAAAGTTCCTGCTTGGCCTCGGTCCAGACTGCGAACCGCGACTGGATGGTGCGAATGCGGTTTCGCAGGCTTTCGGGAGTCTCCTGGGTCGCCAGCATCATGTCGTGCAGCTCGCGCTCGCAGCGGTGCAATTCGTCGACGTTGCGGCGTGAACGGCGCAAATCCCGAATCCGCTGTTCGAGCTCGTCCGTCCGGCGGCCGACCTGAAACAGCCTATTCATGAGCGGCTGCAACAGCTTCGTCCGCAGGCTCAGCTCTTCTAACAGGGTCGCCGTCTTCCGCCGGCGTTCGACCAGCGATTTGAGCCGTTCGTTGCGGTCGGCAAGCTTCGTCGCGGGATTGATGAAACACTGGAAATCGGAGACGTTTTGAGCCAGCAGCCGGCTAATCGTCGGAAGATTACATTGCATCCGCCGGAGGATCTGTGTCTTGCTGGATTTTTCCGCATCGGAAATGCGCACGGTTCGCTCGAAGGCCAGTTCGCCGGCGGAGACCTTTTCCAGCGTCTCGACGGCCGCCGTCATCGAAAAATGGCATTCCAACAAGGCGCGTCGGAACCGCTTGCGACTCAGTTCGATCTTCTTGGCCAGAAAGATCTCCCGATCACGCGACAGGAGCGGGATGTTTCCCATCTGGCTCAAGTAGATTCGCACGGGGTCGCGAGACGCGATCGATGACGATGTCGATTCTTCTGCCTTTTCGAATTGCTCGTCGGTTCGCGCCTCGTCCCGAGACTTTTCGGCCGGAAGCGTCGCCAGAATGTGCCGCGGCTGATCCGGGTCTTCGACAAGGTCCAGCTTGTCGTGTTCCAGAGACAGGACCAAGTCGTCGACCATCTGCGGGCTGCCCCCCTCGTCGGGAAGGTAGGCATGGACCATCTGGAACGTAATAAAACCGCGGGGCCGGCCCTGGTCGATCAGGTCGGTTAACGGGTCTCGATAGCGATTCACGGAGGCTCCCATCCACGCCACCCGAGCTGCGAATTGGCCCGCTCGTCAGTGACAGTGCTGGGATGCCATTCTAACCGATCAGACTGACGATCGAGACGGAAATTTGGCTGGCAGGTCCGGTTTCCGATTCGGGACCTCCCTTTCGCGTCAGACAGATGCGGCGGCAGGCGTGCCATTGACGCGCCACTTGCCACCGGTACAACTCCCCTGAATCTGGAACCGGCAGGAGCTCGCCCTCCATCGCGAGAACCGGTTGCAGTCCGTTCGCCTATTTTAGCCGAGAGTCGGCCGTTCCAGAAATCGCCGCTCTGGGTCTGAGCCGCTTCCGGCCCTCGTCGCCCCTACGAAACTGCTTCCACGAGCACACGCAGGGCCTTCACCGCTTTGTCGAGCTCGGGCCTCAATTCGTGCACGAGTTGGCGTTTCTCTGACGAATTCATCACTTTCAGCCAGTTGAGGATCGGTTTAAGCCGACTGATAATCTCCATTTTGGCTTCGGCACTGGTTTTGGGGAGTTTTTGCGGCCGCCCCTCGAACGGTTTGCTGCCGGAAAGTCTGCGAACCTCGATTCCCAGCCTCTTCTGGGTCCAGCGTTCTCTGATGGCCCGGTTCAGCAGCTTCATTCGCTCCGTACGCTTCTCGATTGCCGTCGTCCGATAGACCAGCGTGATGCCCAGCGGGAATTCGTGCTCGCGGCATGAGCGATAGATTGCTTTCAGGTCTTGCAGTGTGAAGACGCGAGCGAACAGGCGGGCGCTGTCGACAGTGCTGCGGCGAAGGCCACGCCGGGCCGCGAAGCGCGGTACGGGCTTGTCGCGGCGGCCATGCAGCCGTGTACCGTGCCGAGCGCGGCTCTTTTTGCCAAGCTCGTAAGCCTCCGCGATCTTGGCGATCGCAGTTTCTACCGTGGAACTGCGATACTCGCGCTCCATCTTGGCCGGATCGGGCGCTGCGGCCGGTGTCTTCTTTTTAGCCATCGCCATCTGAACGTCTCCGAACAGGAATGAGGCCGTTCGGAGACAGAATAACGAGACGGTACCGGTGAATCCAAGGATGCGGGCATCAGGCCAGACCGCCAGTGTCATATTTCCTTTTTGAAAAGGAAAAGTCAGACGGAGAGCCGAAAAACGACGGAACCAAGCCAAATTCAACACAGGATTCAATTCAAGGGATCAGACATCCCGGTGTGGACGCTCAGACTGAGACGCCACGCGGAAACTTCAGGCCGTCTTTGCCCCTTGGAATACGCAAACTGACGTGGGCCAATACGACACGTAATGCATCCAGAGTGGTACTCTTGATCTGCCGACGTAATCCAATACGTTGCTCTGGTCCCGCGATGGTCGGTCGCCATGGACGACACAAACCTTTGATTTGCCTGTAGATACAGAATCTTCGTCCAGCGTCCAGGGTGTTCCAGGCTCCAGGAGCCTGGTGCAGGTATACATACCCATGTCCTCGCTGCCAGCAAATCGCATCGCTACGTCTCGGTCAACTGTAATCGTGCTTGGCAACTGTCATTTCGGAAGAAGTCAATGACAGCAGTGGACCGCCGTTGACACCGATTGAAATCGATAAAACAAGAATTGACTCTGGCATAGTTGCAGGTAAGACTGATTACCGTATGCCGACCGAACTGCCGATCACCGACGTGCTCCGGGATGCAATCACCCGTAGCGGGACTGCTTACAGAGAGCTCGAACGAGTCTCTGGCGTCAAACGACAATCTCTCATGAAATTCGCGCGAGGGGAACAGACCCTGCGGCTCGACATGGCAGACAAGCTGGCGGCGTACTTCGGTCTTGCGCTCAGGCTGTCCGAAAAAGCGATTCGAAAGTCGAAGTGAAAAATGGGATCCATCTACCGCAAGACGTTCACGAAGCCACTACCAGCCGGGGCGGAGGTGTTCGCCCGCAACGGCGAACGATTCGCCCGCTGGAAAAACGCGAAGGGCAAGACGCGAACGGCGAAGCTGACGACCGGCAAAGACGGCCTGAATCGGATCGTGATTGAAGCCAAGACATTTACTGCCAGGTACCGCAACGGTTCGAATATTGTGGTCGAGATGGCGACCGGCTGCCGCGATGAAACCGCCGCCCGCAGTGTACTCGGCGAACTTGAGCGACGGGGCGAACTGGTGAAAAGTGGCGTGATAACCGCCGCCCAGGATGCGGTTGCCGATCACCAACCGGCGCCGTTGTCCG
>DASYAR010000225.1:0-13222 GCA_036501235.1 Planctomycetaceae bacterium
GTCGGCTCTCTTGGCACGGCCCGGAACCGCGGCACCGCAACCGCCCGCGAACGACAATCCTCTCGCTCCAAAGCAACCGCACTTCCCGGCGAAAGCCAAACGCATCATTTACCTCGAAATGGCGGGCGCTCCCCCACAGCAAGAACTGTTCGATTACAAGCCGACACTCGTGAAATTCAACATGCAGCCGTGCCCTGATGAGCTGCTCAAGAACCAACGGTTCGCGTTCATCAAAGGTCATCCCAAGCTGCTCGGGTGCCCGTACAAGTTTCAACAACACGGGCAGGCCGGAACTTGGGTCAGCGATCTGTTTCCGAACATCGGCAAAATCGTCGACGACGTGGCCGTCATTCGATCGATGAGCACCGACCAGTTCAACCATGCGCCAGCCGACCTGATGCTGTTCACCGGTTCGCCGCGGTTCGGCAATGCGTCGATGGGTTCCTGGATCACGTACGGACTGGGCTCCGAGAGCCAGGACCTGCCGGGGTTCGTCGTGCTGATCAGCGGCGGCAGCGATCCGACGGGGGGCAAAAGTGCCTGGGGGAGCGGGTTTCTGCCTTCGGTGTTTCAAGGAGTGCAGTGCCGGTCGTCGGGCGAACCGATTTTGTACGTGAGCGATCCGAAAGGGATGGACCGCGCCACGCGCCGCCGCAGTCTGGATGCCCTCAAGAAACTCAACGAACTGGAGCTTCAGGAATACGGCGATCCGGAAACGCAGACTCGGATCAGCCAGTATGAGCTCGCCTATCGCATGCAGATTGCCGTGCCCGACGTCATGGACATCTCCAAAGAACCCAAGCACGTGCAAGAGGCGTACGGCGCGGCTCCGGGGGCCGGGTCGTTCGCCAACAATTGTCTGTTGGCACGCCGCCTGGTCGAACGGGGAGTACGGTACGTGCAGCTTTTCGACTGGGGCTGGGACATTCACGGCACCGGGACGGGGGACGACATCATGAACGCGCTCCCGCGCAAGTGCAAAGACGTCGATCAGCCGATCGCCGCCTTGATTCAAGACCTCAAGGCACACGGCCTGTTGGACGAAACGCTGGTCGTGTGGGGAGGGGAATTCGGCCGCACATCGATGAACGAGGCCCGCGGCGGCTCGACGTTTCTGGGGCGCGATCATCATCCTCATTGCTACACGATCTGGATGGCGGGAGGCGGCATCAAGGGGGGACTCAATTACGGCCAGACCGACGATTTCGGATATTTCGTCACCGAGAACCAGGTCGGCGTGCACGACTTGCAGGCCACGATCCTGCATTTGATGGGCCTGGACCCCTTCAAGTTCAGCCATCCGTATCAGGGGCTTGATCAGCGCCTGATCGGCCCAGAGGGGGCCGCGAAAATCATTCGCGACCTGATCGCGTAATTCCCCTTTGGGCTTCCCCCGTGGTACGGCATTTCCTAGTATTTGCCTTCCGAATTCGACGCAATTCCACGCATTTTTTGACAGGGCGACTCAGCCGCGGTCCGGCTGCGATCAAGCCCACCAACAAGGAGCACGATCGACAATGGCTGAACAGAAGGCGACCAACGTCCACTGGCACGAACATTCCGTTTCCAAGGCCGAGCGATTCCAATTAAGCGGCCACAAAGGAGCCATTCTGTGGTTCACGGGCCTGTCGGCCAGCGGCAAGAGCACCGTCGCCAACACGGTCGATCACAAGCTGCATTCTCTCGGGAAGCGGTCGTACGTGCTCGACGGCGACAATATCCGCATGGGACTCAACAAGAATCTCGGTTTTTCTGCGGAAGATCGGGCCGAAAACATCCGTCGCATCGGCGAGGTCGCCAAGCTGTTTACGAACGCCGGGGTGATCACGTTGACGGCGTTCATCTCGCCTTATCGGGCCGATCGCAACGCCGTTCGGGCGCTGCTCGGTCCGGGCGAATTCGTCGAGGTGTTCATGGATACGCCCATCGAGATCTGCGAAGCCCGCGATCCGAAGGGGCTGTATAAGAAGGCCCGCGCCGGCCAGCTTAAGGGGTTCACCGGGATCGATGATCCGTACGAGGCCCCCGAAAAGCCTGAGCTCGTCCTCGACGGCGGCAAGAAGAGCATCGACGAATGCGCCGATGACGTCATGAAGTATCTCCAGGCCGGCGGCCTGTTGACGCTGTAAGAGGTTTAAGCCGATTTCGACAGCGGCAGCAGCTTGGGGATCGGAACGCGGATGCCGACGACGCTCCCATGCCTGAGCGTCAGCTCGCGAAAGCTGGCGCGCAGGAACTGGAACAATTCGTCGGGCGGCCCTGAGTCCAGATACCGGTCGACCAGCGCATCCATGGCGCGGTCGTACTCTTTCTGGCTGTGCGAATGCACGTGATAGTGGCCGGGCAGGCGGCGGATGTCGCCGTCGAATTCGGTGCCGATGTGGTACAACTCGTGTACGACAGTGATCAGTTTCTCGCGAAATGACTGCTCGAGAAACCGCGGCAGGTAGAACGTGAGGATATACAGCATCTCGACGTCGCCCGAGTACCAGCGCTGGATCGTCCACATCCGGCCCCGGCGGCGGGTATAGAGTTGGCCCCCCTCGAACCGCAGCGGGGTGAGCTTGGCCTGCAGGCCATAGGATACGCGACGCCGGGCCTGGGCGAACGTGACGGCCACTTGGTCCATCCGCACGTGTTCGAATTCGGGTAGGCGCCCGGCGATGTCTTCACAGAGGGAGCGCATCGCCTGGGTGAAATCAAACGGCTGAGCCGCTGTCGGCATGCTGTGGAGAATCCTTTCTCGCGACAGTAAGGGAGAAAGCGGGCCGTATTTCAGCAAAATCGGCCGGTTCGGGGAAGGGCAAACCCGGGGACGGGGATGGAAAATTGAGAATTGTAAAATGCCAATTGAAAACTGGGCCGAATGGGTCCCTCAATTCGAAATTTTCAATTACCAATTTTCAATTTGCATCTTTTCACCCAAAGCCAATGGTCGACGCGGTAAACAAATAGGTATCGCTGCGCCAGACGACAACGGCAGCGTCGTTCACGGATGTACTGAAGCCCGCCGTACGGAGGTCCCGCGGCACTCGACGCCTGACGGTGTGGACTATTACGAAGCGGGCGGCTCGGCAGCGGGCTGGGGCGCCGGAGCCGGCGATGCGGGAGCGGCCGGAGCGGCGATCGGAGCCGTACGTGTACGGCGTTGCTTGACGCGGTCGTGCACGCCAACGAACTCGATCAGCGCCTGGGGGCCGGCATCGCCCAATCGGCGGGCGGTGATTCGCACGATGCGAGTATAACCGCCGTCTCGGGACTCGAACCGTTTGGCCAGTTCATCGAACAGGATCTGCACGGCCAGCTTGTCCCGCAGCAGGGCAAACGCCTTGCGACGCGATTTGACCGCCGGCGCGATGGCCTGATTCCATTTCTGATACCGGTCGGATTCCCTCCAAGACTTCCATTCAGCCGAGTTGCGCTGGGCTGTCGTGGCGAAGGCCAGGGCCTCGCGCTCATGAATGGCGGCCTTGCGGGCCACCGTCACCAGTTTCTCGATATACGGACGCAATTCTTTGGCTTTGGCGACGGTCGTAATGATCCGTCCCTGCACCTTGGGCTTGTTCGGATCGTCGTCGCCGGGGCGCAGTGTGCGGATGAAGCTGGCCGCCATGTTGCGAAACATGGCATGTCGGTGAGAGGCATTCCGGCCGAGCGTGCGGCCTTTCATTTTGTGTCGCATGGGACAACCGCCGATCCTTGAATTTCAAGACAACCACGAATTTCATATCGCCTCTGCCGACCGTTGCGACAGAAGTCGAATGCTTTTCTCTGACAAACTCTCGCCAGTCAATTGCCTGCTGAACTGGGCTTTGAGCTCGACCTTCAACTGCGCGACGACTGCGGCAAACGCATGCCCAACCGCAGGCCGATCGCCTGCAGGCGGTCGCGGACTTCCTGCAGCGTCGTTTCCCCGAAGTTACGGACTTGCAGCAACTGGTCGTCGGTCCGCGCGACCAGGTCGCGCACCGTGTTGATGCCTTCCGACTCGAGGCAGTTCGTGGCCCGCACCGACAGGTTGAGCTCGGCCAGGCTGCGCGTGAGCTTTTCTTCGAGCTCGAGATCGAGCGGCGAGTAACCAGTCGCTTCAGACATCCCCTGCAAGCCGCGGTCGGGCGGCATCTCGGGGCCGGGCTCGCGGTAGGTGACGAACGGATTCAAGTGCTTCCGCAGGATCTTGGCCGCCTCGACCAGCGCCATATCAGGCGTAATCGTGCCGTTCGTCCAGATCTCAAGGATCAACCGGTCGTAGTTCGTCCGCTGTCCGACGCGGGTATCTTCGATCTTATAGCGGACGCGCGTCACCGGCGAGTAGATGGCGTCGACCGGAATCACGCCCACCTCGGGATTGCGCAGATAGTGCTCGGTGGCCGGGACGTATCCGCGTCCGTTTTCCACCGCCAGCTCCATCAGGAAGGGGACGTCGTCGGTCATCGTGGCGATGACGAGGTTCTTGTTGAGCACCTCGACCTGCCCGTCGGTGATGATGTTCGCCCCCGTCACCACGCCGCGGGTGTGCTGTTCAATCCGCAACGTGCGCGGCTCGGCGCTGTAGTTCTTGACGACCAGCGATTTGATGTTGAGAACGACGTCGGTAATGTCTTCGACGACGCCGGGGATCGTCGTGAACTCATGCTGCACGCCCTGAATCTTGATCCGCGTGACGGCACTGCCTTCCAGGCTGGCGAGCAGGATCCGCCGCAGACTGTTGCCGATCGTCACGCCGAATCCGCGTTCGAAGGGCTCTGCGACAAACCGGCTATAAGTAGACGTGGCCGTATCGACATCGGGAATCAACCGGCTGGGCAATTCCAGTCCGCGCCAACGAATTCGCATCTGTACCTCTCCCAATCGTAGGAAATGTCCCAATCGCAGGAACTGTTTTACGTTATTTCGACAAGAGCTCGATGATCAGGGCCGGCTCGACAGGAATCGACACGTCTTCAATGCCCGGCAGACGAACGACCTTGCCTTCGGGCGCGTCGTGCTTGTCGAGCGCCAGAAACTCGGGAACACGTCCGGTAAAACCTTCGAGGCTTTGCCGCACGAAGCGCAGGCTCTTGGGGCGGGGCTTGACGCTCACGGTGTCCCCGGCCTTAACCAGGTAACTGGGAATGTTCACTTTTCGGCCGTTCACGCAAATATGGCCGTGACAGACAAGCTGCCGCGCCTGGCGCCGCGAACCGGCAAATCCCAGGCGATGCACGATGTTGTCGAGCCGCCGCTCAAGCAGACTCATCAACGTGCTGCCGGTATTGCCCTTCGACCGGCCGGCGATATCCATGTAGCGACGGAACTGCCGCTCGAACACGCCGTAATAGCGCTTGACCTTCTGCTTCTCGCGAAGCCGCGAGCCGTAATCGCTGATCTTGCGGCGCTTGACGGTATGCATGCCGGGCTGCTGATCGCCGCGACGCTCGATGGCGCATTTTGGCGAGTCGCAACGCAACGACTTCAAAAACAGCTTTACGCCTTCCCGGCGGCACAAGCGGCAAACCGGACCTGTATAGCGTCCCATGTTCGAATCGTTTCCGTAAAGTTCCTGGATTTTCTGGACTGGTCTGTTTTGAATCTGTCTGGGCTGAATCTGACTCTAAATGCTGCCGTTTTCAGTCCGGCCGAATGCGGGCCGTCCCGCTTGTCCCAAGGCAGACGGTTATACGCGACGCCGCTTCGGTGGGCGGCAACCGTTATGAGGCAGCGGAGTGACGTCTTCGATCGCCTTGATCGACAATCCGGCCGACTGCAAACCGGTGATCGCGCTTTCGCGCCCCGACCCGGGACCCTTGACGCGAACTTCGATTTCCTTGACGCCGAATTTGGAGGCTTTTTCGGCACAGGTTTCGGCGGCGCGCTGTGCGGCGAACGGAGTGCTCTTGCGGCTCCCCTTGAAACCCGACGTGCCGGCCGTCGCCCAGCACAAGACGTCGCCGTTCAGATCGGTGATCGTGACGGTCGTGTTGTTGAACGTCGCCTTGACGTGCGCGATGGCGCGGGCCACATTGCGACGAATTTTTTTGCGAACGACTTTGCTCACCCATCAACTCCTTGAAGAAAATTCATGCTTTAATTTGTTTCTCTGAAGCTGTGATATCGATCGACGACGCGAAGAAGGCAAGCCAGGGAAAGCACTGACGTAAACGCGAGAGCGATTTTAGGAGCAGCCGGCACTACCGCATCTCTTTGACGCCCTTCTTGCCGGCGACCGTCTTTCGCACCCCTTTTCGCGTGCGCGCGTTCGTGCGCGTACGCTGCCCGCGCACCGGCAAGCCCCGCCGATGCCGCAAGCCACGGTAGCAGCCGATATCGCGAAGTCGCGCAATGTCTTGCTGAATCTTGCGGCGCAGCTGTCCTTCGATCACGTACTCTTTATCCAACAGCGTGGCGATCCGCGCCAGATCGTCGTCCGACAGTTCTTTCGCCTTGCGCTGCATGTCGACATTCAACGACCGGCAGATGCGGATGGCCGTCGCGCGGCCGATCCCATAAAGATAGCCCAGAGAAATGTAAGTGGGTTTTTCGCCGGGAATGTCTACACCCGAAATACGCGGCATGCCGAATCGCTCCGTTTAGCTGACTGAATTTCCTGCACTGGATATTGCGATATTGGATCGCTTGCGCTGCTGAACCTCGCCCCGTGATCTAACCTTGCCGCTGCTTATGCCGCGGATTCGACGAGCAGATCACGTACACTCGCCCTTTGCGGCGCACTACCTTACAACCTTCGCAAATTCGTTTGACGCTGGCTCGAATCTTCATCGTAAAAACCGTGACTTTCTGGAATGCGCCATCCACCGGACTTCCGGCCCGGGACGGACCCCGGATTATAGGGAATTCAGGGACTGCTCCACAAGGCAGCCACCCCCCGCTTTCGGGAGGAATTCAGGGGAATTTCTCTGGTAAGGTCAGGATGTCGGGCCCGGCGGCGGTGATCGCCACCGTGTGTTCGAAATGCACGCTTGGTTTCTTGTCTTTCGTTTCCACCGTCCAATGATCTTTCAGCACCCGCACGTTCTTCGTCCCCGCATTCACCATCGGCTCGATGGCCACCACCAGCCCCGGCTCGATGCGGAAGTCGTGACGCTTGAGCTGACTGCTCACGAAATTCGGCACTTGCGGATCTTCGTGCATTTCGCGGCCGATTCCGTGGCCGACGAACTGCTCCACGACGCTAAAGCCCGCCCCCCGAACATGCTGTTCCATCGCCAAAGCCACTTCAGACCAGCGCTGGCGGCGACCGCACTCGCGTATGGCCAGGTACAGGTTCTCTTCGCCGATTTTCATCAGTTTCTGCTTGAGGGGATCGATTTGGCCAACGGCATATGTCCAGGCCGAGTCTCCACACCAGCCATTCAGCCGACACCCGGTATCAACCTTGACGATGTCTCCATTTTCCACCCGGCGGGGGCCGGGAATTCCGTGCACGACCTGCTCATTCACCGAAATGCAACAGACCGAAGGAAACGGCACCTTGCCCGGAACGCCTTTGAACAGCGGCGTCGCCCCCGCGTCGGCAAACAGCTTTTCGACAACCGCGTCGATCTCGTGCGTGGTGACGCCTGGCTCGATCATGCCGCGGATCAGCCGGTGCGCCTCGCCGACGAGGCGCCCCGCCTCGCGCATCAATTCAATTTCCCGTGGACGCTTGAGCGAAATCACACCACCAACTCCCGATGCTGAATGCCGAGCGATGCGGTTTTGCGAAGCGTCCGTCCGCAGCCGCCGACTCGGTTACGATTCCAGCAGCCCTCCGTAATTGCGCATCACCAGATGGCTGTCGATCTTCTGGACGAGATCCAAGCCGACCGAGACGACGATCAACAGTCCCGTTCCCCCGAAGAAACTGGCGATGACGAAGTCGATGCTGAGAAATCCCTGGACGACCGTGGGAATGACGGCCACCAGCGCCAAAAACGCTGCTCCCACGTATGTGATCCGGACCATGACCCGTTCCAGGTACTCGGCAGTCCGCTTGCCGGGACGGTGCCCCGGAATGAAACTTCCGTAGTCCTTGAGGTTATTGGCCATATCCTTGGGATTGAATGTGATGGCCGTCCAGAAATAGCAGAAGAAGTAGATCAAACCGATGTAGCACATGTTGTAAATGAAACCGCGCTCGCCGCCGAACGAAGCATCGAGCTGTTCGATGATGAACCAGGACCCCAACGACGTCGTCCGCAGATTCTGCAGGATGATCGTGGGGAACATCAAGAGGCTCGAAGCGAAAATGATCGGCATCACCCCCGCCTGATTGACGCGCAAGGGGAGAAACTGCTTCTGCCCGCCCCACACACGCCGACCGCGCACGTGCTTGGCGCTTTGTGTCGGTATGCGCCGCTGCCCCTGGGTGATGAATATCACCCCGACAATGACGGCGACAAATAATATCGCCAGGATCAGCAGCTTTTCGACCCCCGTATCACCTCCCAGGCCCACCCCCTTGGCCAAGTACGTTTCGTACAGCTTGTTGAGCGCCTTGGGAATTCGCGACAGGATCCCCGCCATGATGATCAGGCTGATCCCGTTGCCGATCCCGTATTCGTCGATTTGTTCGCCCAGCCACATCAGGAACACGGTGCCGGCCGTCATTGTGACGGCGGCGACCAGTGTCGGATAGATGCCGCTGTAGCTCTTATACAGAATGCCCCCATGCGACTGAGTTTCCCTGGCGAGAAACAAGAGCCACATGTAGCTTTGCACGAAACACAACCCGACCGTCAGGTAACGGGTATACTCGTTGATTTTCTTGCGCCCTGCCTCTCCCTCTTTCTGAAGCTTTTCCAGAGGCGGGTAGACGCTCCCCAGAAGCTGCAGAATGATCGAGGCTGAGATGTAGGGCATGATCCCCAGGCCGAAGATCGTACTGTTCCCGAAGTTCGAGGCCGAGAACAGCTCGACCAGCTCCAGTGTCTGCCCCAGAGAATCGCCGGGCGACTGCAGTTTCTTGAAGCTCTCGGCCATGCGCACCTGGTCGATGTGCGGCAAGGCGATGTAGAACCCCATTCGATACACGAACAGGAGCAGCAGCGTGAGATAGATTTTTCTCCGCAGCTCGGGAATTTTGAAGATCGTGGCAAACTTGGCAAACATGATCAGTTCATCCTCTCAGAGTGAAAGGACCGGAGCTTCCGTTCCCCCGATACAGTTCCATCCACCGAACCGCAGCCCGTAATACAGAGAGTGCCCGAAAAATCGAATGTCACTGTGAATGTCACTGTGAGTGTCACCGTGGACAAGGTCAAACGAGCCTTTCGGCCTGCCCCCCGGCTGCCGTGATTTTTTCGATCGCCGAGGCCGAAAATTCGTGGGCCTTGACGGAAAGCTTTTTCGTCAGGGCGCCGTTCCCCAGGATCTTGACGACGTCGTACTTGCCGGTGACGACGTGCAGCGCTTCAAGAGCAGCTACGTCGACCGTGGCGCCGCTTTCGAACAGCTCTTCGAGGTCGGCGACGTTGATAATCGCCACGACCTTCGAAAAATATTTATTGCTGAAGCCGCTCTTGGCGAGCCGTCGGAAGAGAGGCTTCTGCCCCCCCTCGAAACCCCGCCGGCGCGAATGGCCCGAATGGGCCGAATGCCCCTTGTCGCCGCGGCCCGCCGTCTTGCCATGCCCCGAACCCAAGCCGCGCCCGACGCGCTTCCGGTTCTTCCGTTTGACGATGCCGCGATGTACGTCGTTGATAATCATTAGATTGTTACCCCGCGCAGCCGCGCGATTTGATCTTTCGTTCTCAGTTTACCGAGCGCGTCGAGCGTCGCACGAACCAGGTTCATGGGGTTCGTCGAACCGCGGCTCTTCGTGAGCACGTCGTGGACGCCCGCCGATTCCATGACGGCCCGCACGGTGTTGCCGGCGATGACGCCCGTTCCGGGCAGGGCGGGAATCAGCACAACCTTGGCGGCGCCGTAACGGCCCTCCACCAGATGCGGAATCGTGGTCTCGGCCAGCGGCACCTGGATGGAATTGCGGTTGGTCCCCTTCACGGCCTTTTCAACAGCCAGGGGAACTTCAGAAGCCTTGCCATAGCCCCAGCCCACCTTGCCGCGCTTGTCTCCCAGCACGACCAATGCCGTAAACGTGAAGCGCCGGCCCCCCTTGACCACGCACGCACAACGGCGGATCTGGATGACCTTTTCCTGGCCTTCTCGGGACTCTCGGGATTCACTCGCCACGAAGCACCTCTAAAAAGTTCACACGATTAAAAGTCGAGCCCGCCGTCGCGCGCGGCATCCGCCAGCGCAGCGATCCGGCCATGATAACGATATCGCCCGCGATCGAAAGCCACTTGCTTGATTCCCTTTTCGAGGGCCCGCACGGCGATCGCCTTGCCGATCTTGATCGCCGCCGCCTTGTTCCCGCCGTTCTCCCCCTCGGCGCACAGGCTGCTCTCCGCCGTGCTGGCCGATACGAGCGAGTGCCCCTGCTGGTCGTCGATGATCTGCGCGTAGATGTGCTTATTGCTGCGAAACACCGTCAGGCGGGGGCGCTCGGCCGTGCCCGAGATGCGTTTGCGGACGCGCCAGGCCCGCACCTGCCGCTGATAAGGAATGCGTTTGGAATTCTTCATGTTGCTTGAACTACGCAAAATCGATGGAACTGAACCGCGTGTCGCCCGGCAGGTAAACCCACTGCCGGCCCGCCTCTGTTAGCCGCCGCTCGCGAATGCCTTGCCTGCTTTCCGACGCACGTGCTCGCCTTCGTAGCGGATTCCCTTGCCCTTGTATGGTTCGGGGGGGCGTACTTTGCGGATCACGGCGGCGAATTGCCCGACGGCCTGCTTATCGGCGCTAGCCAGGTGAATGTGCGTGTTATCGGGCAGTGTGCACTTGACCGAAGCGGGAATCGGCAACTTGATGACGTTGGCGAATCCGACCTGCAAATTCAGCGTCTTGCCGCCGATCGAAGCCTGGTAACCGACGCCGATGATCTCGAGCTTCCTCTCGAACGGCTTGACGACGCCCGAGACCATGTTGTTGATCAGACTGCGCGTCAGGCCGTGCAGAGCGCGATTCTGCCGTTCATCGTCGGGGCGCGAAACGACGATCTGCTTCGCGGCCTCGTCGACTTTCACCTGCATCGCCTGATGAAACTGCAGCTTGAGCTCTCCCTGAGCACCCTTGACGGAAAACACGCCCGCGTCGACCTTGGCCGTCACGCCGGCGGGGAGAGGAACTGGTTTTTTTCCGATTCGAGACATGACAAGCGTCCTTCAATAAACCGTGCACAACACTTCGCCGCCGACTCCCTTGGTCTTCGCTTCGCGATTGCTCAGGATTCCCTGGCTCGTCGAGACGACGCTGATTCCCATTCCCTGCAGGACTACGGGCAGCTCGCCCGACTTCTTATAGACCCGGCAGCCGGGCTTGCTGACCCGTTTGATTTCTTGAATGATCCGTTCACCGTTGGGGCCATATTTCAGATTAACGCGCAGGATCTTGGTGGGCTTTCCGTCGACGACTTCGAAATCCCAGATATAGCCTTCACGATGCAGAACCTGGGCAATGCCGACCTTCTCGTGGGAGGCGGGCATATCGACGGAGGGACGTTCGATCGCCACCGCATTCCGGATGCGGGTCAGCATGTCTGCAATGGGGTCGGTCATCATGGAATCACCAGCTCGCCTTCTTCACGCCAGGAATCAATCCGTCCAGCGCCATGTCGCGGAAACACAACCGGCACAATTTAAACTTGCGGTAGACGGCGCTGGGACGGCCGCACAATTGGCAACGCCTTTCGCGCCGGCAACTGAACTTCGGTTTCCGGTTCGCCTTCTCGATCTTCGCCTTGCTTGCCATACGTCCCTCGTCGTCAGACTTTATTCACCACTCTACAAAAACCTCGGTACAAACAACCTCGTCACAAAAACCCCGGTACAACAAATTCGCAATGCCAAAAATCCGCCTGCGGTGCACATCGCTTCAATTGGCCTTGACTGTAATCAGCGGCAATCCCAATTCCTTAAGCAGCACGCGTGCTTCGTCGTCGTTCTCCGCCGTCGTCACGAGCGAGATATGCATGCCCTGCGTGTGCGTGACCTTGTCGGCCTCGATTTCTGGAAACACGAGTTGCTCGGACAACCCCAATGTGTAGTTGCCGTTGCCGTCGAACGCCTGTGCACTGAGGCCCCGAAAGTCGCGCACGCGAGGCAAAGCCAGCGAAATCAGGCGATCGAGAAATTCATACATCCGCCGGCCGCGCAACGTCACCTTGCAACCGATCTCCATCCCTTCGCGCAGGCGGAAAGCGGAAATGGCCTTTTTCGCCTTGGTTACGAGGGGCTTTTGCCCGGTGATCGTGGCCAGATGCCCCGTGGCTTCTTCGAGCCGTTTGCGGTCCTGCGAGGCCTGTCCCACTCCCATATTGACGACGATCTTCGTCAAGCGCGGGAGCGAGTGCCGGTTCTTGCGGCCGAGCGTTTCGGCCAACCGAGGCTGCACTTCCTTCGTGAATCGATCCTGGAGTCTCGCCATGTCTGATACCCACCTTGCATCCGCCGCTTTCGCATCGGCGGACGATGTTCATAACCGCAATCACGTCACACGAAATCGACGCTTCTATTTCCAACACACACGACGACCGGGCGCACCTGACCGTACCTGACGATCAGGCTTTTCCGGCATAACGGGGACGGGGCGGACTGACCGCCCCCAGATCGGCCTGGCACTTTCTACAGTGCCGGCTCTTACTGCCGTCCGCCTTGTATTTGAACCCCACGCGGACGCCGCGGCCGCAAGCGTTACAGTAAAGCAGCACATTGGAGATGTCAATCGGCATCTCGCGTGACAACCGCCCCCCCTGCGGGCTCTTGGGGTGCCCGCGGCGGACGTGCTTGTAGACGCGGTTGACCCCTTCGACGACGACCTTCTTGCCGCCATCGAGGATTTCGAGCACCTTGCGGGGCGCACCGCCGGCGTCGTCGCCCACGAGCACCTGCACCATATCTCCGCGCTTGATCTTCATAGCCTATACTACCTCGCTCGCCAGACTGATGATCTTCATGAATTTGCGGTCGCGCAGCTCGCGGGCCACGGCCCCGAAAATGCGCGTCCCCTTGGGATTGAGCTCGTTGTCGATCAGCACGATGGCATTACGGTCGAACCGCACGTAACTGCCGTCGGCGCGCCGCGTTGGCTTGCGAACGCGGACGATCACGCCCCGCGCGACGTCCCCCGCCTTCACCGCGCCTCCCGGCAAAGCCTTCTTGATGCTCACGACGACGAC
>DASYAR010000226.1:0-5959 GCA_036501235.1 Planctomycetaceae bacterium
CTGAGTAATCTGAATTCCAGCCCGATTCACCCCAACTCGGCGGGAACGATGGCGAGCTGTTCGCGCCGGCCTTGGCGGATGATCGTAATCTGCGTCGCGCTGCCGACGCGGGTGTCGGTCAATTGCGCGTGCAGATCGTCGATGCAGGTGATTGGGACAGCGTCGAAGGCGACGATCAAATCGCCGGATTCGAGTCCGGCTTTGAGCGCAGGGCCGCCACCTTCAATCCCGACAACGAGGATGGCGGAGTCCTCCAGCAGATCATGCTCGCGCACGAGCCGACGGGGGAGCTCGACATTTTGTCCCGCGACGCCGATATAGCTCCGCCGGAACTTGCCATAGGCGATGAGCTGCGTCGCCACCCGTTTCACCGTGTTGCTGGCGATGGCGAAACAGATTCCCTGCGCCGGCAGGATGATCGCCGTATTGACGCCGATGATCTCGCCTCGCGAATTGACGAGCGGCCCGCCGGAGTTGCCGGGATTCAATGCCGCGTCGGTCTGGATGACGTCGTCCATCAGCCGCCCCGATCGTGAGCGCAGCGACCGTCCCAGGGCGCTCACGACGCCGGCCGTCACCGAACACTGAAAGCCCAGCGGATTGCCGACGGCGATCGCCAATTGGCCGACCCGAATCTGCTGTGAATCGCCGAGCGTGGCGTGCGTCAGCCCCGACGTGCGGACGCGAATCACAGCCAGATCGCTGTGCGGATCGTCGCCGATCAGATCGGCCGCCGACCGGAACCCGTCCGCCAGAGTCACCTGAATTTCATCGGCGTCATGCACGACGTGGCTGTTCGTCAAGAGGAAACCGTCCGGCGTCAGCACGAATCCCGAGCCGCTGCCGCCCGAGCGTCCACCGTCGCGCGGTTCACCATTCGCTCCCCGCCCGCCGGTGCGATGACGAACCTCGACATTGACGACCGACGGCCCCACTTTCTCGGCTGCATAGATGACTGCCTGGGAATAAGCATCGAATAGTGCGGTATCATCGGCAGATTTCATGGGCTGACGGTCCGAATCAATTCGACCAGAGGATTTGCGGTCAACGACATCTTCGATCACAGGATACATGATTTCGTCTCGTTCTTTTGGGGTGTACGACAGTCTACGGAATCGTAGGCGCGAGCTTCGCAGGAGACAATGTTTTGCCGGCGAGACGCGAAGAATTCGCGGAAGATTATAGCGAGATGCGCAGGGGGACAGTCTGAGTTATCCCTCGCCGGGGATTGAATTGGATGTGTGGCGGTGTCAGAGCGTCGATATGAAACGGCGCATTGCAGCAAAGAGCGGCCGCACGAAGATTGATATCGTCGGAGCTGAAAATCCAGCGATGGCCCCGATGAGCTGGACGAGGAGCAAGGGGGCACATTTGAGCCATCCGGTCAGGGCCATCGCTGGCGTGGATTGTGAGCCACGTCGCATCAACTCTCGAAAGATGCTCATCGGCTCGATGTCCAACTTCTTTCACGCTCTGACCCTGCCACATGGTTGCGGTTCCCCTCCTTGTTTGACATTTTCCGCTAATGGCAATATACTGCCATGTGTTAATAGACTGCCAGATTCGATCTCAGTGGCCGCAATCAGGAACACGATCAATTCCTTTGCTTCGAAGAATAGTATGCCCAAGCAACATCTCCGCGGACGACTCGGTGCTCGTGAACGGCAGATCATGGACGCCATCTACCAGCTTGGCGAAGCGTCGGTCGCTCAGGTCCTCGAGAAGTTGTCCGATCCGCCAAGCTATTCGGCGATCCGCACGATGATCCGATTGCTGGAGAAAAAGGAGTTGCTCGTCCATCGACAGGTGGGAAATAAGTATGTCTATCGACCCGCGCATTCGCGCGCGACGGCCATGCGGTCGGCCCTCAAGCATCTGATGCAGACGTTCTTTGCTGGCTCGACGACTGATGCTGTCGCTGCGATCCTGCATTCTTCCGCTGCAAAACTGACTGACGACGACGTTCTGCGACTGGAACAAGTGATCGAAGCAGCCCGGCAGAAAGGAAAGTGAGCAATGATTGACTGGTTCAATAATGCGGTCGCTTCCGACGTGACGGTGTTATTTCTCGCCGACACAATTGCGAAGGCCACGTTGCTGCTCATGCTGTCGACATTGACGGCAGCCGTAGGCCGTCGCGCATCCGCCGCGGTTCACCACCGGTTGTGGACATTGACACTGTGCGGCCTGCTGGTCATCCCCATGTTTTCCTGGATTATTCCCGGCTGGGGCATGCCACTGTGGCCCGCGACAGCGGATGTTGCCGAAACGCCGAGCGCCATGGACCGGAGTCCGGTAACCCCTGCGAGAGACGAGGCGCGACCCGAGGTTGCGAAAGGGGCTGAAAGTGAAGTTTCCAAACCGGTTATCGCCGAAATGGCCACGAGGCAAGAACGATTACCAGACAGATTTGCCGAGCAGAAATTGGCCGCAGAACCACCGTCGGCAAACACCTTCATCGAAGCCGGGAGGAGCACCGGGGGAACCGATGCACGCTGGACGGCCGGAAGCTGGCTGTCCAGCGTCTGGATGGCGGGATTGCTTCTGGCGGCGTTCCCGACGCTGCTCGGTTTATTCGCCAACGAACGCCGGCGGGCCCGATCGCGGTCCGTGATCGATTCCGACTGGAACCAACTTATCGAAACATCATGCAGGAAACTGGGAATTCGTGGTTGCGTCGACGTGCGAGAATCCGCGGAATCGATCATCCCACTGACTTGGGGTGTGATGCGTCCGGTGATTTTGCTTCCCGCCGAGGCCCGCAATTGGCCCGTTAGCCTTCGGCGGCTCGTGCTGCTCCATGAGCTGGCGCATATCCGGCGGCACGACGTGGTTTGTCAACTTGCCGGTCGATTGGCGGCGGCGTGCTATTGGTTTCACCCCCTGGCGTGGTATGCACTGCATCGGCTGCGCGTCGAATGCGAGTACGCCTGCGACGATCGGGTCGTGCTCTGCGGTGAGCGCCCCACGGAATATGCAGGTCACTTGCTCGAACTGGCCCGTTCGCTGCGAGCTCCGCGATTCGACGCGGCGGTCGGCATGGCGCGCCGCAATGCGCTCGACAATCGTTTTCAGGCATTGTTCGACGATACGCGCAGCCACCTCCCACTGACCGCTCAGCTTTCTGGGCTGCTGCTGGCGTCGGCCACTGGCCTGGCGTTCGCATTGGCTGCCGTACATTCCGGAATTGCGGCAGCCGAACCGAAAGCACCGGTGAAGACTCCGCTCTCGGAGCCGGCTACGCCGGCCCCCGAAAAGAAAACCGAAAAGACAGCCGAGGAGAAAATCGAGGCTGCACCTGAAACTGCTCTCGGCTCGACCAAGAAATTGTATCCGGTCACAGTCACGGGACAGGCGCTGGATCCGACCGGGAAGCCGATTGCTGGCGCCAAGATCTACCTGGGGTCCTGCGCGGCTGACTGGAAACGGATTGCCGAAACGACGACCGACGCCGCGGGCCGCTATCTTTTCGAAAAGGTTGATCTTCCGATCGAACCAAAAAACGTGAACAATGGGCTCGATGTGGGCGCGTTCGAGGTTTTCGGCCAGGCCCGCGGCTTCGGGTTTGCCTGGCGGCCGCGAGCGACGTACTTTCCAGTGCCTCGATCGGAGAGCGGGCTGGACAGCAAATCTGTCACAACACTCGACCCGCGCGAGCGGTTCGCGGCCGATGACGAGATCGAGCTCGACCTCACGTTTTCCGCTCCGTCGACACTCTCGGGGAGAATCGTCGACGAGCGAGGGAATCCAATTCCCGAGACACGACTCGCGATCCGATTCTGCGAACCACTCGAGGCCGTGCCGGGCAGACATGCTCTCGCTTTCACGACGCTCAACGAAACGGCAACCGTGCCTGCGGAAATGAAGCTGCGGACGTCCGACGCCGACGGACGTTTCGAATTCGCAGGATTGCCCATCAACTGTCGGTTTCGAATCGACGTGCGGCCGCCGAAATTCCCAAGTCGCCAGGTCTGGGGAGCAACGACAACGGACGTCCAACACGACTACCAAGGGGCGCCGGTTCACATTGGAGAACTCCGGCTGGAATTCGTCACGCCGCTCGAAATTCCGGTGCAGGTACTGTTGGGCGATTCGGACGAGCCGGCGGCAAAAGTTTTCGTCGACGGGTGGAATCAGCAGAATGATTCGAATCAGACAACCGATGGGTTAGGACGTGCGACGTTAAGGCTTCCACCCGGGGAATATCGGCTCCATTTGTTGCCAGCGTTCGGCACGCCGTATCTTCCGAGCGCTCACGACCACGAGCTCGATCGGCCGTTCGTAATAAACGATTTGCCTTCTGCCAAGCCAATCGTGGCGCGATTACGCCCCGCCGCGATCATCGAGGTCACAGTCGAGGACCAGACGACCGGCAAGGGGTTGCCCAACGTCGACGTATGGCAAGTGGTCGCCCCGCCGGCGCGCCCCGGCCGTCCCCCACACCGCGAATTGGTCATCGTAAAATCTTTCGAGGCGGTAACTCGCATCAGCCACCACGACAGCCCTCGGACGGACCCTCAGGGGAAGGTGCGGGTGTTCGTCGAACCCGGAGTCCATACGATTGGCGTCGGTCTCGAATCGTTTCCCGAAACCCACTTCGTCGTCGAGCCTGATGGGAAATCCATCACTTGTGCCGCGGGCGAAACTGTCCAGGTGCGATTCGCGATGCAAAACTTCGATGCACAATCGCAGTCGGGGGTGGCCGTCCTCGACCAGTTGACGGCGGTCAATTTCACGGATTCGACGCCCGAAGACGCGCTAAAGTATCTGGCCCGGCGGCACAAGCTCACTCTGAAAGATGACCAAGACTTGCTACGGGTAGGAGGGGCTCCACGCCGCGGCCCGCGAGTGGACTTGAAACTTCACGGCGTTCCATTGCGATCAATATTGCAGGATCTCCTCGAACCTATTCGACTCGACTATGTCATCGACGACGACATGTTGGTGATCACCACGCGGGAAAACGCGGCTGCACGGCGGCAAGTTATTGCGGAAACCGATAAAGCGGACGATCGTCTCACCGCGATCATCAAGCAGGTGGCGGCGAGCGAGGGGCTTTATAAGAACCTCGAAGCGCGGATCACAACGCATTACGACATCGGTGATCGAAAGCCATTTGGGGGAAACGGTGAAGGCTTACGAAAGCGAAACACTGAAATCGTTAGAAAGGACTTCACAACGCACTTCGTGTCGCAAAACGGGATGTTTCGGCTCGAAACGCGGGGATCGACATTCAATCCCGATGGGCCCGGCTCCCGCCGCGACATCATTCAACTATTTGACGGAGAAACGAATCGAATCGTTCAACGCTACGAATCCGACCCCCGGCAAAGCGCCGTGCAGGATTACGAGGTGGTGCGCCCGCACACGTTGCTGCTCCGTTACGCAACGATGAACGGATCATTTTCGGAATATCTTCGAGGAGGCCGTCCGAATTGGATGCGTGGATTGGAGCTGAAAGTCGAATATCAGGGGGTCGCAGAGCATCAGGGATTGAAATGCCAATTGATTCGAGCGACGACGATTGCACCGAGTTCTGGCCGCGTCAGCACCGTCTCCGAATGGTGGTTGGCCGAAAGCCGCAATTTCTTGCCGGTACGTCGGCGGCATTTCAGCGTTTCAAATTCGTCGGAGATTCCTGCGTTGGAGGGAGAAGTCGAAAAATTGCGAGAGCTCAAGCCAGGGATCTGGTTTCCTGAACGTGCGGAGGTGAGGTCATTCGACACGTTGGAACTGAAACGAACGGGGAAGCAAGACCTTCAATGGCGCGAACAGTACACGCTCAGCAATGTGTCACTGGCCCCAGACTACGGCAAGGAGTTTTTTCAGGATGATCGGGTCACACCGAAGGACCTGTCTGGTCCCAAATAATCGGGCTCCGGAGGCCGATCGTCACAAGTCGGCATTCGACACGTACGTCTTATCGTAGACGCCGGTCGAAGTGGGCGGGGTTCTCGGC
>DASYAR010000227.1:0-11508 GCA_036501235.1 Planctomycetaceae bacterium
CCCCACCGTTCGAGAACGCGTGCGGAAGACCGACCGATCGCCAGCACGAATGGATCAACGCCGCTGGCGATCAGCGCTTGTAACGCATAGTCCACGGCTCCCCCTCCGCGCGACGTGCCTTCGACCGATTGTCCGGCCAGGAGGACGATGAACGCCTCCGACGCCAAGCCGAGTTTATGTCTCATGTCCAATCGCGAACGCGGATGGAAGTGGTCCTGGTCGATTCCGTTATGCACGGCGTGAATTGTCTTGCCCGCAAAAATCGGGGATTCGCTGACCCGGTCGGCCAGCCAGTGGGATACGGTCATGATGCGGAGGTCCGAATTCGCGATTGCGCGCCGCTTTCGTTCCCAATTGAATCGCGTGCCGTCGTGCGGAATGGCGGGCGCGAGGCCCAGATCAGGACACTGTCCGCATCCCGTTTTCCAGCGCTCGCAACCCAGCGCTGGACAAGCACAATGACCAGTGAGCATCCATAAATCCCGAAGCGTCATCAGAGTCGGGAATAACCGCGACAGGCGGGGCAAGCCGCCGACGTCGGCATATCCCAACTTTCCCGACCAGAGGGATTGAATGTGTACAACATCCGTATCACGGGGTATCAATCGATCCAGCCGACGAAACCAGGGATGATACACGTACTGCCAGCCGAAATGGTCTTCCAGAATCTTGGCTCCGCGCAAGATTCCGGGAAAGCAGCGGAATCGGCTGATTTCGTGAACTTCCTCTTCATTGGTCAGCTTCGTGCCCACGAACAACCGCGATTCGTGTCCGAGTTGGCGCAGGGCATGATGCAACGACAGCGTACTCGCCTCGGCGCCGCCACCACGGTCGGCGGCGTTCACGAGGACGACTTTGAGGGGGCGCCCGCTCGCGGGATCATTCGTGCGGCTAAACATTGGCTGATGCGGATGAGTTTTCAACATCACGTCAATGGACTGGTTCGCGACAAACGATGACAGAAGCTGGGATTTCAACGTCTGGCTGGCCCGTGTCTTGCTCTTCGATTCCCAGAAGCCTGCGAATTCCACGTGAGAATGAGACGACGTTTAAGATATTCTCACAAACACGCTTGGATTCATTTTGCCATCGCAATTCGGCCGAATCTCCAGGATCGAGTCCGCGCACAACTTCCCTACCGACGGCGTCGCTTTCAAGTGATTTGCACCACGGACCCATTTCGTGCCCGTTCCAGAACTCTGCCAGCGACGCGTATTCCGGGGCGTGAAGTAAGATCGGGCGCTGCACTGCCACGTAAGTCGAAAGCTTCGTCGGAAACGACAGCTCCGAAAAAAAACGCAGGTCCGCGGCAAATGTTTGCGGCAGGTAGAGCAGATCGCACTCGCGAAGAAAGCGGCAGGTTTCCGCAACGCTGCGCCAACCCAGAAACTCGATTCGCTGCGGCTGCCGGGAATCGAGCAGATATCGCGAGCCGATCAACCGTAGCGCAATGTCGCGGTTTCCGATTCGCCAATTCATCGAATCCAATGATTGGACCACGGCGTGCAGGCAATCGGGAGCGGTGACCGATCCGGCAAACCCGATTCGCAAGTGGTCACCATCGCGTGCTGACGGGGCACCACCATCCACGAGTTCTGGCACGGAGACGCCGTGCCGCAAGACCATGCTGGAAATGCCATATCGTTCCGCATAGGCCGTCCGCATGTTTTCGCAGATGACCGCGGTTTGCCGACTGTGCTGAAGTACATAAGCGAAGTCGTCGTGAAGCCAGCGCCGCGTCCAGCGATCCAAGGCAGCTTGCCGGCACAGCAATTCGATGTCATCCCAAACCAGTGACCGCAAGGGAATGCCGGCGTCGCGATGAATCCGAGCCGCCACTTGAATCGCGGCAGGAGATTCAAGAACGGCGAGCACGTGGTCGGGTCGATGCCGATCGATCAGCCGCATGACCTCTCGCGCACATTCGCGCAGGACTGCAGGACGAAGGGCGCGCAATGCCGTCGCCGAAATCACCTCGCCCGCGATTCCGCGCAGCGGACGAAACGCCGTTTCGTACCTCCGTTCGATACGTACGGTCGTCAGCCCTTCCAACACGGGAGTCGACCCGGCTCGACGCGAAGCCAGCCACGCGCAGGCGCACGTCTCGGCTCCGACGGTTCGAACCAGATCGGCGAGAATGACGCCCCCGACTCCTGGTTCGGCCGGTGCGGTTCCGCTCAAAATGACGGTGCGGACTATGGAATCGACCTCCCTTGGAATGGAATGCAAAGACGACATGCCCGAGCAGCTTCGTCAAGCATCGTCGCCTGCGAATTCACTCATTCTCAAGAACAGGACTCGGAACAGTTCCCTGCATCCTCAGATCGCCGGACCGAGCTTCCTGCAACTTCAGAGTTCTTAGGATCTCGTCGGCCTTGGCCCGTCCTCGCTCATAGGCAAGGGACATCCGAAAATCGACGGAACGATTCCCGCCGGCGAGAATTCGTGCAGCGCGCCGAAGTGATTTTACCAAGCTTTTTCGCTCCGGCTCGATCCGGTTCCTGACGGCGTCCAATAGCTTCGAGGAGCAACTCGTCGACTCGATCATCCTTGACAGGTACTCTTCTCGCAAGCGGTGCTCTGGAATGATGTGAGTCAGCCGGAGTCCTGTAAACCGGCCAATTCCGTACCCCAGGTCGCATGCAGTAACGGCCAGGTCGATGTCGCCGCACGACGAAAGGTCGTCACCTCGCCGATCGAGCAATAATCGGATCGGAGACGTCCGAGTCGCCTCACGGTAAGCTTGCGCGACGCTTGCACGAACAACGAGTCCCGCACCAATAGGAATATAATCGGCATTGATCGGGTGGCTGGCCCAATGGTCAGTGTCGAAAGTACTGATTCCAACCGCCTTCAAATAATTCCGCGCCCAGTCTTCGGGAGGGCCATCCATGAAATCGGGAAGGCATTGTCCTCCCCAGGCACCAAGTCGCGGAAAATCTGCAGCAATTGCCAGCGACCGCTCCAGGTAGTCTGGTGCTAAAACATTGTCGTCGTCAACAAAAACGATCAAATCGCTCTGCGACGCGCTAATGGCGGCAAGACGCGCACGAGTCAACCCCAATTCCATCTCTCGAACGACACGCAGCCGCGGCCCCCAGTTCAATGATTTGGCATCGATCGCCTGTCGTGATGCATTGTCGACGATGAGCAGGTCCCACGATTCCGGCGAAAGCGTTTGCGTCCGAAGGCCGTCGATCGTGCGAGCCAGAAAATCGGCGCGTGGATTATGTGTACAGACTGCGACGCAAATCGTTAAATCGTTAGTACACACGGTCAGCTGGTTCCAGTGCTGCGCGGGCTCGTGCAAACGGTCAGTTCTCCGCTGCGAGATATCTGGAAATTGCAATCCTTGATCGCGGAATGAAAAATCTCCGATGCCTTGCCGAAGCACGAATCATCGTGAAGTTCAATCACAATCGAATCGACCTTCTCGATCCATGACTGATAGTTGTTCGAGAAGACGACCGCCTCGGCGCCCTCGATATCGACCTTTAGAATTGAAATCTTATCGTGCCCGGACCTTTCCAAGAGAGTCGCGATATCAATGCCGTCGATATCCGCAGGTTCGTCCGAGCCGCACTCACGAACTTGCCTGGTACACTCTGAACCATATCGGTATGCCTCTTTGGAGATCGCAAGTCGAGCGGCGTGCGACCAGACGCCGCCACGGACCATGCCGACACGACTGCCATAAGGTAACAAGTTGCGCTGCAGCATTGCAAAATTGCCTGGATCCGGTTCGATTGCAATGACTTGGCAATTCGGAAAGCGCGAGAGAAAATATGCCGACGAATAGCCGACATTGGCTCCGCAATCGAGAACCAATCCCACGTTCGTCATGGCATCAAGGCAAGAGTATTCCACGTCGCGGAAGATCTGATTGAAAACGACGAAATCACTCGAGCTGTCTCGAATCCACAAAGGAAACATGACATGCGGCGGGTGCGATCCGTGCATGGGCCTTGGCAAGAGTCCGAAGCACCGGGAAAACGAATAATCGATCGCTTTGCGCCAACCGAAGCACGAACCAATTTCGCGAAACCGGGTCAATCGTGCCCGTGGTCGCAACCAGTTCCATAGCCGTCGGAGCATTCGTGGTCGCTTGGGTTCGTCAGGAAAGGAATGGTTGCCAACTGGTACCATGTTTCGGGGCGCGAAAGTCTTCTGGAGGCCTAGAGGTCCGCTCGACAACCGCAACGAACGGATAGAGGTGGACGGAACCGACGGCAGCTTGGAGGTCAGTCGGTTTCACAACGACGCGCCGTTCCGGATCGTCTAGATTTTCGGTGAATCCATAGGTCGCGTTGAGGTGGGATGAGAATCCGTGTATGTAGGATGCGAAACGATTATTGCCGCCGCCAAGATCTTCACAGAGATACACTCCGCCGCCCCTGAGGTGCGGCATCAATTCTTCGAATGTGACCCGTTGCTGCTCTGCCTCGTGGCCACCATCGTCGATAACGATGTCGAGAGCAGGCACCTCGCTTTTGAATCTCGCCCAAAAGCCGCGATCAGCCTGATTCCCAACAAAAATCCTGGTGCGACTATCGTTATAAACTTGGCACGCGGCTTCCAAGTCAACTCCGTAAATCGACGCTCGCGTCCCAAAGTAACTCTTCCACATTTCGAGACTCCCCCCGCTGTAAACTCCGATCTCGAGCACGTGAACCTCGCGCTCGCGAAAGTGTGCCAGATGCCTATGATAGATATCAAAATAATGCCGCCACTTCCAAATGCCCCGACCGTCCAAATGCGAGTCGAAATACTCGCCGAGTGGATTTATTTCGGCACCGTTGTTTATCGGCTCCGGCGCAAATCGCCAATCCAGCTTGTGGGCAAGACCGAGGTCGTAATAAGAAATAGACGGAGATTCAGGATTGTTCGATAACGTCCGTTTCAGCCGTCTGACAATTCGTCGCAGCATATTATGACACCATCCGGCCTTTCATAGACTTGTTCCGCTTCCTGCAGCATTGTCATTAAATTCCCAAAGTGCGTTTAGAAAAATGCAGCCCATCTCCGCGAAGGGCACCCGACCGGTGCCGTAGACGTCGCTTGGCAAGATTTGAAAATCGATCGCGTCCTCGATGCAGTCGATATTCTCCGCACCATCGCCGAGCCAGACGTCGGCCATATAGGTTCCCTGGAGAAGAGGCGGGGCAATGAGTCGACAATGGAAGGTCCCCGCTTGAGCCGAAGACCTGAAGGTCGTCTGCGCACTCATACGGGTATTCACCGCTCCGACCACCGCCCCGGTCGCGTTCTTGATGACTACACCCATGACCGGCCTGGAGATTGCTTTGCACTCCGGTTGCTGGAAGTCGAACTCGATCCCGAGGTCGTCTCCCAGTTGAAAAGTGGAGGTCAGTACACCAGTCGATGTGGTCATGCGAATGGAATTGATCCACGGCGCCGCCCATTTTGGACGGGAACCTTGCGGGCCGCCGATCTGACCTTCCAATGTCGAGGTCGCCACATAGTGCCGGAGAACATTCTCAACGCATCCGGTGGCGTAAACACTGCCGTTGGCGAGCAGGATCGCCCGTTTGCACAATTGCTGAACTGCGGCAATGTTGTGACTCACCAATAACACCGTCTTACCGCCTGTGGCGACTGCTTTGATTTTTTTAAAGCACTTGACCTGAAAATCGAGGTCGCCTACGGCGAGAACTTCGTCGACGATCAGAATCTCAGGATCGAGATGCGCTGCGACAGCGAACGCCAGGCGCACGTACATGCCGCTCGAGTATCGTTTGGCCGGAGTGTCGATGAACCGGTCGATCTCGGAAAATGCAACAATCTCGTCAAATCGCCTGCGGATTTCCGATTTCGTCATTCCCAGAATAGCGCCATTCAGAAAAATATTCTCGCGGCCGGTCAGCTCAGGATGGAATCCGGTTCCCACTTCGAGCAAGCTGGCAACCCGGCCACGCATTTCGGCACGTCCCTCATCCGGCAGGGTGATCCGCGACATGACTTTCAGCAGCGTGCTCTTACCGGCGCCGTTTTTTCCGATCACTCCCACGACTTCCCCCGGAGCGATTTCAAACGACACATCGCGGAGTGCCCAAAACAAACCGTCGTGATCGGTCCGCGCGGAATCGCCCGGATGCCGGTCGTGACGGCTCGATTGCTTTCGGCTAAAGAGACGCGCCGCGGACCGGTTCACTAAATCGCGCAGCGAACCCGCGTGGGTCACGCCCAGCCGATAACTCTTACCGAGATTCTGCACTCGTATGGCGGGATGCATCCACTGAATCCAGCTGAATCACCGTTAAATCACGTCCGCAAACGTCATTTCGACCTTGCGGAAGTAGTACAGTCCGCCGACAAACAGCGCGGCCACGACCGAAAATGAAACGAACATCATGCCCCAGTCAGGAGGCGCTCCGCCAAGAATCGACCAACGGAATCCTTCGATCACCCCGACCATCGGATTGAGGCCGTAAAGGCCGCGCCATTTTTCGGGGACCATGCGGCTGGAATAGACAATGGGGCACATCCACATCAAAGCTTGCAAGAAAAACGGCAGAGCCATCCCAACGTCGCGGTACTTCACGTTCAGCGCCGTCAGCCAGAATCCAAATCCGAGGGCCGTGACGACCGCCATCAGGATAAAAACCGGGGCCAGCGCCAGGGGCCAACCGGGCGCGATACGGTACCACAACATGAAGCAGCCCAGGATCAGCGCCTGGATGCCGAGTTCGGCCAAACCAGCAGCCACACTCACGAGCGGCAGAATCAGCCGCGGAAAGTAGACCTTGCTGAGCAAACCGCCACTTCCTACGACGCTCGAAGTGATGCCAGCTAGAGCCCCGGAAAAAAACATCCAGGGCAGCAGGGCCGCGAGGCTGAAGATCGGATAGGGAACCCCGTCGGACGGTAATCCGGCCACTTTCCCAAAGATAAACGTGAAGATCACCGTCGACAGCACCGGCTTAATGACCGCCCAGCCATAACCGACGACACTTTGGCGATAGCGGGCAGCGACGTCGCGCCAGATCAGTAGCATGAACAGATCGCGGTAGCGCCACAATTCGCCCAGATTGAGCTTGATCCAGCCCCGCGCCGGCTCGATGACTCGGATTGCAACCGAATCCGAATCGGGAACGGCCGCTTCCGATGGGTCGGAGGCAGATGCCTTGTTGCGAACAGTGACAGGATTGGCGAGTTCTGTTTTCATCAACTAACGAGAGAGGGGAATCGTTCGACAGCTCAGAATCGTTCCCGTCGTCAGCGCGCACTCCGTTCCCCTGGGTGGCAGCCCCGGTCGTGCAGCGAACATTACCTTACGCTTGGATTGCGCTGTCATGGCTGATTCGAGCAAGTCGCCGATTCGTTCTTGCAGTCGCCAAACCTTGACGGATTTGACGGATTTGCCGGCTGGGCCGGGACATCCGGCGTGCGGCACGAGCAGCGAACCTCAGAGACTGACCGTTTTGTTTGTCAAATTCGTATTCTCGAACAGCGCGTCAAACTGCAATATCCGGCCGTCGCGGCGGCTGCGGAACTGGTCGATGTTCCCTCGGTAAGCGAATCCCCAGTCGCGCAATAAGGGATAAAGATCGTCGAACAGCGGCTGGCCGTCGTAAAGGGGAACCGCGGACATTTCCAAGACCACGGCAACGGCGCGGCGAATCGTCGCGGCCCCGCCGCGCAACACGCGATCTTCGAAGCCCTGTACGTCAATTTTCACAAACAAGGGAGTTTCCAGCACTCGTTCTGACAGCACGTCGTCCAGCCGACGGATGGAAATCATTTCCTCGGTGCTGCGCTCCGACTCGGGCAGTTCTTCCCAGTGCAAACGATTCATGGACAGTAGCGACGAGCTGGGAGTGAATTCGTTGCGGCGCATGGGGGCCGTTCCGTTTTCATCTCCCAATGCGAAATGAAACGCTTCAGCCGGTTGCATGCGGCCGATCTGTTCGCAAAGCTCGGCGTAGCAGGAGGCCAGCGGTTCGAAACTGTAGATCTTGGGGTCCGGCAGAACTTCACGGGCCAAAGCGGCGAATTGTCCCGTGTTGGCTCCGATATCGAGGACGCTGCGCAATCCATAGCTTTTCAAAAACCGCAGATGCTCGATCTGTTCGTCGTGCGTCCGTTGTCGTCGCATGTGCTCGATACTCTGCACGCGGCGAACGTCCCAGCCGAAACGCAAGATGCGATTGCGAATCCAGTGGCGAACATTGACAGACATGGAAAATAAATCCTCTGGTTCTACACGGAAATCGGTTCTCCGGAACGCTCGAACACGACGAGCAAATGATCGGCGAGTGTTTGCGTATAGGGAGGATAGGTCTTATGCCGGTATTGCCTCAGTTCGGGAAGTCCGCTCAGCAAGCGAGCCAGAAACCGCAACGGACGAGACCTGCCGCGAAGTCCGAAATACAAGACGATCATTGCATCGATCAGGTTTTTGCGCCAGTCTCCCGACCGGTGGCAAATAGGCAAGAGTGAAACCAGGCGCGATCCCGTCTCGCGGCTGAACCACCGGAAGTAACGCCGGCTTCCGAACCGCACATGCTGCACGGGGTCGAGATACCAGTGACTTCCTTGTAAGAGTCGCCAGCTCCAATGGTCCGTGTTCCCCGTGCCGACAAACAGAAGACCACCTGGTCGCAGGTACGACATCGCGCGCCGCAGTCCGGACGTCGGATTCAACAGGTGCTCGAACACATCGAACAAGACGACGACGTCACAGGTTCCGTCTTCTGGCCGGGGAGTGTCTTCCAGAAAATCCGCTATGACGCGAATTCCTGCCGCGTCGAGCACACGACGTGCCGCGCTGCACGGTTCGATGGCAAGGCGTTCCCACTGCGGCGGCAGCAGCCGCAGAAATGCTCCGTCAAAGGATCCGACATCGAGAACCCGAAGTTGCCCGTTGCGCCCGAACTTTCGGTTCAACATCTGCAACGTCCGCATCCACGACGCCATGTCCTCGGGCAGATAGTCCCAACGCGCTGGGGGCAGTTCCCGATACAGTTGATCAAGCTGCTCCGGCGTCGGACACGGATCCCGGAACGAAAGTCCACAATTTCGGCAACAGCGCAGGTCGCCCGCGGCAACCCGATCCATCACGAATTGCTCAGAGAGATTCAACACGGCACGATCATACTGCCGACACGGCCCGCCGACATGTGTCGCGTTCGATCGGCAGCTCGGGCATGTCACCGTGGATCGTTCCAGTTCGACCACCGAGTCGGTTTTCGTTCCTGCGTTCGTCATCGGACGTAGAATTCAGTTTGGCGGAGCCAGCTTTGTCCTAATGACTTCCGTTGCGAGATTTCAAATAGGATTGAGAATGGAGCTCTTCGCGGGCCATGTCCCAGTCGGACTCGACCATCAATCGAGCGAGCTCCGAAAACGTCGTCCGTGGTTCCCAGCCGAGCAGGTCTCTGGCCTTGCTGTAATCACCAAGCAACAGATTCACCTCCGTGGGCCGATAGTACCGCGGGTCGATCTCGACATGGTCCTGCCAGTTGAGATCGAGGTATTGAAAAGCAACCTCCAGGAATTCGCGGATGGAATGCGTTTCGTTCGTGGCCACGACATAATCGCCGGGTTCATCGCATTGCAGCATCAGCCACATCGCCTCCACGTATTCCTTGGCGTAACCCCAGTCGCGCTGCGATTCGATGTTCCCCAGAAATAATTTCTGCTGCAGACCTTCCTTGATACGCGTCGCGGCGCGGGTAATCTTGCGGGTGACGAATGTCTCGCCGCGCCGCGGGGATTCATGATTGAACAGGATGCCATTACAAGCGAACAAGTCGTAAGCTTCGCGATAATTTACCGTTTGGTGAAATGCGAACACTTTGGCGCATGCATATGGGCTGCGGGGATAGAATGGCGTCGCCTCAGTCTGGGGGACTTCCCGTACATCGCCGAACATCTCGCTGGACGAGGCCTGGTAGACGCGCACGGACTTGCGTTTGTTCAACTGCCGTGCGGCTTCCAGCACCCGCAGCGCACCATTGGCCGTGACGTCGACCGTATACAGCGGATTGTCGAATGAAACCCGCACGTGGCTTTGCGCGGCAAGGTTGTAGATTTCGTCGGGTTCGAGGTCGAGCACCAGGTTCGTCAGGCTTTGCCCGTCAGTCATGTCCCCATAGTGCAGAAACAGGCGCGCGCCGAGCTCGTGAGGATCTTCGTACAGCGAATCCAGCCGTCCGGTATTGAATGTACTGGCACGACGGACGATGCCGTGCACCTCATATCCCTTTTCGAGCAGCAATTCGGCGAGATACGATCCGTCCTGGCCGGTAATGCCGGTGATCAGGGCACGACGCGATGTGCAGTCTGACATGAGTCAACGTCCCTTTCAGTGAGGCGAGCGAGGCGCGCGGCCGAGTTCACGAAGTGGTCTTCACGCGCCGGTCGTCGCAGGTTGAGCTTCGCGCCGCACCGCCGGCTTCATAAACGGCTTTTCGAACAACAGGAACAGCACCGCAGAGATCACCAGCACGACTGGGCAGATTAATGCGGATTGCAGAACAAAATTGGCTGAGAATCCGGTCCCGGCCGCGAGCCCGAGCGTCGCTCGCTCGACTGCCGCAATGATGAAGAAGTGGTACAGATAAATCGTGTAACACATCCCGCCAACGGCCACGTACCAGGGATTGGAGAACAGCCGGTGCCAAAAATTTCCTCGAAACGCGCCAATATACGCTGCCAGGGCCGGCAGCGCCATCCAATTCGCCATGACAGGATCATATTGCGAGGCAAGCACCAACCCCCAGCCGGTCAATCCGATCAGGTCCCCCTGCCAGGAGCGAGCCGGACTGCGGTTCCAGGCCGCCACGTACAGATCGGCGAGCAAGAAGCCTGTGAGAAAAAACTCCAGGAACCAGACGATCGTGCCGTGCCAGAAAACCGACGGGCCGCCGGCCGCCACGACACAGGACTTGACGGCGGCCAGCGTCACGATGGCGCACAGCAATGATCCGCGGCGGACCGTCGTCGACGAGATCGCAAACAATTTCGCCATCATCGGCGCCAGGATGTAAAACTGAACTTCCACTTCGAGAGACCAGGCCACACCATTGATCAGGCTCATTTCGCCGTAGGTCAAATTGTGAATGTAGAACGCGCTGGCCAGGAAATGCGGCCAAAGGGACGGCACCGTCCCGCGGCCCGCCAATACTTGAATCGCCAATGCAACAACGAGGTTGCACAGGTAGGGGGGCACAAGCCGCGTCACGCGCCTGCGATAGTATTTCGGCAATGAGACCGATGGACGGCCGGCGAGACAATGTTCGGCGAACGGCAGCGCCAGAATGAAACCGCTGATGATGAAGAACAACTGGACTCCGCAGCTTCCCTTGTCGAGCACTCCAAACAACAGGCTGCTGCGAAGCTCGTCCTCCGCGAGGTAGGGACTCTTGGCCGCGATGCTGTCGGCTAGGTGATACAAGACAACCGAACAGATGGCCGCGAATCGCAAGCCGTCCAGCGTGGGGATAAACATCCCACTGGAAGTGATCCGCGACAGCGCCTGCCAGA
>DASYAR010000228.1:0-8753 GCA_036501235.1 Planctomycetaceae bacterium
CACAGGCCGCGAGCGACTGCAGCAGCATATCACCGGAACAGGCCGATAGTCCGTCACCTCCCGCCGCCGGATGCAGGCCCGCGTCGATTGAGCCGTGATCGGTTTCGACCCGGCAAATCAGGTTTTCTCCCTGAAGTTTTCCATTCGCCCGCAGCACCAGCGCCGCTGCCGCCGGATCATCTTTGTATCGGGCCTTCAAGGGGGCCTGCAGCGCCCGGAGATCATCGGCAGTCATCGCATTAATCTCCTGATAGCGCCAAGCTGGCAGCTTGTCGCTACGAATTATTTCTTGTCGATTGGGATCCATGTGCGGTTCTCGAACGATTCGAGAACCGCATCGGCGACGGCCTGAGCCGACGCCCCGTGGTTGAATCCTGGTATCGCGTCGCGACCTTCCACGATGGCCGACACGAATTCCCAGGAAAGATCATATCGAAACACGGTGCTCGGCACTCCTTGCCGCGGATCGCGAGGCGATCCCGAAGGCGCCAGAAACTCAGGAGGAACGTCCACCTTCTGCAACGACTGACCGTGCTTGCCGACGAGGATCGTATTCGGCTCGCGAAGCTGATACACCGCAGTCGCCGCGCTGCCGTTGACTTCGGCCCAGTCGTGGCCGAATCCGTCGTAATGATATCCCTTGGCGAGAGTCGTCCCTTCCAGCACGCCGACGGCCCCGCGCTCGAATTGACAAATCAGGGCCGACCAGTCGTCGACCTCCGAAGGAGGACAGGCCGATCCATCGGGATTCCGGTCTCTCGGAGCAAATTGCGCCACGGCCCCGCAGATCGACGTCATGCGGCCCATCAGGTCTTGGGCATAATCGATGCGATGGATCGTCATGTCGAACAGGTCGCCGGCCCCGGCATTCTTCTTATATTGGCGCCAACCCCAGCTCGTTTCCGGCCAATCGAGAAATCGCTGGCTGCGAAAATGCCGTGGCATTCCCAGGTCGCCGCCGTGCACCAGATGCCGCAAATATCGCATCGAGGGTGCAAATCGGTACGTGAAGGCCGTCATGTGCCTCAGGTTCTTCTGGCGTGCCTTCGCGCACATTTGATACGCTTCGGCGGCATTCAGTCCCAGAGGTTTTTCACACATCACGTGCTTGCCACCCTCCAGACAAGCCATGGTGATCGGAAAATGGGTGTCGTTGGGAGTACAGATGATCACGGCGTCAATCGCCGGATCGTTGGCGATCTCGTGGTAATCGCTGGTGACCTTCGAAATTGACCAGTCCGTTTTGCGTTTGACCAGCAACTGCTCGTTCGGATCGCAGGCCGCCACCAGCTTGGCCCGCGGATCAAGCCGGATGCCCGGAACATGATGATAATCGGCAACCGCACCGGCCCCGATGATTGCAATCCGCACCTGACTTGCCATGAATTCTCCACGAGGGAAGGACAAAGGTCTCACCAACGACCGGCAAGAGTATAAACAGATGCGGCTGCGTTGACAAAACCCCTATCAATTTCCGAAACCTCCCGGCCCGCGCGGTGGCCCGCTGGACACCGGTGGCGGTGTCACGGGAGGCCCGCCGGATATTGGTGGCGGTCCCACGCGCGGCGGCCCCCCGACTCGCCCCGGGCCACCAGGCATCCCCGGACCGCCCGCTGGCATTCCCGGACCGCGCGGGCCGCGCTGCATGCCGGGGCCTTGCATGCCGCCCCCTGAAGGTCCGCCCATCCCCGGCCCCGCCGGTCCGCCAGGCATTCCGGGCCTTACCGGACCGCCAGCCATCCCGGGGCCGCCCGGTGGCCCGGCGGCATTGGGCGGAGGAAACGGCGGCGGCGCCGCGATGTTCGGTCCGCCTGCCATATTCGGGCCATGTGGCATTCGAGGCCCACGGAAAATTCCGGGTCCCAAGAATGGGGACCCAAGGACTGGCTTCCTCGCTTCACGCTCGATTGCTGCCAGTTCATTTTCAATATGGGCCGGAACCGTAATGTTATTCGCTGCAAAAAATGACCGCTGGGCGGCCACCAGCCGCAGATCCAGCGCGTTTGACGCATTGATCGTCGCTGTCGCTGCGGCGGCCACGGCACGAGACCGGGAATCCTTGGTGCCCGACCGATCCTGCATGATGACTCGGAGCTTCGGCACAAGGGTATGGACCAGTTCATCCTCGGTCTTCACAAATTCCCGAACGGCGGCCATAAGCTCGGCTCCCTTGTTTGCTTTGGCGGGGATGCTTATCCCATTGAGTTCGGCCTCGACTTGCTGGCTGGTGACTGCAGCACGCTGTATGGCCTGATCGACCAGGCTGAAGTCGCCGGAATCCTGTTCGAGACACGTTCCAATCGCCTCCCCGACTTTGCTCATTTCCTGGGCTGCTTTATTCTGTGCCGCGATGACGGAATTGAAAAAGGCGGGCACTTCTCCGACGAAAATACCTTGCGTCCGCAAGACGACCAGCGCCACGCGAATGATGATGAACAACACGACCCCGGCCCCGCCGAGCCCGCCGGAAAGTGCAGCCGCCTTCGTCCCCGAAATGCCTCCGGATCGCGATTTTCGCTTGGGGGCCGCCGGCTTGGGGCGTTTTACGTGTCGGACCGGCAACTCGTCTTCTTCCAGGTCGCGTCCTGTCCGCTCTCCTTCCAACAGGTCGTCGAACAGCAGATCATCGTCATTCGCAGGTTTCGGAATCGAAACCGATTCACCGCACTTCGGACAGCGAATGCGCTTGCCGGCATGTTCGTCCTTGGCCTTCAGCTTGGCCCCGCAGTCGCAGGAAACTGGAATTGGCATGGTCCCTCAACCATCGAACAGTTTTGGAGAAACAAGAATCCTCGGGAAATATCTTGGGCAGACGGCCGAAGAGCTGTCAAGCCGGCCTGTCGCCGCGTGATCGTCGCCTGGAACCGGTCAATTCTCAATTTACAATTTGCTACAGTATACTGACCATGTTTCAACCTCACGATAGAATTCGGGAGCACCGGCACGATGGCTGAGCAATGTTATCTGGCGGTCGATCTGGGTGCCGAAAGCGGTCGGATCGTGGCTGGCCTGTTCGACGGGACGCGACTTCGCCTGGACGAAATCCATCGGTTCTCCAATGGTGCCGTTCCGGTCGCCGATTCCCTTCGTTGGGACGTGCTGCGACTGTGGTCCGAAATTCTCAGCGGATTCTCGAAGGCCGGTCAGTCGTTCGGCAATGACGCGATTTCCGTCGGAGTCGACACGTGGGGAGTCGACTACGTCCTGCTCTCGCGCACCGGCGAAATGCTCGGGCAACCGTATCATTACCGCGATCCGCGCGCGGCAGGGGTTATGGATCGTTGCTTTTCACGTGTTCCCCGCCAAGACATCTTTTCGGCAACGGGCGTGCAATTCATGCCGATCAACACTCTTTATCAATTGATCGCCATGCAGCAATCCAATCCTCGACTGCTGGAGCAAGCCGAGCGATTTCTGATGATGCCCGATATGTTTCATTGGCTGCTGTGCGGCAGCCAGGTGGTGGAATTCACGAACGCCACGACCAGCCAGTGCCTGAACGCCACCAGCCGCGATTGGGCGCGCGACATGCTCCGCAAATTCGAGATTCCAGCGAGCATGTTTCCTGAAGTCGTGCAACCCGGGACGCAACTGGGCAAATTACGGACGAATGTGGCCGATCGCTGCCGCATTCCGCGACTTTCCGTCGTCGCTCCAGCCACGCACGATACCGGCTCGGCCGTCGCCGCGATCCCCACCGAGAAAACCGGAACGGCTCAGTGGGCGTATATCAGCTCGGGAACGTGGTCGTTGATGGGGCTCGAATTGCCGCAGCCCGTTCTGACGGCGCAGGCGCTCGAACGCAACGTCACCAACGAAGGGGGCATCGACGGCACGTTTCGCCTGCTCAAGAATATCATGGGATTGTGGCTCGTGCAGGAATGTCGCCGGTCGTTCGAGCGGCGCGGCAAGCCGCTGAATTATGCCGACTTGACACACCTGGCGGCCGAAGCCCGCCCGTTTTGCTCGCTCGTCGATCCCGATGCGCCGGCGTTTCTGGCGCCGCCGGACATGCCGGCCGAGATTGTGAGTTGGTGTGAAGCTCGAGGTCGGCCGGGCCCGGCGTCGGAAGGGGAATTCATTCGGGGGGCGCTCGAAAGTCTGGCGCTCAAATACCGCATGGTCCTGAGCTGGCTCGAAGAATTATCCGGTTCCCCCGTAGAAGTTATTCACATCGTCGGCGGCGGTTCTCAAAATGAACTGCTCAACCAATTCACCGCCAATGCCTGCGGCCGGCCCGTCATCGCCGGACCAGTCGAGGCGACCGCGCTGGGGAATGTTCTCGTGCAGGCGCGCGCGTCGGGGGCCGTCTCGACCTTATCGGAAATGCGCTCGATCGTGCGCGCTTCCAGCACCCTCAAGCACTACGAACCCTGCGAGCAGTCGGCCTGGCAGGAAGCATACTCGCGGTTCTGCGAACTTCTCGCAATGCCCGCGTGACCAACTCATGTTTCTTCGCTGCTCCGTCCAGCCCGACGACAGCGAACAATCCCCCCCTTTTTGACAAGGGGAGGATTGTGATTATGCATCGGACGAAACAAGCCGGCAGATGCCGGCTCGACAACAATTGGCAAATCAATTGTTATTGGCTCCGGCGCGACCGCGCCGGCCGCCTCGACCGCCACCAAGGGCTGAGCGATCCAATTCGAATTTCGGGCCGCGGAGCTTCTGGAACTGCGACTTCTGGTCGTCGGTCAAAACCGCCAAAGATTCCGTTTCCGTTTCTTTGGCCAGCGTCGCCATCTGTTCGCGCCGCTTGGCTCGCTCTTCATCCGTGACATTCTGTCCGCGACCTCCCTGCGCAAACTGCTCCCGCTGCTTCTTGGCAGCCTCATCGGCGATCGTCTTGAGGGCGCCCTTCTGGTCGTCGGTCAAATTCAATTGCTTGGCGACTGTCTCATCTGAAGTGAGTGCCCGCGTCCCTTCGACCCAGATCCGGACTTGTTTGAAGCGGGTCGCCTGCTCATCGTTCAGCAGGGCGACGGCTTGATTGCCGGCCTCTTCGGCCTTCTTGCGGCGTTCCGCACGCTCTTCGTCGGTCGCTTGCTGGCCACCACCGCGCCGCCCGCCGGCCGGCTGGTTGGCGTCAGCAATCACCTTGATCTTCGCGATCTGGTCGTCAGAAAGCTTGAGTTCTTTCTGGACCTGCGGAATGCCGAGCAACTGAAGCGATCCCATCATGCCGAATCCGCCACCACCCCCCGCTCCGCCCCGGCCGCGTCGCCCTTGATTTTGTGCGAAGGCCGAGTCCGAAGCCACCAAACAGACCATTACGACGACGAGCCACGACAATGAAAAGTTGCGCATGAATTCTCTCCAAAGGTTGAGTTCGCGATGACGAGCAATCCGACCCAGGAACGGTGTCTACCAGAGAAATGGCCAGCCAGCGGATGCCGGCCGGCCATGAGAATATCTTTAGTTGTTGCCGGGACGACCGCGCCGGCCGCGGCCGCCAAAGGCTTGTGACATGTCGAGTTCGAATTTTTCGCCGCGCATTTTGGCGAATTGTGCCTTCTGCTCGTCCGTCAGGACGGCCGTGCATTCGGTTTCGGTTTCCTTGCGCATCGCGGTCATTTTTTCCCGCGCCTGGGCTTGTTCGTCCTGGCTGGCGCCTCGCAAGCCCTGAAACAGTTCGCCGGTCTTTTTGGCCGACTCGTCAGTGATTGTCTTCAGGGCTTCTTTCTGATCGTCGGTAATCTTCAATTCCTTGGCTGCGTCGGCGTTGTAGACCAATCCGGCGACTCCGCCAACCCATAGCTGAATTTGCTTGAGCCGGGCATTCTGGTCGGCCGAGAGCACGGCAGTCAATTTCTTGTTGTTCTCTTCATTGCGCTTCTGGAATTCTTCACGTCGTTTCTGCCGCTCTTCGTCCGATAGATTCTGATTATTGCCTCCCTGGCCCCCTTGCCCGAACCCGGCAAACATTTCGCGTTGGATCTCGCCGATCTTGGCCGTTTGATCGTCGGTCATTTTCAATTCTTTTTGGACTTGTGGATTACCGAGCAGCATCCCAGGGCCGCCCATCCCAAACCCTCCGCCAAAGCCGCCTCGTCCGCGTCCCTGCGCGAAAGCCGCATTGCTTGCCAACAGACAAATTGCGAGCGCCGGCAATGAAATTCGCAACATCCGACCCATAAACGCCTCTCTTTCTCTTGTGAAGGTGTCTCTTGTGAAGGTGGCTCGTGAGAAATGTGGCTCGTGAGAACTTGCAGGACAAACCCAGCAGTTAATTACGCGGGGACACGATTTGCACTTGCCCCCGGTTTCAGTCTGCCGCCCGGGGCACACCAGTGACGCAACGGTGTTCCGCACTAAATCAACCCGTGATGCTACCAAAGGTTCCGCGAAATCTCACCTGAAAAAATCCTTTCGGAATTGAATCGGTTCATGGGCCGACCGTCATGTGGCCGTCCGCAGACCTGCTGCCGATTGACTTCTCTCACACAAATAGTTAACATCTGTATAGTATTGATGCGCCATTTAAATTTTTGGAGAAGAAAATCATGGTCGCGATACATACTTCCGACCAGGCCGAACCGGAGCATCTTGGGCATATCCTCGCGCGAGTCATGGACGCGATCATCGATCGCACCGTGGCGACAAGCTGCCAACATGTCTCTCGCGACCGTGATTGCCGCCGGCAGGTGGACGCCTGCACGACTAAGAATCATTAAGGCACGGGACCATTTAAGGCACGGCGGCTGCGGTCGGAACCTTTCAATTTCCTCTCGCGCTCACTACACTCGGGGTGCGTGGCGTCGCTCCTTCCGCGTCCTCCCCCCTTTAGGTTCTAAAACACGGTGTAAGGCTGATGGTCCGTCGTGCGAAACTGGCTCTTGAAGATGGCAAGGTGTTTTCCGGTTTTGCATTCGGGGCCGATGGCGAAATCGATGGGGAAGTCGTCTTCAACACGAGTATGACCGGTTACCAGGAGATCCTGACCGATCCCTCGTATTGCGGCCAGATCGTGACGATGACCTATCCTCAGATCGGCAATTACGGAGTCAACCCGGCTGATGCCGAGAGCCGGAAGGTTTTCTTGCGGGGTTTTATCGTTCGCGAGTTGTGCAATCGTCCAAGCAATTTTCGCTCGACGCAGAGTGTTTCGGATTACCTTTCTCAAGCTGGCGTGATCGGGCTGGAAGGGATCGACACGCGAACGCTCGTCAAGCACATCCGCACAGAAGGGGCCATGAAGGGCGTTCTGTCTTCGGTCGATCTTGACGACGAATCGCTGGTCGCCAAGGCCAAGGCCAGCCCCGGACTGGTCGGAAGAGATCTTGTTCGCGAAGTCATTCCCGCCAAGGCGTATGCCTGGGACGAGGGGCTTTCGGAATGGGCGCGATCACCCGCTACGACCGCAAACGGCAATGCCGATCCGGTGCTGGCCGGCGGCCGGCAGCCGCACGTGGTCGCCATCGACTACGGCATGAAATGGAACATCCCGCGACATCTGCGCGAGCTGGGGTGCCGGGTGACGATCGTCCCGGGGACGGCGACCGCCGATCAAGTGTTGGCCCACGAACCAGACGGCGTGTTCCTTTCGAACGGGCCGGGTGACCCGCGACCTCTCGAATATGCGATCACGACGATCAAATATCTGCTCGGGAAGAAACCCATCTTCGGCATCTGCCTGGGACAGCAACTGCTGGGCCTCGCGGCCGGCGGGGAAATCTACAAACTCAAGTTCGGCCATCGCGGGGCCAACCAACCGGTGCTCAATCACGAAACGGGACGCGTCGAGATCACGACGCAGAACCACGGTTTCGCCTTGCGGGCTGAGACGCTCCCCAAAAATGTCGAAGTCACACACCTGAATTTGAACGACCGCACAGTCGAGGGGATCCGTCTGCAAGATTGCCCGGCGTTCTCGGTCCAGTATCACCCCGAGGCCTCAGCCGGCCCGCATGACAGCCATTATCTGTTCGGCGAGTTTGCGAAGATGCTGCGCTGAAACGAGCGAGAAGGACTTTGGCAGATCGCAATGCTTTCTTGATGCGAGTCCGCGAGGCAGCCGCTCGCGGGAGGGCACATCGCGTGGCTGTCAATCCCGAGGCCACGCATTTGGCGGCCTACGTGGGAGGCGGTGAAGACAAGGTTGCGTCGTTTCTGACGGAATGGATCTCAGTCGGCGGCAAGGGCAAACGGGTGAATGGCGTCGCCGGCCTGCGTCGCTATGTGACCGGATTTCTCGATTCATGTCGACCAGCCAGCGTCATCCGCTGGTCTCACCCGCTGCTAACTCGATTGGAGATTGATGCCCTGTTGGGCGAGCGACAGATCAAAGTGCTTGGCTGGGAAGAACTGGCAAGACAGAGTAAGGTTGAACGATGGCCGGCGGCTTTCGCGGCCGACCTGGGAATCTCGAGCGTCGATTGGGCGGTGGCCGAGACGGGAACGCTGGCCCTCTCATCCCTCCCCGGACAGGGGCGAGTTGTCAGCCTGTTGCCGGCGACCTATCTGGCGATCATCGAACCGTCGCAGATCGTTGCGGACTTGTTTGATCTGTTCGAGCGCTTCGAAGAACGAAAACAAGACCTTCCCTCGAACATCGCCTTCGTCACCGGCCCCAGCAAAACTGGCGACATCGAATTGAAACTGACGACCGGTGTCCACGGGCCTGGCAACGTCAACGTCGTGATCGTGGAAGACTGACCGGTTCATGAGATTCCCTCCTGGCTATCACCGAGATTGCTGAATTCATCAATGTTCATTCCCAATACGCGTATTGAAGTCATCAACTCGGATTTTCC
>DASYAR010000229.1:0-25939 GCA_036501235.1 Planctomycetaceae bacterium
AACCAGAGCAGGCTGCCCCGCCAGCATACCGTGCTGGCAAATTAACACGGGGAATCGCCCTGTGCCTCTCCGGCGGCGGCTATCGCGCCATGCTGTTTCATCTCGGCAGTCTCTGGCGCTTGAACGAGGCTGGAGTTCTCGGGCATCTGACTTGGGTGAGCAGCGTCTCCGGTGGGTCGATTATCGCGGCCAAATTGGGTCTCGAATGGGATCGCCTGCAGTTCTCAAATGGCACGGCACCGCCAGAGCAATTTCGAACTTTGGTTGTCGATCCGATTCGAGATCTCGCAAACCATACGATTGACGTGAAGTCGGTCTTGATCGGAGCAATTCTCCCTGGCGTCACGATCTCCGACCGCGTCGTCGCCGCTTACGACAAGTATCTGTTCAATCAGAAAACGCTGGCCCAGTTTCCGGACGATTCGACGGGCACAGCACCGCGCTTTGTGTTGAACGCCACGAACGTACAGACCGGATCTCTCTGGCGATTTTCGCGCCCCTACATGGCCGACTGGCAGGTCGGGGTGTGGAGCAAGCCGGAACTGCCATTGGCCGTCGCCGTCGCGGCATCGAGCGCGTTTCCACCGGTGCTGTCGCCCTGCATTTTGAGTCTCGATCAGGCGCCCGACCCGCCTCTGCAGGGACAGCCCGCTCCGCGATATGGCACGCCTCCCTACACCACCCACGTCGTCCTCAGCGACGGCGGGGTCTACGACAATTTAGGCCTGGAAACCGCCTTCAAGCGATTCGACACGATCCTCGTCAGCGACGGTGGCATGAAGATGGGGCCTGATCCCGAGCCGCACGAGGATTGGGGCCTCCATGCCAAACGCGTGCTCGATCTGATCGACAACCAGGTCCGCTCGCTACGAAAGCGGCAGTTGATACAGGCCTACGTCGACAAACTCCGGGCCGGCGCTTACTGGGGGATCGTCACGCACCTCGAGGATTATGGGTTGCCCGACGACCCGTTCGGGTATCTCTCCCCCGACAAGCCGCCATCGAAGGATACGCAGATGCTGGCCGCCACGCCCACTCGATTGGCCGCCCTGGAACCGTGGCGGCAGGAAGGGCTGATCAACTGGGGCTATGTCGTTTGCGATGCGGCGCTGCGCGCTCACGCCGCGGTCGATCTGAAGGAGCGATTCGAGCTCACCGTGCGGCCGGCCGGCGGGTTGCCGTATCCAACTGTTGCGTAAAACGAGGCAGTCACTGCAGAAGTGCACCGATCCAGGAGAGGTTCATGTCGTTCCTTCCGAATCTTCGATGCCGCGCAGCTCGACCGGTCCCTCGCCAATAACACCGCGCAGCGCTGGTGCGAGCCGATGGCCCAGCTCTTCGACTTCAGTCTCGGCCGCCGTCAGGTTCTCCCACAATTGCGGATCAACCGACGATGGGTCTTCGCGGCTGTAGACCGCCAGGCGGAGTGATTGGGCACGGGCTTGCGCGTGGCGGGGCCGCGGAATCGACGTCAGTAATAAACACTAACCCAGGATCCGCGAAGTGGGTCGGACCGACCCGCCTTGCCAACTTGGCGGAATCAGGGCGGATAATGTGACGCTGCGTTGTTAGAATTACGTCGTTCGTGTGCGCCTGCTCCTCGTGTTCCGCCGAGAATGTGAACACGAGCAAGTTTTGCTCGGAGTGTGGTGCGGCGCTGAAATCTAAACACCTCGTGACCGGAGATAAATTGTCGTGAGATCGCCCCTGACATGGAACGGTTCGCAACGATTCAGGAAACTCATCGCAGTGGCGGTTCTTGTCTTCAGCTTCGCCGGCTTCTGGTGGAGCGTGACAAACTGCGCCGCGGTTGAGGCGCCCGAAAAATCCACGGCCCTGCCTGCCGACAACCCTTTCGCCGATCCGAGTCCCCTCCCGTTCCATGCTCCGGCGTTCGACAAAATCCGAGTTGAGCACTTTCTGCCGACATTCACGTTCGGGATGCAGCAGCAGTTGGCCGAAATGAATGCGATCGCCAGTCAAAAGGCAGATCCTACGTTCGAAAACACGATCGTGGCCATGGAACGATCCGGAGCGCTTCTGACTCGCGTTGAAAATGTCTTTTCCAACCTGACTTCGGCCGAAAAAACCAAGCCGCTGCAGACCATCGAAACCGAGCTCGCTCCCCTGCGGGCCGCCCATTCGGACAACGTCCTGCTGAACCGCCCGCTGTTTCAGCGCGTCGAGAGGATTTGGCAAAAGAAAGAGTCTCTCGGGCTCACCGAAGAACAGGCCGAAGTGCTGAAACAGCGTTATGAAGGTTTCCTTCGGGCGGGGGCCAGGCTCAGCGACCAGGATCAAGGACGAATTCGCTCACTGAACGAGCAACTGTCAAAGCTCGAAACGAAGTTCGAAGAGAATCTGCTGGCGATCGCCAGAGAACGGGCGGTTATCGTCGAAACGGCCCAGGAACTTGACGGCCTGTCGGTAGCCGAGATCGCCGCCGCGGCGGAAGCGGCCAGGGGGCGTGGCCTGGACGGGAAATATCTGCTTCAGATTTCGAACACCACGCGTGTGCCGGTTCTCACATCGCTGAACAATCGGGCGCTGCGGCAGCGTGTCTGGGAAGCCTCTGCCTATCGAGGTCTGGGACGCAATGGGGGAATCGATAATCGCGGACTCGTGCTGGAAATTGCCCAGTTGCGCGCCGAGCGGGCGAAGGTGCTGGGCTACGAAAATCATGCCGCCTATAAGTTGCAGAACCAGATGGCCAAAACGCCTGCCGCCGCCCGCAAGCTGCTGACGGATCTCGTCCCCGGAACGCTGGACCGAGTCAACCAGGAAGCCCGCGACCTCGAGGCCATGATCAAGGAATGCGGCGAGAGCCATCCCCTGGCCCCGTGGGACTGGGAGTACTATGCCGAGAAAGTCCGCAAAGCCAAGTTCGAGGTGGATGAAGCGGCCGTCCGGCCCTACTTCCTGCTCGATTCGGTCCTGAAAAACGGCGTGTTCTTTACGATGAACAAGCTCTACGGAATCTCCTATCGCGAACGCAACGACCTGCCGGTTTACCATCCGGACGTCCGCGTGTTTGACGTCATGGATCGAGACGGATCGCAGATTGGGCTGTTCTATGCGGACTACTTCAAACGCGATACGAAGCGCGGAGGAGCGTGGATGAGCTCCTTCGTGGATCAGTCGCGGTTGCTTCATGACCAGCCGGTGATCGTGAACTGCCTCAACATTCCCCGTCCCGCCGATGGGGAACCGGCGCTCATCAGCTTTGACAATGTGACGACTCTGTTCCATGAAATGGGCCACGCGTTACACGGCCTCTTTTCGGATGTGACCTATCCCACCGTCGCCGGGACTGCGACGCCGCGTGATTTCGTGGAGTTTCCTTCAACCTTCGAGGAAGACTGGGCCATTCAACCGGAAATTCTCGCCAACTACGCCCGGCACTACCAGACAGGAGAGCCGATTCCCAAAGACCTGCTCGCCAAAGCCATCCGCGCCAAAAAATTCAACAAGGGATTCGACACGCTCGAGTATTTGGCGGCGGCCCTGCTGGATCTCGAATGGCACATGCTGACCAGCGAAAAGGTCCCTGCCGACGTGGAGCTGTTCGAAGCGGAATCGCTCAAGAAAGTCGGCATCGATCATCCTGCCGTTCCGCCCCGCTATCGAACGGCTTACTTTGCGCACATCTGGTCCGGGGGATACTCGTCGAGCTACTATGCGTATCTGTGGAGCGAAGAGCTCGCCGCGGACGCCTTCGCCTATATGTTGGCGCATGGCGGCTGCACTCGGGAAAACGGCGATTCGTTCCGTAAGGAAATCCTGAGCCGCGGTTCCAGCCGTGATCCGATGGCGTCCTACAAGGCATTTCGGGGAACCGAGCCGACGGTCGATGCACTCCTGATTCGGCGCGGATTGAAGTAACTCCGGTCCCATTGCATCAATGGCGATATCGACTTTCACGCTCTCGCTATTGCTGCTTGCGTGGAGGCACGACTCAAAACTACCATTCCATCGAACATTTCCTTAACCCTGAGATTGAATCATGCTGCGGATGTTTCTGTGTCTGATGGTTCTTGGTGCGACCATTGCTCAAGCCGATGACTGGCCTCAATGGATGGGGCCTAAACGGGACAACGTCTGGCGCGAGACCGGGCTTCTGGATTCACTCCCGAAAGAGCCGAAGATCGTCTGGCGGGCGCCCGTCGCGGGCGGCTATTCCGGACCGGCGGTTGCCGGGGACAAGGTTTATGTGACCGATTTCGTGACGAAGGACGACGTCAAGGTCGACAACTTTGGCAAGAAGGCGTTCCCTGGAGTCGAACGGATCTTGTGCCTGAACGAAAAGACGGGCCGCGAGCTCTGGACCAAGCAGTTCCCCGAAACCTATTCGATTTCTTATCCTGCGGGCCCGCGTAGCACGCCAATCGTTGACGAAGACAAGGTCTACTTTCAGGGAGCCGAAGGGACCATCAGTTGTCTCAATGCGATTTCGGGCGACGTTATCTGGTCGAAGAGCTTGAAAGAAGCCTACAAGACGAAGGCAACGCTGTGGGGCTATTCCAGCCAACCCCTGATCGACGGCCACAAACTGATCATCATCGCCGGAGGCGAAGGTTCGCACTGCGTGGCTCTCAACAAGAATTCAGGCGACGAGATCTGGCGAACCGGAACCGCAACGGAACAGGGTTATTGCCCGCCATTAATCATTCAGCAGGCCGGGGTTCGACAACTGGTGTTGTGCAACCCTGATGCGATCTATGCCGTCGACCCGGAAACGGGGAAAGAGCTCTGGTCTCAAGAGTACAAAGCGGACAACGGGGCGATCATCATGACGCCGCTGCACTGGGGAAACTATTTGTTCGTCGGGGGCTACAACAACAAGAACATCATGATCGAGCTCGCCTCGGACAAGCCCGGCGCCAAGACTCTCTGGCGCGATCAACTCAAGAAGGGAGTGGCGCCCATCAACGTCCAGCCGATCGTGGTGGATGGCAAGGGGTATGGAGTCGATCAGGCCGGCGATTTGAGATGCTTTGACATTCCCAGCGGTGAGATTCTCTGGACGACTCCCAAACCACTCGGCGACCGCAAGGTCAACAGCGGAACGGTGTTTCTGGTTCGAGCCGGCACGACGGACAAGTTCTGGATGTTCGCAGAATCCGGCGGTTTGATCATCGGCCAACTGACGCCCAAGGGGTTCACCGAATTGTCCCGGATGCACGTCATCGAGGCGACGAACAATGCCTTCGGTCGTGCGGTCGTCTGGTGCGCTCCGGCCTTCGCGCACAAGCGGATGTACGTCCGCAACGACAAAGAGCTGGTCTGCGTTGATCTTGCCAAGTAAGTAACGGCAAGCCAGGCAGTTTGTCTCCAAGAAAACGAATGACCATCGGAGTACGAGGGCAAAGCTGGTGCTGGGGGTGTCCGTGCGCACATTCGGTCGAGATTAAAGTGTCGCACCTTCGTCGCCGCCCGGAACATCCTGCTGAGATCGCGATAGTTCAATCTCGTATTGCAAACGATCAGAGTTCGTCTCGGCGGACTTATCCTGCAGATAATCATAAGGCTGATGCTCCCGGTAAATCGACATCGGATCGCCTCGCGCATCAACGTCGATTGACCATGCGACAAAATCGGCAGCGAAAAATGGAAGGCAAATGATCAGAACCAGAATGCCGATCTCGCGCATGACGTGCCGATCGTGTCCAGAGAGGAACGCCAACTGAAAGCCACCGTGAATTGATCACGGGGTGAATTGATCACTGGCGGAACTGATCACCGGCAGTCTCGATCGCTACTGATCAGCAGCTTGCTCACGACCGTGTTTGCATTTCTGATCGAGCAGGTCGCCGGATTTGTCTAGAATCTCTGGAATGACGCACGGCGAATCCGCTGACCAGACCGGCCTGGCGTGCTGATCCAGAGAATCTGCCGGAATTCTGCTTATGCCAATTCGCGAATCGGCTGGCCGGCGGTTCAAGGTGTGGGCGCGATCGCGGCCGTTGTGCGTGAATCGGGAAGCGAATGCGTCGTCGTCATCAGGTTCTCCCAAATTCTTCGCGCCCGGATTCCGGTTCTGCGAACATGCACGCGACATCAGTCGTAATGTCTTAGTGTTCGGGCCGTGTCAATAATCGCTGAGTGATTCAGGGCCTGGTTTCAGCAAAAACCGCTTCCCGTTCGCGTTACTGCGCGTCGTTCTATTCGGCGTCCTCTTCTTCTTCAGCCGATTTCGATTCGGCGTTCGGCGTGCCGCCGGCCAGCGTTATCAGCAGGCGCCGTCCCACTTCGGTCGCGGTGACTTTGCCGCGATTGGCCAGCACGACGACTCCGAGCCGGCGTGCCGGAATCATGCCGATGTAGGTCGACGTGCCGGCCAGACCGCCGTTCTTGTCGATGACGAGCTCTCCATTGATGTGCACGCGCTGCCACGACAGCCCCTGCGTCATCCGTTCTGACGCCTTGAAGTACGGCTGCTGTGCCTTGTGCATCGCTTTGGTAATCAACGGATGTTTGGGTTCTTCACCAAGGTTGGCGGCGAGAAATCTGGCCATATCGCGCCCCGAAGAACAGAGCCTGCCGCCGGCGGGCCAGCCGCCGGGCGCCTGGGCGCGGTTGACCGGCCGTCCTTTGACGCCATACCCCTGGACCAGCCTCCCGGCAGCCTGCTCCGGGATTTCGAAAAACGTGCTTTGCATGTCGAGCGCATGGAGGAACTGCTTCTCCCATACTTCCTGGAGCGGTTTCTGGGCGTGCGTGGCAATCGCTTCTCCCAGGACGCCCACTGCCAAATTCGAGTACAGGCTTTTCGTCCCCGGCGGATAGGCAGCGTGCCAATGCACGAGCCATTCCATGACCTGCCCACGATCCCAGGGTCCGCGCGGATTGTTGCCGGGCGTCCGTGGCAGGCTCGACGTGTGCGTCGCGAGTTGCTCCAGTGTCACGCGGCGAATGTCGCCCCCATTCCGCAAAATCGGAATGTACTTGTCGACGGGATCGTTCAGACGCATCCGCCCCGCTTCGACTTCGAGCGCCAGCGACGTGGTGGTGAAGACCTTGGTAATCGAAGCCAGCTCGAAGATCGAGTCGGGGGTGACTGGGCTGCGGCGGGCGCGGTCTGCTTCGCCGTGCGGGAAGAATTCGGTCTGTCCTTCACGATGGACGATGACGAGCGAGCCGGGAGGGTCGAACTTTTCGATCCACGGACCGACGATTGTCTTGACGACCTGTGGCGTGGCGTGACCGCGCCCTTGCCCATACACCGGAAGGCAAACCGACAGGGACATCCAGCACACGATGGGCGTCAGCAGAAGTCGATTGCACATGGGACGGGTTCCGTAACGCAATGCGGTAATTGAGCACGCCAGACGAATTGCATGATCCCGGCACGAACGCCGCTTGGCAAGACAGGGTTCGTGACGACGAGGACGCTTGTTTCGTCGGCAGACATTTGTAACCATACCTCGGGAATGGGCCCTCTGGAATAACGATCGATCGAGCAACCCACGGGCTGTCCGATCCGTCGAGTGACCTAACCGGCGCAAGTCGTCTGGGAAGACCGCGGTTCATGCATCGCACAGCCAGCCATTGTCTGTTGGTATTGGTCGTCGTGGGGATGATGGCGAGCGCCGGATGTGGGCGCCGTCCGCCTCAGGTCGCGCCGCACGAGGCCCCCACGCTCCCGGTCAGCAAGCCGGCCCAGCGCGAAATCACCGACTACGTCGACTTCACCGGCCGAACGGACGCCGTCAAAGCGGTCGACATCCGGCCGCGGGTCACCGGCTACCTGTTGCAGATGCCCTTCAAAGAAGGTTCGGAAGTGAAGGCGGGCGACCTGCTGTTCGAAATCGACCCCAGTCCATATCAGGCCCAGCTCGTTCAGGCCCAGAGTCAGGTCACCCTGAACGAGGCCGCACTCAAATTGGCCCAGACGAATTTCGAGCGGGCCCAGTTGCTGATGAAAGAAAAGGCCATCTCCCAGCAGGAATTCGACCAGAATAAAGCGACGGTGGAGGAAGCCCAGGCGCGAATCGAGGCCTCCAAGGCGTCGCTCGATCTGTACAAGCTCAACCTGGCATTTTCCAAAGTCACTTCGCCGATCGACGGCCAGATCAGCCGCTATTACCTGACAAACGGCAACCTCGTCAATCAGGACCAGACGCTGTTGACGACCGTCGTGTCGCTCGACCCGATGTACGTCTATTTCGACATGGACGAGCCGACGTTGTTGCGGATACGCCATGCGGTCAACTCGGGCGCCATCAAGCTCACGGCGGACAAGAAATTCCCGGTGCTCATGGGCCTGCAGGGAGAAGAGGGCTTTCCCCACCACGGGACGATCGACTTTGTCAACAATCAGGTCAATTCGGCCACGGGCAGCATCGCCGTCCGCGGTGTTTTCGAGAATCCCAAGCCGGAGGGAGGCACGCGGCTCTTGTCGCCTGGGATGTTCGTGCGCGTCCGGCTGCCGATTGGAGAGCCGCACTCGGCTCTGCTCGTGATCGATCGGGCGATCGCTTCGGACCAGGGCTTGAAGTTCGTGTATGTGGTCGACAAGGATCACAAAGTGCAATATCGGCGGGTCACGATCGGGGCGCTTCAGCAAGATGGCCTGCGCGAAATCGCCAAGGGGCTGAAGGAAAACGATTGGGTGCTGGTCGGCGGGTTGCAACAGGTTCGCCCGCAGTTAGAGATCCAATCGGAAGAGCGCGACATGCCAAACTTGGATCAGCCGACGGCGTCGCCCGCTACGGACGCCCCGGATCAAAAGTCCGGGGATCAACAGCCCAGCAATGAAAAGTCCGGAGATCAGAATCCAGGCGATCCACAGCCCAGCGGCCAGAAGTCGGGCGATCAAAAGTCGAGTGGTTGATAACCGGAGTGACGGGCATCGATGTTGTCTCGCTTCTTTATCGACCGCCCGATCTTCGCGACGGTCTTGAGCCTGTGCATCACGCTGGTGGGGGGCATTGCCCTGGTCTCGCTCCCCGTCGCGCAGTATCCACGGATCACGCCTCCCGCTGTCGCCGTCAGCATCAGTTACCCCGGCGCCAACGCCCAGGTGGTCGCCGACACGGTGGCCGCCCCCATCGAACAGCAGGTGACCGGGATTCCGGGCATGCTGTACATGTCGTCGCAGTCGGGTAATGACGGCTCGTACACGCTGAGTTGCACTTTCGACGTGGGCGTCAATCTGGATGCCGCGCTCGTCATGGTGCAAAACCGCGTCACGCTTGCGATGCCGCTCTTGCCGACGGCCGTCCAGCAGCAGGGAATCACGATCCGCAAAAAGACCCCCGACATCCTGATGATCGTGAACTTCACGTCTCCCGACGACCGCTACGACGATGTGTATCTGAGCAACTACGTCTTGATTAACGTACGAGACGAAGTGCTCCGCGTGCCGGGAGTCTCTGACATCAACATCCTGGGCGAGCGAGATTACAGCATTCGGGCCTGGCTCGATCCCCAGAAGCTGTCCTCGCGAAACATGACCGGCGCCGACGTCGCGAACGCGGTTCGCATGCAAAACATCGAGGCGCCACTCGGACAACTCGGCCAGGCGCCCATGGATCGCCGAGACGCCTTCCAGTTCCCGATCGACACGCTGGGGCGGCTGAGCGACCCGGCACAGTTTGGCGACATCATCATCAAAACCGGCGCCGCCCGGCCGTCGGCCACGAGCGGAGGCAGCGGATCTTCCGGCAGCAATGGATTGCCCAAGTCGGGCATCACGGACCCGTTGCAGGCCGCATACACCAAGGCCTCGACTCCGCCTGCCCCTGCCTCGACTTCTACGACCTCGGCGTCCTCGACATCTTCAACATCGTCGACATCCTCGACCTCCGCGTCGCCTGCCGCGGCCAGTAGTTCGACGAGCACGTCGTCGGGCGATAGCTCGAACGCCGCAGGCGGCGCGGCGACGTCGGGCATCCAGGCTGGCGGAGGGGCGACCACCGGCGGCGGAACCACGGCGGTCAGCCTGCCCATGAACAGCCTGGCGATCGGCGGCGCCAACTCCACCGGCGCGGAAAGCGGCCTGTTGAGCTCGACCACGGCCGGCCGGCCGCAACAACCGACGACGGCCGTTGTCCGCCTGCACGACGTGGCTCGCGTCGAGATGGGCGCGCTCAATTACAATCAAGCCGTGTTTTTCGACGGCCGTCCCTCCGTCGGCCTGGCGGTCTATCAGCTTCCCGGCACCAACGCGCTCGACGTGGCCGATCTCGTCCGTGCCCGCATTGCGGAGCTCAGCACGCGGTTTCCGGAAGGGATCGACTACACCATCGGTTACGACACGACGCCATTCATTCGCGAGTCGATCGGTGAGGTGTTCAAGACCCTGCGCGATGCCGTGTTGCTGGTGGCCATCGTCGTGTTGTTCTTCCTGCAAGACTGGAAGGCGATGATCCTGCCGATGATCGACGTTCCGGTTTCGCTGATCGGGACGTTCGCCGTCATGGCCGCCCTGGGCTACAGCCTGAATAATATCTCGCTGTTCGGGCTGGTTCTGGCCATCGGCATCGTGGTGGACGACGCGATCGTCGTGCTGGAAAACATCGAACGGCAGATGGCGCAGGGGCACGACCCGCGCACGGCCACCCTCAAGGCGATGGAAGAAATCACCGGGCCGATCATCGCCATCACGCTGGTCTTATCCGCCGTGTTCGTCCCGTGTGCATTCATCAGTGGAATCACCGGCAGGTTCTATCAGCAGTTCGCGGTGACGATTGCCGCCTCCACGATCATTTCGGCCCTCAACGCGCTTACGATGACTCCCTCCCGCGCGCTCTTGATCCTGCGCTCGGGCGGCTTGAGCGGCGCGCACGGACACCGCCGAGAAGCCTTGCCGTGGTGGATCTTCGGCATTGTCGGCGGATGGTTGACGCTGACGTACCTGCCCCCCTTGCTGGCGGGCTCTCTGCATCTTCCCGCGCCGGCCAGCGAAGGCGCCGCAGGGGCGCCCGCCTGGGTCACGTGGCTGGTGTCTGCAGGCTGGATCGCGCCGGGCGCCATCGCTGGCCTGACTCTGGGATGGTTCTGCATTCGCCCCGTGAATGGGGCGCTGGGTTGGGTCTTCGGCCGATTCAACGACGTCTTCGACGGGCTGACGGCGGCCTACGGCTGGACGATCGGCAAGGCGATGCGCCTGGCGGCGTTCGTCCTGGTGCTGTACGTCGGGATGCTGGCCCTGACCTGGTGGTCTTTTCAGATTGCGCCGACGGGTTTTGTGCCCGAACAGGACATGGGCCGATGCCTGGCGGGGCTGCAGCTTCCTGATTCCGCCTCGTTGGAACGAACCAAAGACATCATGGGGCAGATCGAGAAGATCGCCCGTGACGCCCCGGGAGTGGACCACACCATTGCCATCTGCGGCACGTCGTTCGTGCAGCAGGCCAATGGCCCGAACTTCGGGTCGCTGTTCATCGTCCTGAGACCGTTCGCCGAGCGGCAACGTCCGGATTTGAAGGACCAGGTCATCATGTCCCACCTGCGGCGACGCTGGGCCCGAGAGGTTCCGGACGCGCAGGCCGTCATGTTCGGCGCGGCGCCGATTCCAGGAATCAGCGTCGCCGGGGGCTTCAAAGTGATCATCGAGGATCGGGGAGGCGCCGGCGTGCAGCCGCTGCAGGAGCAGACCGACACGTTGATCGGCAAGTTGCAAGATGCGCCGGGCCTGGTCGGTGTCTCCACGCAGTTTCGTTCGGGCATTCCGCAACTGTACCTGGACGTCGACCGCAACAAAGCCGCCGCGCTGGGGCTCTCGCCCGATGACGTCAACCAGGCGCTGCAGATCTTTCTCGGTTCGTCGTACGTCAACAGCTTCAACGAATTCGGCCGGTACTGGCAGGTGACGCTGCAATCGGAAGGGAAATTCCGGTCCCGCATCTCAGACATCAGCCTGCTGCAGGTGCGCAACAAGTGGGGCCTGATGGTCCCCATCGGAACGCTGGTCCAGGCGCGCGAGATCACCGGCCCCGTCTTCATCAATCGTTACAATCTCTACACGGCCGCTCCCGTCACGGGGAGCCTGCGCGCGGGGGTCAGCTCGGGGGACGTCATTAACGACGTGAATCGGACGGCCTCCACGGTGCTGCCGCGCTCGATGAAAGCCGACTGGACTGAGCTGATGTTCCTGCAGATCCTGGAGGGCAGCGCCACGCCGCCGCAAGTCGTGTTCGCGCTGTCGGTCTTGTTCGTGTTCCTGGCGCTGGCGGCGTTGTACGAAAGCTGGACGCTGCCGCTGGCCGTGATCCTGGTCGTGCCGTTGTGCGTGCTGTGCGCGATCGCGGGCGTGATGATCTCGCATTCGTCGGTCAACATTTTCGTCCAGATCGGATTGATCGTACTCGTGGGGCTGGCCTGCAAGAACGCGATTCTTATCGTCGAGTTCGCCCGCGAAAAACACGAGGGGGGAATGCCGCTGCTGGAGGCGACGCGCGAGGCCTCGCGGCTGCGGCTACGGCCGATTCTGATGACGTCGTTCGCCTTTATCCTGGGAGTGCTCCCGCTGGTTTATGCCTCGGGCGCGGGGGCCGAAATGCGCCGCTCGCTGGGGACGGCCGTCTTCAGCGGCATGTTGGGAGTGACCGTTTTCGGAGTTTTTCTGACACCGGTCTTCTTTTACGTGATTCAGGGACTGGGTGAGACGAAACGGCTGTCGAGCCCACGCACGCGACTGATCGTTTCCGGCGCGGCGGGCGCGCTCTTGGGACTGGGGTGCGGATACCTGCTCGGCCGGCTGGGCGTGTTCCCCCTGGCGTGGGCGGCCCCCATCGGCTGCGGGACGGGAGTGCTCGCCGTGTTTGCAGTTCTGGGAATTCACGGTCGATTTCGCGCCAACAACGGACGGAGCTCTTGAGCCATGCTGTCGCGCTTCTTCATCGATCGGCCGGTCTTCGCGACGGTCGTTTCCGCCGTGATCGTGCTGGCGGGACTGGTCGCCTATTCGACGCTCCCCGTCGCGCAATATCCCGAAGTGGCGCCGCCCACCGTTCAGGTGACGGCCCTGTATCCCGGCGCGCATGCGCAAACCTTGCGCGACACGGTTGCGGCGCCGATCGAGGCCCAGGTCAGCGGCGTCGAAGGGATGCTGTACATGTCTTCGACTTGCACGAACGACGGCGCCTACACGCTGACTGTGACGTTCAAGCCGGGGATGGATTCCGACATGGCCCAGGTGCTCGTGCAAAACCGCGTCACGCTGGCGCTGCCGGTAATCCCTCTGTTGGTGCAGAACGAAGGGATCAGCGTCAAGAAAATGTCTCCGAGCACGCTGATGATTGTCAACCTCGTCTCCCCGGATGACACGCACGACGCCACCTTTCTCAGCAATTACGCCACGATCTACGTCAAAGATGAATTGGGACGGCTCGATGGCATTGCCGGCATCACGTATCTGGGGCAGCGCGATTATTCTCTGCGGGCCTGGCTCGATCCCGATCGCCTCGCCGCGCTCAAACTGGGCGCGATGGACGTCGTCACGGCGATCGCCCAGCAGAACATCCAGGTGGCCGCGGGACAGATCGGCCAGCCCCCCGCCGAGCGGCTCCAGCAGTTTCAGCTTACGATCAATACCAAGGGGCGGTTGACCGAGCCTGACGAGTTCGCTTCAATCATCATCAAGGCGGCGCAGGACAATCCTCAGCTCCATCCGTCGCAAAGCGGTTCTGGCGGCCAGGCCTCGTCCGGCGGCTCAGGGGGCCAGAGCAGTGCTTCTGACGGCTCGTCGGGGGCTGCGGGCTCGACCGCCATTTCGACCGGCATGAGCGGTTCGGCGCCGCCATCCACAGGCATCGTCTCCCTGCGTGATGTGGTCACCCGAGACGAGCATGGCAACCCTCGGATCGAGCTCGGATCACAGCAATACGACCAATCGTGCACCCTCGACAGCCATCCGTCGGTGGCCCTGTCGATCTATCAGCTTCCGGGTTCCAATGCGCTCAGCACGGCCGATCGTGTGCGAGCCAAGATGCGCGAGCTGAAGAGCAGTTTTCCCGAGGGGCTCGACTACCGGATCGTGTACGACACCACGCCCTTCATCCGCGAGTCGATCGCCGAAGTCCGCCGGACGCTGGTGATTGCGGTCGTGCTCGTCGCGATCGTCGTGCTGTTCTTCCTCCAGGATTGGAAAGCGATGATCCTGCCGATGATCGACGTGCCCGTTTCGCTGGTCGGCACGTTCGCCATCATGGCCGTCTTCGGCTTCACGTTGAACAACCTGACGTTGTTCGGGCTGGTGCTGGCGATCGGCATCGTCGTGGACGACGCCATCGTCGTATTGGAGAACATCGAGCGGCAGATGGCCACGGGCCTGAACGTGCGCGACGCCACGATCAAGGCCATGGAAGAAATCACGGGGCCCATTCTGGCCATTACGCTGGTCCTGAGCGCGGTGTTCATTCCGTGCTGTTTCATGGGGGGAGTCAGCGGCCAGTTCTTCCGCCAGTTCGCCGTCACGATCGCCACTTCGACCATCATCTCGGCGATCAACGCGCTGACAATGACTCCGTCCCGGGCCGTCCTGATCTTCAAGACCGAAACGAAAGACGGCGTTCACGAGCATCAGCGCGAGGCCCTCCCGTGGTGGATTTTCGGCGTCGTGGGAGGCCTGCTGACAGCGTGGCTCGCTCCGCACCTGTTATTGCACGTGCCAGGCGTTGCCCCATCGGCCGGCGAGACGACGAGCGATTGGGAACTGTGGCTGGCGTGGGGCGTTGATTTCGTTCCCGGAGCGCTGGTCGGCGGGCTCTTGGGGTGGTTTCTCATCCGGCCCGTGAACGGAGTGCTTGGTTGGATTTTTCGCGGATTCAATCGACTGTTCGATGCGGTCACCGCCCTTTACGGACGAACGATCGCCGGGGCGTTGCGGGTGAGCGTGATCGCCTTGGCGCTGTATGGCGGCCTTCTGGTGCTGACGGGCTGGCAATTTGCCACCGCGCCGACGGGGTTCATCCCCCAGCAGGACAAAGGATATTTGATCCTGAACATTCAGCTTCCGGACGCCGCCTCCGTCGATCGGACGCAGCGGCTCGTGAGCCGGATTGAGAAGGTGGCCAAGGACACCCCCGGCGTGGAACATACCTTGAGCGTCGCCGGTCGGTCGCTGATTTTGAACGCCAACGCGCCCAACATGGCGTCGATGTATGTGATCCTGAAGGAATTCTCCGAGCGGTCACGCGCGGGATTGAGCGCCAGCGTCATCGCCGATGATCTCGAGCGCCGCTGCCAGAAGGACGTGCGCGGCGCACTCGTGACGGCCTTCGAAGGCTCGCCGATCGAAGGCCTGGGGACGACCGGCGGGTTCAAGCTCATTGTGGAGGACCGCGGCGGCCTGGGGTTGGGCGAGTTGCAGCGGGTCACCGATCAGATCGTCAATCGGGGGAACAAAAGTCAGGGCCTGCAAGGGCTGTTCAGCGGTTCGCGTGCCAGCACCCCCTGGCTATATCTCGACATCGACCGCACGAAGTGCATGGCCCTGGGGATCTCGGTGAGCGACGTCTTCAACACCCTGCAAGTTTACCTGGGTTCGTACTATGTCAACAATTTCAATAATTTCGGGCGCACCTGGCAGGTTGTCGTGCAGGCCGACCAGGCTTTCCGCGATCGTGTCGATGAAATTCGCAAGCTCCAGGTCAAAAACAATCAGGGCCGGATGGTCCGGCTCGGCACGTTGATGGACGTCCGCGACACGACCGGGCCGGTGATGTTGCTGCGCTACAATCTGTATTCGGCGGCAGCCATTACCGGTGATGCTGCACCGGGCACCAGCTCGGGCCAGGCGATGGGCCTCGCGCAGCAGATCGCCGACCAGGAGTTGCCGCGGTCGATGGCCTACGACTGGACGGAGCTCAGCTATCTGCAACTCCAGGCGGGAAATACGACTCTGGTGGCGTTTGGCCTGGCTGTGGTGTTCGTGTTTCTGGTTCTGGCCGCGCTCTACGAGAGTTGGGCGTTGCCTTTGGCCGTGATCCTGGTCGTACCGATGTGCTTGTTGTGTTCGATCGCGGGCGTCGATTTTGCCGCCTCGGAGGTGACGATCTTCACGCAGATCGGGTTTGTGGTGCTGGTGGGGCTGGCGAGCAAAAACGCTATTCTCATCGTCGAGTTTGCCAAGCAGCTCCAGGAGTCGGGCGTTCCGCGGTGGCAGGCGACTATGGATGCATCGCGGTTGCGGTTACGGCCGATCGTGATGACGTCGTTCGCCTTCATCCTCGGAGTGGTGCCGCTGGCAGTCGCCACCGGCGCCGGAGCGGAAATGCGCCGGGCGCTGGGGGTGGCCGTCTTCAGCGGGATGCTCGGGGTAACGCTCTTCGGCGTCTTTCTGACGCCTGTCTTTTACTACGTCATCCGCGGTTTCGGCGAGCAACCCGCCGCCGAAGCCAAGGGCGACGATACTCACCTAGTGTAGGGATGGATGCTCTCTATCCTTGTTAACGCCCGCATCTTCCAGCAACGGCCTCGTTCAATCGGCTTTGCGGATCAGCCAGACTTCCCTGACCTGACAGCCTCTCCCGTTTCCACCGCGGCCCGGCTCTCGAAACCAACTGAGGGTCAATTCGCCGTCCGCCGTGGCTGTGGGTGGAACGTCGAACTCCAGCGATTCCGGTGGATCGGGCTTCTTCATCAGCGGATGGACTTCCTTCCCATCGGCATCGAGCCGGATCCGCACGTGGTTGCTATCGTCGGCGTAGACGACGCGAACACGGTACTTTCCGTGAGCATCGAGCCCCTGGTAATGGAGTTCGAGGGGCGCATCATACAGACTTTGAGCGTAATTGGACCAGGCCGTCGGCAAAGCGGGGCGGCTGTCGAATCCCACAACCGATGATCGGCGAAAGTCGGGGTCGTGATCGAAACCCGCCCCACGAACCAGGTGCGGCTGCCGGGCCAGGTCCCCCAGATCGTCATAGAACCCGCCAGGACCCGGATCGGTGCGGTTCACGATCAACTCGATCGTCGCGAGCCGATCTTTTTCTTCTGACATCTTGCGCACAGTGTCAAAGTATCCCTCCAACCAGAGACGGCTGTTGAGCGGCGTATCCAAAGTGTCCTGCGACGTTCCCCGTCCCCGGTCCCCTTTGTAACGCTCGGTGCTCAATTGCATGCGGATGCTCTGGTACAGCGCCTCGGCCAGCTCGTTGACCCGCGTGCGACGGTCTTCCGCGACCGGCAGGCGGGTCGCCTGCGAGAGGATGGCGTGAGCCTGCTCCAGGGCCGGGAGCGCTCCGATCCGCCGCGCCCGGCGGAGGCAGTCGAGTGCCGCGGCTTCTTGAGCGGTCTCGACAAGCAGGCGGTCGCGCAGGTACGCATCGTAATAGGCGCGGTACAGCGCCTGCTGGAACCGCCAGTTAAGGAGCTCGGCCGGAGAGGCCGATCGCTCCATTTTCTGAAATTGCAGCAGAGTCGTTTCGACGTTGCCGTTCGTCGCCAGCGGCCCCTGCCAATTGCGTTCGAGCGCCAACAGGCCCTGCGCGATGCCTTCGGACTGGAGATCGCCGATGAAGTAACGACCGTAGTGCCGCAGGATGTCGACGACGGGAGTCTTGGGGTCCCAGCCCAGTCCGCTCCAGATGAACTTGTTGACGTCGTCGTTGCAGCCTTCGGAATACGAAATGAAACCGATAGTCGAGTCCCGATAATGGCGGAAAATCGCCGCCTGGCCCAGAGGCCGGGGATTGATGACCTCGCGAGATTGGGTCAAGCCAAATGCGGTGTCCCAATCGGGAACCGGATGCTGGCAATTGATGGAATGCGTGATGTCCGGGTAGCCGCGAATCGGATAGCGCTCGGGAATTCTCTTCCGCAGCTCCTGCAACGAAACGAAAATCTGTGGCCCGAAGACAACGCCGTCGAACCACTGGGGCTCCGTCTTCAGGATTTGGAGGAATTCCTCGAGCCATTCCGGATTGAAACCCTGCGGCGCCACCCAGATTTTGGCCTGCGGATGGTATTTGCGAAGCGACGCCGCCTGCCTTTCGAGCATGGCCATCAAGGGCTTCGGATGAGTATGGCCGGGGTCTCCACCGGGAACAAACAGAGCATCGACGCGGGGCAGTTTTTGGAAAACCTCTGCCCATTCCTTTAAGGCAAACTCGACGGTCGCGGGCTTGGAATAATCCTCATCCAACGCCGGATACCACAGCCAGACGTCCAGGCCGTATTCGTCCGCCAATCGCGACATACCCGCCATCATCTCCAGGGGAGGGCGGGGAAAGTGGGGGCTGTCCGGGTCGTCATCGGAACGAGGCGGAATCAGCTCGACGGCATTCGTGCCGAAAATCGCCAGGTCGCGATAGTACTGTTCCCACTGCGGCAGGTCCCAGGCATCGTACGAGTTCGTTTTCTGGCGATACCCCAGCTGATGCCCTCGCAATGCCGTCGTAGGCGCGGTCGCCACCTGAAATCCGGCAGGCAGCAGAATTCTTCCCTGCGCCATGCGGAGCTCGCGCAGCAAGCGGCCGATCCCGAACAATACCCCCCGCGCATCGTTTCCGACGACGAGAACCGTTGACGCTGTGGGGGTCTGGATCCGATAGCCCTCGGCGCCCGGCTCTGCCGGCAGCCGTTTCAGCCACGGATTTGTCCGCGGATAATCACGCTGCAGAATCGGCTCTGTGCCCACGACGATGACCGGAGTGCCGTCGGTCGCGGGCCATTCCGCCGCGACTTGCCAGCGGATTTGCGTCCTCTTCTCGACTTCATCGATCAGCATCGCCACGGCTTTTTTCTCACGCGGAGACAAACCCGCGGGCGCGATGACGACGGCGCGCGTCAAGTCGGAGCTTCCGGCGACTTCCGCCGTTTCGGCGTCTCGTTCTGTTGTGACGATGGCCGAGACCAGGACCACGGCGTACGCAGTGATCAACAGGCAAGCGGTACGCATAGCATTCAACCCTTTCAGTGACACGACAGTCAAAAATGAAAGAAAGAAATTGTAGCCGCGGATGAACGCAAATGAACGCGGATAGGGCCATTGACCTTTGTCCATATTGATTTGCGGGCATCCGCAGTGCAAACGCTTTGAATCTTCGCGCGGAGTGAAGAGGAACGTGAATGGATAGTCACCCGGCAAGCGGCGGCCGTGATTCCCACTCGGGCGGGGACGGATTGCGTCCCCGCCACAACGTGGCAGCCCGATGTCAGCCCAGGCCAACGGCCTGGGAAACTGTCCGACGAAATGTGTTGAGCCCCAACCGGGGCGGCCCGAATCGGTGATGCATTTCCGCAACACGCGCTTGGCTTGAATCGCTCGCCTTGCGCGCCGCCCGGGCGGCTGCCGCTTCGTGAGTACTATTCCGGTTTTGACGCGTCTGCGTGGAACCATTCACCGTTTCCGACGGCTCGCCCGAAAAAACTTGCCCGGGCCGTTCCGACCTCGATACGGTGGAATTCAGGACGTCTATTCCTTGATGCCAGCACCCGTCACGCTTTGCATCGTCTGCTCCCACAGTCCGAGGGCGTCTCTGCCGCCATGAATCGCGAATCGCCGAATTGGTCCCTGATTCTGACCCTCTACACCATCGCTGCGATCGTTCTGATCCTGGTCCGTGATGAAATCGGCACCGGCAATGATCCGTATCTGAAAGTCGTCGGTTGGATCGCGCTGATTTTCGCGGTGTACTGGTCGATCCGTGGCGCGTTCGAGAGTTTGCAGAGACGATGCGTCACGCGCGCTCACGGGCGCTGCGAATAGCACGTGAGCGCCCCATCAGTCCATCCGCGTACGGCTTCCGTCTGAGGAATCTTCCGGTCTCGTTCTGGACCGCGCGACCGTTGCCGCCGTATCATGCCGGCGTCGACATTCTTTCGCACCTTTCCGGGAGAAACCCATGCCATCCGGCGCATATACAAATCAGCCTCTCGCCGAGCAGTTACTTGAAGCTCTCGACAAACTGTCCGGGCTGCACCCCGGATTCCGGCCTGCCCATGCCAAGGGCTTGATGTGTTCCGGCACATTCACGCCATCGTCCGCGGCCAAAGATCTGACACGAGCTCCCCATGCCGGTCGGCCCTCCACTCCCGTGACGGTGCGATACTCGAATTCGACGGGCGTGCCGACGATTCCCGACAATGACGTGCAGCGGTCGGGCCCGCGTGGAATCGCCGTGCGCTTCCATCTGGCCGAGCACGCCCACACCGACATCGTCGCCCACTCGACGAACGGGTTCCCCGTCCGCACCGGTGAGGAGTTCCTGGAATTCCTGCGCGCCGTTGCCTCGTTCGGGGGGGGCCAGCCGGAGGCGCTGGGCGCCGTCCTTGCCAAGCACCCGAGCGCCAAACGATTTGTGGAATCACCCAAGCCGATCCCAACCAGCTTTGCCCGGGAGGCGTTTTTCGCCGTCACGGCGTTTCGGTTCACGAACGCGCACGGTGTGAGCCGAGATGGGCGGTTCCGCATCCGGCCCGAGGCAGGGACCGAGTATCTCAGCGACAAGGATGCTGCCGGGAAATCCCCGAATTTCCTGTTCGATGAGATCGGTCCCAGGCTGGCGCAAGGGCCGATCCGGCTCGGCATTTTTGTGCAGATGGCGGAGCCAGGCGACGATGTGGCTGACGCCAGCGTGACGTGGCCGGACGGCCGGGTGGAGATTCCGTTTGGCACCCTCACCCTGATTTCCCGGGTTGACGACCAGGAACCTGAGAGACGGAAGATCATCTTCGACGCCGTCCCCCGCGTCGACGGAATCGACTCGGCCGGAGATCCGCTCACTGAGGTCCGCTCCGACGTTTACCTGTTGAGCGGCAGAAGGCGACGGGCGGCGAGCGGGAAGTAAATCCAACGCGGAGTCAGTCGCCTATGCAGCGCGATACGCCACACAACCCGCGAGACCAGGTCGCGTCGAGACACTAAGTGCTGATTCAATCGTTGCTTGCCATCGCCTTGACGAGCGCTTTCATTGCCGGGACGCGAACCCTGCGGGAGTCCGCGAAGCCGGGACCAGATTTGGCGAGAGACGCACGGCGGACTCCCTGGGCGACGGCGGTCCTCTTTGTCGTCATTGCCACATTGTCAGTAATACAAATTCTCGATCCGGCGCTGTTGCTTCTGCTGTGCCGTGACGCGTCACTCATCGCGGCGGGTGAGTGGTGGCGACTGGCGACGTCTGTTCTTGTGCAGGACGGCGGCGTCGCCGGCGGATCCTTCAATTTGCTGAGCCTGTTGCTTGTGGGCGGGGTCGCTGAATTTCTGTGGGGGACGCGACGCTGGATTTGTATTGTTGTCGTCGGCGTATTGCTCGCGCAGACGGTCGCACGGACCTGGCAGCCGAACGGTGCGGGGAATTCGATGATCAATTTCAGCCTGGCCGGAGCAGTTTGCATCGCCTGCCTGGCTCGATGCCAAATTCGACCTGCCCTGGTTGCCGCGTTCCTCGCCCTGGGCGCAGCGGGACTTCTTTGTCTGCTTCGCGATATCCACGGAGCCGCGGCAGCGTGCGGGGCTGCAACAGGCCTGGTCTTTATCGAACTTGACCGATACCGGCAACGCCAGCGACTCGCCCGTCAAAAGTAAACACACCAGACTTGTCCCCGTCGTCGCCGAGCTGGGGCGTCGCCGAACTGGCGGCCGCGATCGTCACCCGACAAAACCCGAAAATGGTCCCTTGTCGAATGCGGCCAGCGGCCGAACAATTGCAGCCGGATCACGTCACATCGTCTGCTGCCCGGTTCATCCATCTTTTTTTCGGGCGGACGTTTCATGTCTGGGCTGTTTACGTCTGGGCTGTGGCCTCGACCGAACCGCGGAGCGGAGCGCGCTCTCGCGCGCAGCCGGATGAGCGATTCTGTCTGGAGTAACCGGGCCCGCGGCCCGCCGACGAATGGCGCGGCGCCCCGGCGTGCTTGTCCGACCGGCCGAGCCTCCCCTGCATGGAGGGCATTTGGGCCGTGGTTCGGCCTGCCGTTCGCTGTGCCGCCTCGTCATGGTTGCGTTTTCTCATCGGCCGGTTTCTTCCATTCTCCTCTTTGGCCGGTGTCGAGCGAATTTGCGTTGATTGCCTTCGTGTCGTTTTTTCCCGTTATCTCGGAGGTGTGCGATGCCAGAATCGACCGCAGCTTTACCCGTTTCCAATCGTTCTTCATCCGTTATCGCAGTTCTTCGAAATCTGTATACGAACAATCCGTTTTATCTCGTCAGCGCCGGCCTGATCTTGTACGGCCTGCATGTTTCGTTCCGCCCGGAAGCAGGCCAACTGATCAATCCCTGGGCGCTGATGGGGTTGCTGTGCGGGTATGCAGTCATCCTGGCCGCGACGGCCTACCTGATGATCCGCTATGGCAAAGTCTGGGAGGATGCCCGCTCCATCGTGCTCGTTCTGCTCCTGATCATCGTCGCCATTTCGGTCAGCTTCGACGAAATGATCAACACGTCTCCTGCGCAGGGCTATGGCCTGCTGCTGTTCGGTTTGGCGTTCTCGACGGCGATTTCCGAGGCCCTGTTTCGGGGATTATCAATACGGCTGTCGTGGCTGTTCCGTTGCCCGTTTTACGCGATCCTCTTTCTGTTCTTCATCTACCCGCTCTTCGTTTCGCAAGAGGTGACCGAGCTCCCGCGGGCCACCGTCGACCTGCGGATTTATCTGTTTTCGAGCGTTGCGGGGGGCGTCTTCCTGACACTGATTCCGGCGATTCGCCGCGGCGCCGGCCTGGTGGGCGAAAATGGTACGCCATGGCGTTGGCCCTGGTTTCCCTGGACGGCATTCGGATTTCTCGCCGTGGGAGTCGTCTTGCGCTCGTATGGATTGAGTCTGGCCTTTTCTCCGGCCGATGGAATGGAAAGCACGTTTGGGGTGTATTACCTCGTTCCCTTTTTCCTGGCATTGCTCGTACTGGCTCTGGAAATCGGCATTGTCGAGCAGCGCGAAGTTCTGACAACGATTACCTTATGGCTGGCGCCGGCGCTTGTCCTGTTGTCGATTCCGATGGACGAGGGAAGTGTTCCCTATCGTAATTTTCTCGGGCTCCTCACCAGTTCCGCCGCGTCACCGCTGTACTTGTCGGTCATCGGACTGCTGATGTTTTATGCGTATGCCTGGGCGCGCGGAGCCCGGCAGGCGGAATGGGGAGTTGCATTGGCGCTGCTGCTGGCGTGCGTCGTCGGGCGTCAAACCGTCAGCCCGGCGACTCTCGAATCGGTGCACTGGTGGCCGCTGGCCGTGCTGGACTGCATTGAATTGTGGCAAGCGATTGTGCGGCGCAACTCGGTTCGCAGCTTCGTCGCCGTCACGTGCGTCCTGGCCAGCCTGTCGATCGGCCTGCAAGGGACGACATTCATGGCTTATGGCGGAGCCGTTCCGTTGCATCTGGAAGTGGCCGCGGCGCTCGCCATCGGCGTCGTATTTCACGACCCGTTCGCACTCTTTTTGCGGAGGACCTGCGCGGTTCTCTTGCCATTGGCGTGCCTGACGGCCGTCGATTCGGAACAGTCGAGAAGTCTCCCGGAGGCGCTGTGGATGGGATACTTGTTCGCGCTGACGTGCGTGGCGATCGGATACTGGCGGCTGGCCGGCGATCGGTGGTTCCTGTTTGCAGGAGGGATCAACGCCGCCTGCAGCCTGCTGTCGGGGGCCTGGTCGCTGCACGGAACCTGGTCGCGCAGCGTCGGAGCACGCGGTTTTGGTCCGCTGGTGTGGGGGACCCTCTCGTTCGGGTTGGCCGTTTTGATCAGCGCCCACAAGGCCCGGCTGTTTCGCCGCGTGACAGGCACGTCGCCCGATCACGCGACGAGAGGCGAACCTGGCGGAGGATAAAACGATCTCTGCGATTCAAACCTTCGTTGTCGTAGCGGTTGCGAAATACCGATCAGAAACGAATTGGCGCGGCATCAGGGGCGGCCGGGTTGGCGATACCAGAAGGTCTAAAACGTCTTCCGTCTCGTTCGTGTCGGCTTCAGAAAAATCAGTGACGTCGGTACTGGTCGGCCTGCTCGGCTGTCAGCAGATTTTGCAAGGTCTTCGAAAACATCGAGCCATCCTCGAACAGCAACTCGGAATCGAAGGATCCCCGGTGAAGGAGTTTGAATTCCAGGTGTAGGCTGTAAATCTTTCCTAACCACTCTTTGAACTGAACCTTCTCCTTGATTTCGTGGTACGTTTCGACATTTCCTTTGAGTTGCGAGACACGGTCAAAAAATCGCTTCATGTCACGTCGACCAGACATGCCGATCACATTATACTTTCCAGGTATGCCCGACGGACGAAACAGATCGGTGGCGCCATGCGGGATCGTGGCGATTGGCGTCTCGATATTGGCGTCATTGACTTGCGCGCCGCTCAATTCTGCCGAGCCAAAGGAGTCGGGACGAAAGAGCGGACTTCTGCACGCGCTCGCGTTTTCCCGCGACGGCTCGATGCTCGCAGCAGGAGGCGATTCGATTCGCGTCTATGACGTGAAATCGGGCGCTCTGGTGACACGCTGGTCCCTCCGCCAATGACTCGGGCGATTGCGTTCCTGCCATCTGCAACAGACGTCGTTGCAGAGGCCGGCGATGGCGGCACGATTCGTTTTCGGAAGATTTCGGAAAAACGCCCTTTTCGAGAGCTGAGCGTGCACAGGGGACGAGTTGAGCACGTCGTGTTCTCGCCAGATGGCAATCTGGCCGCAAGCACCAGCACCATTCTGATCGAACTGCGTCCGGCTCGCGGCGAATTACGGATCTGGAAGACGGATTCCGGAGAAGCCGTCGGAGCGATCGACTTGGAGATCGGGGCTTTCTCCCGCCCGGTCTTTGCTCACGACGGCAAAGCTCTCTTGTTCCCGCAAATCAAGCGGGTTCCGGGAGCAGATGAAAACTACGCCGCGAGCGTTGAGCTATACCGAATCCCCGAATGGAAGCATTTGCAAACTCTTGCGATCTCGGGACGCGTCATGTCTGCGGCCCTTCATCCGAATGGCAAGGCGCTGATGCTCGCCGGCGTCATGAGAGCGCAATCTGGAATTCAAGGACCCGGAAAAATTTGGCTGGCAGACTTGGGCGACGGCGAAGTCGAAGAACTTGATACGAGCGATTTCGCCGTGTTCAATCATGTTCAATATGCCGGCCCCGAGGATCGGTTTCTTTTTGGCACGACCACTGATATCGAACTCGGCAGGGATGGCAGATCCGTGTTGCCGCGACAGGCCAAGGTCGTGATGCGCTCCGACCGAACAGGGCGAGAAATCTGGACGTCGACGTCTGAGGACGATCGAAAAGATGTGCAGGCGATTGCCGTGTCGCCGGATGGCGAATTGGTCGCTTGGTGCACGTATGGCACAATTCTCATCCTCGACGCGCAGCGCGGCCGCCTTCTTCACGGAATCGGCGTGTTCGAGTGAGGAACATGGGGCGAGGAACACGGCGCCGTCCATCATTCTTCTTCAATTTAGCCAAATCGGGCGCGTTTGTGCCATGCGGTCAGGGCCATCGCTCGCTTTGACTGTGATTCACTCTCAATCAAACATCAGACGATTTTGCCGCGCCCAAGGTCGAATTTGGTTTGACGCTCTGACCCTGCCACACTTCCATCTGGATCGGGTCGGCTTTCGATTACGGCAGCCACGGGCGCTTGTTTGCCGGGTCGATCAGCCAGAGCCAGTCGTCGAACAGAAACGTGATACGGCCGGCCAGGAGCGCGATGCGCCCCATCACGGTGAAGGCGAACGACGCGCCGAACGTGATCATCAGGTACCACACCCCGACGCGCGCCATGCGTCCCACGACGCCGCGATGCTCGACCGAAAAGAAGAAATACGCCAGGCACGCGAGCACGCCGAACACCATTCCCGTGTTGCGAACCGAGGCCCAGAAATCCAGCCGGCGGGAGTCGGTCATGACCACCAGCGGGACGATCGTGCTGCGAATCTGATTCACGAAATCGGCGTCCAGAAAGCTGATCAACCGGATGCCGGCGAACACCCCCACGATAAACGCCAGCGGCCAGCGGCCGATCCAACTCCCGCGCGGCAGTAACCGGCACAGCAGCATGACTCCCAGGATGAG
>DASYAR010000230.1:0-9512 GCA_036501235.1 Planctomycetaceae bacterium
CCGAGTATTGCGGGACCAATCATTCGCGGATGGTGGGCAGCGTGACCGTCATCGAGCCGGCCGAATACGAAGCCTGGCTGAGCGGGGGGCACGCGAACGAGCCGCCGGCGGTGGCGGGCAAGCGGCTGTTCGAGGAGTTGCGGTGCGCCAACTGCCACGCCCCTCCCGAGGCCGGTCCGGTACGCGGTCCGCCGTTGCCGAATGTGTTTGGCCACCAGGTGACTCTCAAGGGAGGCCAGACCGTCACCGCCGACGAAGACTACCTCCGCGAGTCGATCCTGCGTCCCGGCGCCAAGATCGTGCAGGGTTACGAACCGATCATGCCCAGTTTCGACGGGCAGGTGGATGAGGAGCAATTGATCCAGTTGATCGCCTACATCAAATCGCTGGCCATGCCATGACCGTCATCAGTCCCTCCCCATCGACCGCCGGGCCCGCCCCGGAACAAGCGCCGTCGCGCGACTATTTGAGCGCGGGCTACACCGTGCGCTCGTGGCTCGTGACGACCGACCACAAGCGGATCGCCATCCTCTATTTATTGTCGATCACCTTCTTTTTCATGCTCGGCGGACTGGCGGCCACGCTCGTGCGACTCGACCTGATGACTCCCCAGGCCGATCTGGTGCAGACCGAAACATTCAACAAGCTGTTCACGGCGCACGGCGTGATCATGGTGTTCTTCTTTTTGATTCCGTCGATCCCCGCCGTGCTGGGGAATTTTCTCGTGCCGCTGATGCTCGGCGCCCGCGATCTGGCATTCCCCCGGCTGAACCTCTTGAGCTGGTACGTCTACGTGCTGGGAGGACTGTTTACGCTGTACGCGCTATTGGCCGGCGGAGTCGACACCGGCTGGACGTTCTACGCCCCTTACAGCAGCACATACAGCAATACGTACGTGATGGCCACCGCCGTGGGGATCTTCATCACCGGATTTTCGTCGATTCTTACCGGGCTGAACTTCATCGTCACGATCCACAAAATGCGCGCTCCCGGTCTCACCTGGTTCCGGTTACCGCTGTTCATCTGGTCAATTTACGCCACTAGCATCATTCAGGTTCTGGGAACCCCCGTGCTGGCAATTTCATTGTTTCTGGTGGGTATGGAGCGGTTGCTGGGGATCGGTATCTTCGATCCGCGCCTGGGGGGCGACCCGATTCTCTTCCAGCATCTGTTCTGGTTTTATTCGCACCCGGCCGTGTACATCATGATCCTCCCCAGCATGGGAGTGGTCAGCGAGATCATTCCCTGTTTTTGCCGCAAGCGCCCGTTCGGCTATGCCTTCATCGGGTTTTCGAGCTTCGCCATCGCCGTATTCAGCTTCCTGGTGTGGGGCCATCACTTATTCGTCAGCGGGCAGTCGGTTTATGCGGGGATGGTGTTTTCGATCCTCAGCTACCTGGTAGCGATTCCTTCGGCAGTCAAAGTTTTCAATTGGACCGCCTCGCTGCATAAGGGGTCGATCAGCTTCGACACACCGATGCTCTATGCCCTCGGGTTTGTGGGCTTGTTCACGATGGGAGGGCTGACGGGCCTGTTCGTCGCCGCGCTGGCCGTCGACGTGCACGTGCACGACACGTACTTCATCGTGGCCCACTTCCATTACATCATGGTGGGGGGGGCCGTGATGGGCTACCTCGGCGGGATCCACTTCTGGTGGCCCAAGATGACGGGACGCCTGTATCCCGAAGGCTGGGCGCGGCTGTCGGCCATCCTGATCTTCGTCGGCTTCAATCTGACCTTTTTCCCGCAATACATTCTGGGCTACCTGGGAATGCCGCGCCGCTATCACGTCTATCCGGCGGAGTTTCAAGTGCTGAACGTGATGTCGTCGGCGGGGGCATCGATCCTGGCGCTGGGATATTTCTTCCCCCTGACATACCTCTTGTGGTCGCTGTGGTACGGCAAGCCGGCTTCGCCCAATCCCTGGCGAGCCGCCGGACTGGAATGGCAAACCGCTTCGCCGCCGCCCACCGAAAACTTCGCCGAGACGCCTGTCGTCGTCGACGAGGCGTACGATTACCAGCGCATCGACACTTTGTCTCATGAAGGAGACGCAGCATGAGCCGCGAGCTCCCGGCCGCCGCCGCTTCCCCGTTAGCGCATCAATTCGACGACCTGCCGCAGCAGCGCGAGGCTGACGAAATGGGGATGTGGATTTTTCTGTGCACCGAGATCATGTTCTTCGGCGGGTTGTTTCTGGCATATACGATTTATCGGACGCAGGACGAAGCCGCCTTCGCGGCCGCCAGCCACGAGCTGGATTTGTTCTGGGGGACGGTGAACACGGCGGTGTTAATGACCAGCAGCCTGACGATGGCCCTGGCCGGGCACGCAGCCGAGGCATCTCGACGAAAGCAGACGGCCTTTTTGCTGCTCGCCACCCTGGTCCTGGGGAGCGTTTTTATCGGGATCAAAGGGCAGGAATATTATCACAAATACCTTCACGGCCTGATGCCTCTGTGGGGGCTGCCCTTCGAGTGGCAGGGAACATCTCGCGGCCACGCCGAGTTATTCTTCGACCTCTATTTTCTGATGACCGGTGTTCACGCCCTGCACATGCTGATCGGACTGGGGATCCTGGTGGTGCTCATCGTCAATGCGAGCCGCGGCGGCCTCCTGGGAGAATTCTCGGCGCCGATTCACATCACGGGATTGTATTGGCATTTCGTCGACATCGTGTGGGTGTTCCTGTTCCCGCTTCTGTATCTGATCGGGGCCCATTAGCCATGCCGCACAAACCTTCGCAGGTCCGGGTGTACGGCGTCGTGTACGTCGCCTTGCTGCTGCTCTTGGCGCTGACGGTCGAGGCTGCGCGGCACGATCTGGGCCACTGGAATTTTGTGGTCGCCGCCCTGATCGCGGCTGTGAAGGCCTTACTGATCGCTCTGTACTTCATGCACGTTCGCGACAGCACGTCGCTGATTAAACTGGTCGTGGCCGCCGGCCTGCTCTGGCTGTGTATTCTCTTCTCACTTTCGCTGGCCGACTACTGGACCCGCGCCTGGCTGTGATCCCTCTCGTTCCCAAGCTTGCCTCTCGTTCCCAAGCTCCGCTGGCGAACGCACCATCTGGAAGCTCTGCTTCGCGCTATTCGGCCGCTGGCCGGGGGAACGCGCCTGCAACTTTGCGCAGGATGGCCATCAGGTCGATCAGATTGATCGGTTTGGGGAGGTAGGCGTCGGCCCCGGCGGCGTAACACTGATCGGCGTCGCCGCTGAGCACGTGGGCCGTGACCGCGACGATCGCCAGATGGGTGCCCATGTACGACTCGCGCGTGCGGATCGCACGGATCGCATCCAGGCCGCTCATCCCGGGCATCTGCACGTCCATCAGCACGATATCGAATGGTTCGTGTTCAACCAGATCGACGGCCTCCTGACCTGAGCTGGCGGTCGCGACCGAATGCCCCGATTTCGTAAGCACTTTCACCAACAGCTTCTGCTGGCTGGGAACGTCCTCGACGACCAGAATGCGCCACGTCGCCGCCACTCCCTCAGCACGCGATTCGGCCGGTCTCACGGCAGATTCGGCAATTCCGCACGATTTCGCAACGTCTCGTTCGTTCATCATCCCACGACCTCGTCCTGCACACCGATCAATGGCACGCCGTCCGATGGGCGACCGATGTTCGTGACTATGGGTTCCTCCCCTGGATCCTCCGGGGCTTTCCGCAACATGTCCGCTGGCAGGGGAAGTGTTATAGCAATTGTCGTTCCCCGACCTGCCCCCTCGCTCTCAGCCCGCACCGACCCCCCGTGCAATTCGACCACGTGCCGGACGATCGCCAGGCCGATCCCAAGTCCCCCGTGCTTGCGGCTGGCGCTGCTGTCGGCCTGGCGAAACCGGTCGAACACGTGCGGCAGGAACTCCGCCGCGATCCCCTCGCCATGATCGCAAACCTTGATCACGACTTGCGAGTCGTCCAGCTCGAGCGAGACTTCGACGCGACCGCCAGGAGCAGAAAACTTCACGGCGTTCGTCAGCAGGTTCCACAGCACTTGTTGCAGTCGATCGGGATCGCCCACAAACCGATCGACGCGCGGATCGAGCGTCGTTTCGATCTGCACCTGCCTGGCCTGGGCCGATGGCAGCATGACGTTGACGGCCGCCTCGGTCAGGGCGACCAGGCTGATCGGACGCAAATTGAGCTGCATTTTTCCGGTGACGATTCGCGACACGTCGAGCAGGTCTTCGATCAACTTGCATTGCATCTGGCCGTTGCGCTCGATGATCTCCAGCGCCTCTCGAGTTTCGTCTTCGTCCAGCATTTTGGTTTTCAGCAATTGGGCCCATCCCAGAATCGACGACAGGGGCGTGCGCAGCTCGTGCGACAAAGTCGCCAGAAACTCGTCCTTGACCCGATTCGCCTCGCGGGCCTCCGCAAACAGGGTATTCTCGACGGACGAGGCGGCCATTTGCGCCAACTGCACGAAGAGGGCCTCTTCATCAGCCGTGTATTCGCCTTCACGTCGGCCGCTCGCCAGCAGGACGCCGATGGTGTTTCCGCCGCGACCGATCAGCGGCGCGGCAAGCCCGCGCGAAGTGGCGGCGAAGTCTCCGGTCCAGAACGGCCCCAGATTGGCGGAGGCCAGCTCATCGGCGGCGGGGTGCGGGCGGCCGGCGAATTGTGCGACGACGCCGGGCAAGTCGAAACCCGACCGCGCCCCGGCGCGCGTCGAAACTCGCCCCACGGGAGAGATCACCAGCTCGTGCTGCGCCATCCCGTGCTGGTCGGCCGTCACGATCACGCAGGCTTGCCGTGCGCCGAGAATTTCGCGCGCCGAATCGGCCACGACCTGCAGCGTCTGCGCGATCGACAATGCCGCATGGATTTCGAGCGACGCCCGGTTCAGCGCCTGCAGGCGGCGCGTCTGCTGCATCAGCCGGTCGGCATGTTCGCGGACCTGCAAATTGCGCCGGTGCAGTTCGAGAAACACCTCGACCTTCGAACGCAGCACGGCGGGCACGACCGGCGCCGACAGAAAATCGACGGCCCCCAGCGAGTAGCCTTCGATGGCGTGCACGTCGTCGCCGTACGATGTGATGAAGATCAGCGGCGTGTGCTGGTTTCTGCGACGCTGGCGAATCAATCGCGCCGTTTCGAACCCGTCCATCACCGGCATGTTGACGTCGAGCAGCACCACGGCGAAGTCGCGGCGCAACAGCCAGCGCAGCGCCTCGGGCCCCGATCCGGCCAGTATGATCTCATGGTCGACCGAGCCCAGCGCCGCCTTTAGCGCCACCAGCTTATCGGGGCGGTCGTCGACAATCAGGATGGCTCCGCCGCCGGCGTCGGGCGTTTCCACGTCGGGAGTTCGATCAGGATTTCGTTCGTCGGTCATCGGCTGACCCATTTCGCGAGTAAGGCCAGAAGCTGTCTGGGCAGGACGGGTTTCGAGAGATAATCGGTGGCCCCCGCGTCCAGGCACTTCTCGCGGTCGCCGGGCATCGCGTTGGCCGTGACCGCGATGATCGGCAACGGCCGGAAGGCGGCAAATGCCCGGATCGCCTGAATGGTTTCGTAGCCGTCCATGCCCGGCATCATGATGTCCATCAGCAGGACGTCCATGTCGGGTGTTTCTTCCAACGTGTCGATCGCGGCTTGTCCGGTCTCGGCCGAGACGACGTGCATGCCTGCCTCTTCCAGGACGCTGGTCATGGCGAACACATTGCGGATGTCGTCATCGACCACGAGCACTTTTCTGCCTGCCAGCGCGGGATCGACCGCGACGTCGCCCGCGAGCGCATCGCTTTCGGAAACGCTCTGCGAACGAGCGTCGGTCGCGAACAGCGGCGCTTCTTGGCTGGAGGCGACTTCGGGACGCGTGAATTGACCGCCGTTGATCCAGTCCGTACCGTCATCCGGCATTTCGGATGACACGTCGTCGTCGGGGTCGTCGGACGGCGTGACCGGCTCGGTGGAATGCGTCAGCCCCGCCGTCGGGACGGGCGAGCGGCTGAACAAGCGGGTGGCGCGCCGCACCGGCCTGGGAGCGCATCGCGCCGGCAGGTACAACGTGAAAGTGCTGCCGTCGCCCGGAGCGCTGACCAGTTTGATCTCGCCTCCCAGGATCCGGGCAATTTCGCGGCTGATCGCCAATCCCAGTCCCGTCCCGCCGTATTTGCGGCTGGTGGACCCGTCGGCCTGCTGAAACGCTTCGAAAATGATCTGCTGCTTATCGATGGGGATGCCGATTCCCGTGTCGCGCACCGAAAAGGCAATGACCTGATCGGCCTGGTTCAGGCTTTCATTGTCGACGCTCCAGCCGCTACGGGCGCGGCGCGCCCGGAACGTCACGCTTCCCGAGGAGGTGAATTTAAAGGCGTTGGACAGCAGGTTCTTGATGACCTGTTGCAAGCGCATGGCGTCGGTGTAGATGGCCTGGGGCAGCGATTCGCTGAACTGGTTCTCGAAAGCCAGGCCCGCCGTCTCGGCGACGTGACGGAACGTGCGTTCGATGTAATCGCGCAGTTGGACGAACGTGAGGTCGGCCGGATCGACCACGACGGTCCCCGATTCGATCTTCGACAAATCGAGGATGTCGTTGATGAGCGACAGCAAATCCTGGCCTGCGGCGTGAATCGTCCGGGCGTATTCCACTTCTTTCGAGCTCAGATTGGCTTCCGAATTGTGGGCGAGCTGGTCCGACAGGATCAAGAGGCTGTTGAGAGGAGTTCGCAGCTCGTGCGACATATTTGCCAGGAATTCCGATTTGTATCGCGACGTCAGCGCCAATTGGGCGGCTTTCTCTTCGAGCGCCGATCGGGCCTGCTCGACTTCGGAATTCTTGCGTTCCACTTCGACGTTCTGCTCCGCCAGAAGCTGGGCCTTTTCTCCCAACTGCTGATTCGTGAGTTGCAGCTCCTGCTGCTGGCTTTGCAGCTCTTTCGCCAGCGACTGAGATTGTTTGAGCAGGTCTTCGGTGCGGGTGTTGGCTTCGATCGTGTTGACGACGATCCCGATGCTCTCCGTCAACTGGTCGAGGAACGTCAGGTGCACGGGGTTGAAACGGTCGAACGACGCCAGCTCCAATACGGCCTTGACCTGCCCTTCGAACAGCACCGGGATGACGATGATGTTCAGCGGCGCCGCTTCTCCCAGCCCCGATGTAATTTGAATGTAGTCGGACGGGGCGTTGGTCAGGACGATTTTCTCTTTTTCGAGGGCGCATTGGCCGACGAGCCCCTCCCCCAGCTTGAACACGTTGTCGAGGCGCTTGCGTTGCTTGTGTGCGTAGCTGGCCAGCAGCATGAGCACCGGCTCGTCGCGATCAACCCCCATCGTATAGAACACGCCCTGCTGTGCATTGACCACCGGCGCCAGCTCCGACAGGATCAGCCGGCCCACCGTCAGCAGGTCCTTCTGCCCCTGCAGCATGCGCGAGAACTTGGCCATGTTCGTCTTCAGCCAGTCCTGCTCGTTGTTCTTGACAGTCGTTTCGCGCAGATTGCGAATCATTTCGTTGATGTTGTCTTTGAGGGCCGCAACTTCGCCCAGCGCGTCGACGGCAATCGACCGCGTCAGGTCCCCCTTGGTGACGGCCGTCGCCACTTCGGCGATGGCGCGGACTTGCGTCGTCAGACGCGCCGCAAGCTGGTTGACGTTGTCGGTCAGGTCCCTCCACGTTCCTGCCGCGCCCGGCACACTGGCCTGGCCCCCCAGCTTCCCTTCCACGCCCACTTCGCGGGCCACGGTCGTCACCTGCTCGGCAAAAATGGCCAGCGTCTCGATCACGCCGTTGATCGTGTCGGCCAGCTCGGCGATTTCCCCCTGGGCTTCGACTTCGAGTTTGCGCTTCAAGTCTCCGTTGGCGACCGCCGTCACGACCACCGCGATCCCGCGGACCTGGTTGGTGAGATTGCCGGCCATGAAGTTCACGCTGTCGGTGAGGTCTTTCCAGGTGCCGGCCACGTCGCGCACGTCCGCCTGCCCGCCGAGTTTGCCTTCGGTTCCCACCTCGCGGGCCACGCGGGTGACTTCCGACGCGAACGAGCGGAGCTGATCGACCATCGTGTTGATCGTATCTTTCAGCTCGGCGATTTCTCCCTTCACGTCGACGGTGATCTTCTTCGACAGGTCTCCGGCGGCGACGGCCTTTGTGACGTCGGCAATGTTGCGCACCTGGCCGGTCAGGTTCCCGGCCATGAAATTGACGTTGTCGGTGAGGTCTTTCCACGTGCCGGCCACGTCGCGCACCAGGGCCTGCCCGCCGAGCTTGCCTTCCGTCCCCACTTCGCGGGCCACGCGGGTGACTTCCGAAGCGAAAGAGCTGAGCTGATCGACCATCGTGTTGATCGTATTTTTGAGCTCGGCGATTTCCCCCTTGACGTCGACGGTGATCTTGCGCGACAGATCGCCGTTGGCGACCGCGGTCGTCACGTCGGCGATATTGCGAACCTGGCTGGTCAGGTTGCCGGCCATGAAGTTCACGTTGTCGGTCAGGTCTTTCCATGTGCCGGCCACGCCGCGCACGTCGGCCTGCCCGCCGAGCTTGCCTTCCGACCCGACTTCACGGGCCACGCGGGTCACTTCCGAGGCGAACGAATTGAGCTGATCGACCATCGTATTGACGGTGTTCTTGAGCTCCAGGATTTCGCCCTTCACGTCCACGGTGATCTTTTTCGACAGATCGCCGGCCGCCACGGCTTTCGTCACGTCGGCGATGTTGCGGACCTGGCTGGTCAAATTACCGGCCATCAGGTTGACGCTGTCAGTGAGGTCTTTCCAGGTGCCGGCCACGTCGCGGACGATGGCCTGGCCGCCGAGCTTGCCGTCCGTTCCCACTTCACGGGCCACGCGGGTCACTTCCGACGCGAACGAGCGGAGCTGATCGACCATCGTATTGATGGCGTTCTTCAATTCCAGGATTTCGCCGCGGACGTCGACGGTGATTTTCTTCGACAGGTCTCCGTTGGCCACGGCTTTCGTCACGTCGGCGATATTTCGCACCTGCCCCGTGAGGTTGCCGGCCATCGAGTTGACGCTGAGAGTCAGGTCTTTCCACGTGCCGGCGACACCCTTCACGTCGGCCTGGCCGCCGAGGATCCCTTCGGTGCCCACTTCGCGGGCCACACGGGTCACTTCCGACGCGAACGAGCCGAGCTGATCGACCATCGTGTTGACGGTGTTCTTGAGCTCCAGGATTTCTCCCTTGACGTCGACGGTGATCTTTTTCGACAGGTCGCCGGCAGCCACGGCTTTCGTCACGTCGGCAATGTTGCGGACCTGGCTGGTGAGATTGCCCCCCATCAGGTTGACGCTGTCGGTGAGGTCTTTCCACGTGCCGGCCACGCCTTTCACGTCGGCCTGGCCACCGAGCTTGCCTTCGGTACCCACTTCGCGGGCCACGCGGGTCACTTCGGCCGCGAACGAGCTGAGCTGATCGACCATCGTATTGACGGTGTTCTTCAGCTCGAGGATCTCTCCCTTCACGTCCACCGTGATCTTGCGCGAGAGGTCGCCGGCCGCCACCGCTTTCGTCACGTCGGCGATGTTACGCACCTGGCTCGTC
>DASYAR010000231.1:0-18719 GCA_036501235.1 Planctomycetaceae bacterium
GCACCCGCCGGCGCGGCCACTCGCAAGTCTCGCGAGAACCCCAGCACGAGGTCGTCACCAGTCGTCATTTACTTCTTTAGCACTTCGTTACTTCTCAAAAAATTCCGACGAGGATCTTGACACAAACATCTCTTTCAGGGAGGTGCCACCCATTTTGTCGCGACACGTTGATTTCTCTTTGGCCACAAATGTCTCCCAGGCAATCAATTGGAGATCCAGCGTCTCGCGACCGGTTTTCGGTTAATGGGTGGCAAACTTGGCGCTGGGATTCACGACGCAATCAACTGAGGGTATCCTGTGTCTATTCGGCTCGGCCCCGGCCATTCTCATAGGCGCACTCTGATGCCCGGCAGTCGCACTGCAACGTGGCAGTTACTCGGCGCTCTTGCTATGGTTCAAAAGAAATTCGGGCATATCGTCCACTGATTTGCAGCGGTCCCGTGGAAACCAGATTGAACGAGGCTTGGATTGCACTCGCGACGCGGGACGCAAAGAGGCGTGCCGCGGCTGGTTGACATCACGGCGAGCCGCCTCACGGTCCGGTGCCGTTGCGGAATTGCCCCTGCTGAATCTGCTGTAAGAAGAACTCGACGCGAGAGTTGTCATTACCCGGAGGCAGCGTCTGAGGGCGATGTCGTTGCAAGTAGACCTTGGCCGCCAGAGGTTGCTTCAGAAGGCTGTTGCGAAACCCGTAAAAGTCCTTGAAACTCCCCGGCGGATTAGTCTCGTCGAAGTAAGCTCTTAATTCATCGCTGGTTCGAGAACGGCCAGTTTGAGCTCCTTCCAGCGGGAAGATGTAAAGCGTTCCCGTCTGTGCCGCGGTCTGTTTGGGATCTTGGCTCGCGCTCGTCGCAGGTTGGCCGCCTGTCTTGGGTGGGTTGGTCGTCTTGTCGGCGCCGGCGCCCTGGCCACCGCTGGTGATTTCGGCATAGCCCTCGTCGATCGGAATCTTCTTGTCGATCTTGATTGTCAGCCAGTACTTTAGCTTCCTGGCCCCTGCCGGAGGAGTGTCCGCTGCGTCCTGATGAACTTTCGGCGCTTGCGAATCAGCAGGCACCGGAGGCTCCACGGGTGCCTGGCCACCTTCCGGCGCCTGCGGAGCGTCTGCCGGGACCTGGTCACCTTGCGGCGCTTCCCCATCGACCTCGGACTTCAGCAACTGCACAATGTTGACGCTGTAAAATACGTCCGCCGCCGCGACCGGCGGGGCGCGCTGAGCCGTCGTTGCCAGCGACAGGCGGAGAAACTCCTTCTGATATTCCACCGGCACCCAGTAATACAAATTCCCGGAGCGCTTGCAGACATGAGCGGCGCCTGGCGAGGGTGGGTCGCAAGTGACGTTCAATCCGCCGTCGCTCAAGAATTTCTCGTAGGCGTCGTAGACCGCCGCAGTGGACGCAAGTGGCGTTCCGACGACTGAAATCTGGTTCGTGTGATCCAAGCTCCCCATGCCGGTCACCGTGTTCAACGTCGTGTTGGTAACGACCAGCATGCCGGCGGCCGCCGTAAACACATTCGCTGATGTCGTCGCCAGATTATTGTTGACGCCGGACGTTTCCTTCATCGTGACCGTCGCGGTCGCGTTGGAATAGTCCATTTGAATGATCGGCAACTTGTTGTGCGCACGAATCAAGTTGTCGACGATCTGATTCGTGTACAAGTCGAGCAATGTGCATCGAATTTTGTCCTGGTCGCTTCCCAGTTGGTAGACCGCGCATCCTGCCGATGACGCGGCGAATACGACGAAAAGCAACAGGTTGCGATGCATGGCCTAAGCCTCCGCTCGGACGGGGCGATGCCGGGAAGTCTGCGGATTTCGCATGATGGACGGCGCACTGCCGGGCGGGACATTGTCGGGCGGGACGTTGCCGGACGGGACGTTGCCAGGCGATGCATTGCCAGGCGGTACGTGGCTGCTATCCGTCGGCTTTTCCGGCGCTGTCTCTATTTTGATTTGCGGGAAGCGGAACGGGACCTGATCCAGCAATTCGCTCGTCGTGGGTGGCGGCGGGGGCGTATATTGCAGTTTGAACCTGACTGGCAGGGGGAGACCGCCGGGTTGCATGAGGCGATCAAATAATTTCCGGGTGACCAGAAACCGCAGCCGATTCGTTGCGTAAACCGTTGTCGTGGCGTCGGGCAAGAAATCATCTCCCTGGCTTGGATGTATGAACTCTTTGCCGCTTTTCTTATAAATCACTCGCCCATGGCTGCCTGTCTCAGTTGTGACCAGCCACCCCTTCCCGGCCTCATCAATGAAATAATTCTGGTCTTTTTCTCCGGGGTCGGCCGATTTTCGAACTCGGACGTAATATTGCTTGGGTTTCTCAGTCGGCTTGGGGGTATCGTCGACGGTCGGGTGTGGGTTAAATTCGAGCAACTCCAGGAAACCGTCGGCGCCTTCGATTGCGACATCCTCTGCGCCGCCCTCATTGGGAATGGTTTTGTCGATTTTGACGTCGATCCAGTATTCTGGACCCCTCTCCACAATTGACTTTGGGTCCACCTCTTCGAGCGTCACGGAATAGCGTTCAGGCGTTTGCAGCAGACGATCGCGCTGCGCCATCGTGAGGAGAGCGAGATCGAAAAACGCTTGCTTGCATTCCACCGGCACCCAGTAATACAGCTTTCGATATTGTTTGCAAACATGTGCCGCGCCCGCGGGAGGCGGCATATCTGTAACCTGCAGACTGCCTGGAATTCCGAGGAACTCGAGATAGGCGTTGTAAATCTCGTTGTTCGTCAGCACCGGGTTCGCCGTCAAAGCGACCGAGTTGGTATGATTGGCGGTGAGGCCACACGTCAGCGTATTGACGATTTGATGAGTGACCGCGAGCGACATTTTGGCGGCCGTTGTCAGCGCGCTGGTGTTCGTCGTCTGGTAGGCGTCGCTTAGACTGGCGGTCTCTTCGTAGGTGACGTTGGCGCTGGCGTTGGTGTAGTCGATCTGAATAATCGGCAGCCCGTTCGACGCCTGAACCAGATTATCGATGATCTGATTCGTATAGAGATCCAGCAACGTCGTGCGGATCTTGTCCTGATCCAGATGGATTTCCCGCGCGGCACAACCCGTCGCAAATGCACAAAACCAGAAGATTGCGATTTGGCGGTACACGGCAAACCTCTGAATCCAGTAAATCGCGCGCGAATCTGGCGAGACCTCGTCGAGTTTATCGGTTTTTCCTGCGACTTCGGATAAGTTAAAGATGTGGCCGACTGAGTATTCGGACCGTCAGCGATGCATCCAGCCTCCAACATGGGAGGGTCTGGCAGTTTGGGCAACGATTGCCACGGCAGCGAGATTCCGGCAGTCCAGAAAATGCGACTGCGTTAAACCGTGAGTAAGATTCTGCTGTTGACGATCGTCAGCGAGACGGCAGCAGGGGGCGGCGTACAGCACGACCAGATCTTCGAAAAGGCCTCTCGAAGCAGCTTGGGATCGGTCCGGTCGATGTTGGTGCACCAGGCGCTGGGTGCGGTCAAAGGCGCGGCTTGTATCTGGAATGAAGCATTCGCGGCATTGTAGATCACGTTGACGGGGGCGACGGACGTGTTGCCGTTCTTCATCTGCGACAATTTCAACTGCATGGTGTAATTCGGATCGAAAGTCAGGTCGCCGTTCGCATCCGCCATGAGATCGTCAATCGGCGCCAAGGTGCCGTTGGCGGGTGGGGAAACCGTTTGCTGGATGCATTGCCGCAAGCTTTTGTCCATGACTTCCCGGAGAATTCGCTGAATGTTTGCGGTGTTGTCGTTGGCGGTATGGAGTGCACCGGCGCCGGCGGCCTTCGCGATGATGTTGATACTTGCCGCAGCGGGGAAGAACTTGATCGTAATCCTGGAAGGGGAAAACGACGGCATGAATCGTGTCCTCAAAGAGAATGGTTGACGAGAACCACCATTTCCACGTCCGCGCGGCGCTGCAGAACACGGAAAGCCCGCGTCAATCTACGCGGCAGGGATACGACGAGCAAGTCCGCCCGATTCGCGCCATTGAGACACAGTTGACAGGAACCGTGGTTTGAGCTTTGGCCGACCGCGATCGCTGCCCTCTGGCCATGCGAATCGTTCTTGTGCGCTCGACGCGCGCATCCCGATGGGATGGCGGTTAAACATCCCCGCCACGGTCGTCTGTTTTTTCGAGACCGGAATTTCGCGCTGGAGACCCATGCCGCGGAAATTGCGACGGCCATCCGCGACTTTCTTGCCCGCGGATTTCTGAACCAGCTTCCTGCTCTGGCCGGGCGGCTACCTCCTCTTAGGCAGTGAGCGGCCGAGCCAGTCGTTGAAACGCGTCGGACCAATCCGCGGATTGTCGCCGGGCATCAGGCTTCGATCGTCCACGGCGATGCCATAGTAGGGCGCTTCCGGGTCTGTCGTGACCGTCCGTGAATCCCGGCTTGCGCTCAGGAACCTCCGGATGACTTCGTCCATCGGGATCGATTCCGGGCCCGCCAGCTCGACCATACCATTCAGCGGTGGGGCAACGGCCACGGCGGCCAGCGCGGCAGCGACGTCATCCGCCGCGATCGGCTGAAACAGGGTCGGGGGAAGTCGCACGGTTTGTCCGTTGGTCGACAATTGGGCGATCCCCTCCACAAACTCGAAGAATTGCGTGGCGCGGACGATCGTGTAGGGAACGGGTAAAGCCTCGATCAGCTTTTCCTGGGCCAGCTTGGCGCGGAAGTAACCACTCGCCAGCAGGCGTTCGGTGCCGACGACCGACAGCGCCACGTGATGCCGCACGCCGGCCTTGGCTTCGGCAGCCAGCAGATTGCGTCCCGATTTTTCGAAAAAGTCCAAGACCGCCTGGTCCTCCCAGGAGGGGGCATTCGCCACGTCGACGACAACCTGCGCGCCGGCCAGCGCCTCGGCAAGTCCCGCGCCCGTGATCGTGTTGACACCCGACGAGGGGGACGCCGGCACGGCCTCGTGCCCCTGTTGACGAAGGATGCTTACGAGCTTTTTTCCGATGAGCCCGGTTCCGCCGATCACCACAATCTTCATGATGAATCTCCTGGTTGGTTACGGAACTCCGACCCAAAGTTCCAGTCGATCACCGCCGCCGACCCGCGGGACAGTTTGTCCAGATTCAGCGTCACGTCCACGATTGTAGCCTGCGCATCTTTGTCGTCCAGCTTTTCCTGGATCCCTCGGGCTGAGACAAAAGGATTTCTGCCGGGAGCAATCTCCGAGATTGCGCTACCAGGAAGGGAGGTGCGGAAGAGAGGTCCCATCCACAATTCCGGGGCAATTTGCGCGGAATGGCGAAAGTCCGAGTGTTCCGGCCAAAAGAGGAGGCAAACCAGACGATCGCAGTCCAGTGCTATCCAAAGTCCATGACTCGCAGACTGTTACAGCGACTCTGGAGAATCCTCCGTCGAAATTCGATTCAATTTGATATTGACATATTTAGTTATTATATGTAGAATCAAAATCAGGGGGTGCGTTCAGCCATCCTTGGCAGCACGCGTTGATAAAGGGGACAGTCCCTCCCGGCAATATCGATTTGTCACGGAGAGTTCCCTGTTTGGAAAGGGACAGTCCCCGTTTTCAACAGGCTGCCAGACCATATCACTCATGCAACGTCGGGAGACGCTCATGCGCGCGGATGCCGATTGTCCGTCACCAGTCAACTCCGCTTCGAATGGTCGGTCATCTGGCGGACCCTGTGACCAGCCCAGTAACCGCCCCTCTGAGCGATCCTGTGACCCGGACAGCGCCACGGCCGGTGCCCAGGAGCCCGAGGCGACAGCGGCTCCTTTGCCCCCGGAAGTCGATCGGACGCCCACGAATATCTGGCGCGATAGGAAGCCAGCGGCGCTCGTCGACATGGCGGCGGCTGGCCCATCGACTGGGCCGTTGAAAAAGGGGACAGTCCCTCCCGGCAATATCGATTTGGCACGGAGAGTTCCCTGTTTGGAAAGGGACAGTCCCCGTTTTCAACTTGCTGCGCAAGCGATGCGGCGGACGAGTCTTCGGCCCACACCGAGACGGAACACTTGGCGGAGCCCCTCACGATTGGCGAACGACCCTCACGATTGGCAGAAACCCCGAGAATTTGCAATGGTGAGGAGGGCGCGGCGCCCCCTCACGGTTGAGGGTCAAGCCCCTCACGAATGGCGGGGCGCGTCATTCGACATATTCGCGGGGAGGTCCAGTGACGACTGTGTCACACGGGCCCCGCAAAAAAAAAAATCAAAGTTGAATTCTTAGCGGAACAAGCCGCGCTGCGCGCGAAAGGAGAAGGGTTGAGATTAGTGAGGAGAAAAGGAGGGAACTCGAAAAATCGGGAATCATTGGCAAAAGGGCCGGAAATGGAACAAATCGAACCGTCGAGGGACATGGAGAAGAAGGGAACCGGACAGACGACGGATCAACGTACGACGGGATGAGCGAGGACTCTTTTCGGGTCCTCGTTCTTCCTCCGCGCTCCTCTGCGAACCCTGCGGTTGTCTTCGTCCGGCAGAGCGATGCGAAAAATCGGGAATCATTGGAAAAACCGCCGAAAAATGAACGGCTCGCGTTCCGTCCTTCATTCGGGTCATTCGACATATTCGTGGTTGCTTACGTCTCGTGCTGACGACTCGGAAGAAAAATCAAAGTTGAATTCTTAGCAGAACGGCCAGCGCTGCGCGAGAGAGGTGAAGGGTTGAGAGGAGAAAGGAGAGAGCAGGGAATGCGAAAAATCGGGAATCATTGGCAAAAGGGCCGAGATACGGATGAAATCGAATTGCCGAGGACACGGCGTAGAAGTGAGACGAACGGACGGAAAACGGTTGGAACACTAATCAACGCTGATCGACGCTAATCACCGATGCGCGAGGAGGGCCGCTGGCGCCGACAGATTTATTAGTGTTTATCAGTGTCGATTAGTGTTCCCTTTTCATTGTTTCATCGGCATCTCGTGAACGCAAAAAAACGGGAATCATTGACGAAACGTGGGAAATGCGAGGGGTGGGCCACGGCTCGACTCAATTCACGGACGGACGGACAAGGGCCTCACGCCAAGCCGCAAAGGAATGCGCGTGGAGCATGAGACTTCGAAGGCGACCGGAGACCACTTCGTTCGTCTTGACGATGAGATGTCTGTAAGAACGGCAGGGAAATGGAGCAGAGCCAAACGCGGAGAACGCCGAGGTCGCGGAGAGAAAGGGAAGACGGACGGACGACGGATCAGCGACTAATGGCGTGAGTGTGGACTTGTTGCGTCAGTCCTGGGCTGGCATCGGGCTGCCACGTTGTGGCGTCCCTGGCACCGGCCCATCAACCAAACCTTCGATTGGTCCTCGACCAATCGCGGAGATGAACGGCCGGTGGAAAACCAGCCCCACACGCTGGCGTTGCGCAGGTGCGCAACGGCTGACTGGCAATGATTTGACGATTCGGCAAAGATGATCTGGCGATGCTCCTGGTGCGCCATGCTTGGAATCCTGAATATCAACAAACCGGAATACATGACCTCGCGGCGGGTCGTGGACGTGGTCACACGCCTGGCGGGAACGAAACGGGCGGGGCATGCCGGCACGCTCGACCCATTGGCCAGCGGCGTGCTGGTCGTGTGCGTCGGGCGGACGACCAAATTGGTATCGTATCTCCAGGAGCGCCCCAAAAAATATTCCGCGACGTTCCTGTTCGGTCGGCGCAGCAACACCGATGACATCACCGGTCAGGTTGTGGAAGTCGTGGATGCCAGGGCGCCGCAGCGCGGCGAAGTCGAAGCAGCGCTGCAAGCGTTCGTCGGGACGATCATGCAGGTCCCGCCGCAGTTTTCCGCCGTGCATGTAGGAGGCAGGCGGGCCTACAAAGCGGCACGTCGCGGCATGGCGGTCGAAGTCGAGCCGCGACCGGTCGTGGTGCATCGGATCGAACTGCGCGAATATGCCGCTCCGGAGCTGGTGGTCGACATCGAATGCGGATCGGGAACGTACATTCGGTCGATCGGCCGCGACCTGGGCAATGCCTTGGGCTGCGGGGCCGTGATGAGCTCGCTCGTTCGCACGGCGATCGGTGAATTCACGCTCGACTCGGCCGTGAAGCTCCCAGACCTGGAATTTGAACCGGCGTCGATTTCGCGCTTCCTGTTGCCGACGCTGCAAGCCGTGGCCCACCTGCCGCGCCGGCAATGCGACCCGGATGAATGCACCGCGCTGCTGCAAGGCCGAACGATCCCGGCCCAGCCAGATACGGCGTTGAATGGGACCGCGGTCGTCATCGTCGACCCCGAGGGAAAGTTTTTTGCGCTGACGGAATTCGCACTCGATCCCCCCCGACTCCGCCCGCGCCAGGTCTTCGGCGGCGAGTGCGTGCAAAAGCCGTAGACATCCGAGGTTTTCTGTCAAGCGGATTCGAGGAGCTTGACGAGGCGGCTGTTCCGCCGGCGGATGTGTTCGCTGCCGCGAGTTTCGTCGCAGGTCAGGTTTTCCAAACGGAACGAATTGCTCGTGACACGTCACCATGTCCCATGCTATAACGCGGCCCGTTTTCGCGACCCGCGAGTCGCAATCGACCTTTCGTTTCGAGGCACCTGTTCATGAAATCGAACTCCGACACGCGGCTGGACAGTGTCCGCGCCCATTTGTCCGGCACGGCGAACGTCTTACAAGCGACCATCGAGCAATGCGGCACAGCCATTCTGGCCGCCGCCGATCTGGTCGCCAAATCATTCAATCATGGCGGCAAGCTGATGTTGTGTGGTAACGGTGGCAGCGCGGCCGATTGCCAGCATCTGGCTGCCGAATTCACCAGTCGCTTGACGATCGATTTTCCTCGCCCGGCGCTCCCGGCGCTGGCCCTGACGACCGACACGTCGTTCCTCACCGCCTATGCCAACGACATCGACTTCGACGGAATCTTTGCACGCCAGATCGAAGCGCTCGGCAAACCGGGAGACGTGCTCATCGGCATCAGCACGAGCGGAGGATCGAAAAACGTCGTGCAAGCCGTCGCCGTAGCGCGGAAAAAGGGGATGCAGTCGATCGTCCTGACCGGAAACCGGGGTCAGCTCCGCGATCTGGCCGACATTGCGATTTGCGTTCCCAGCGACAGCACGCAGCACATCCAGGAAACACATCTGGCGATCGAGCACATGGTCTGCCACTTCGTCGAACGCGCCTTGTTCGAGACCACAGCGGACGGCGCGAAATCCGCCGGACGTCCAGCGGCATAAGCGGGCGCTCTCAGCTCAGGCGTTTCGAATCGGCCATCAAGCGGCGCGGCTGTTCGCCGGCTCGGGACGAACTTGCGTGGCGCTTGGCAATTCCGGATTGACGTCAGTTGCACTCGCGAGGCGGCCAATTGCCGAACTCGAATGCGGCTGGAATGTGCGGAGCCGGGACGAAGCTCGGAATCGGGAAATGGCCAGTTCGCAGAGCCGACAGCAGGCCCAGATGCCCAGCGCGGCCACGATGGCGATGAACAGCGGCATCCCCGACGCGAATCGCGCGGCACTATCCGGCCCGCTCGAAGGAAACGCTCGATGACGATAAATCTCGAACCACTCAGCCGGTCCCGCTGGGATGTTCATCGCCAATAGCGAACAAAACAGGAAGCCGAGCAAAGCCGGCCATTTGAATGAAGAGTAGCGATCGCGTCCTTGAGGCGGCAAATGGCGGAGCAGGGCAGTCGTCAACAAGGTCGTCCGAGGCCCGATGCTCAACCAGATCCCGCATCCGATGATTGCTCCCGCTTCCAAGGCCACGATATCGCGGAAAGAAGGAACGCGCATCGGCAACCAGAGCTGCAGGAATTCCGCGAGGCAGGCCAGGATCAGGCAGCCCAGCGCCGACCGAATTGCCGCGGTGCTTCGGGCGGATCTTCTGCCCACCAGGGAATAGCCAGCACCGGCCCAGGCGAATCCCAGAGGAATGAACGCCAGAATGTTGGCCGTCCAATCGAACAGGCGCCCTTGTTCCCACGGCGTCGAGGCCATCATTGTCGCGAGCCGTTCGCTGAAATCGGGGGTCGAGAATTTCAGCGGAATGGCTGATGCATAGAAAAAAAACAGCGTCATCAGCATGGCCGCAATGCGGAGCAGCGACCGTGACTCTTCACTGGCCCACTGGTCTGCTGAAATTCGTTCGTGCTGTTCGGCAACTCGCCGGTGCCGACGAATGGGCTTGCGGCGCGTTCTGTTGCCGAGCAACGTCCCCGTTCTATGATCCCTGACAGTCATGGCGATCTGCAATTCGGTAGATGGCGTTGCCACTTCACAGCCTGTGGCGAGCGATGGAGATTCTGGCAGAACGGTCGGTTTTGGAAAAGGCGAATCCAGGACGTCGGATGCAATGGGTCTCATCGCCTGCTATCTTCCAGCGACGTCGCCAGACATCATGCCATCGCCATTAACTTCTGCCTTCGAATTTACGCTGGAACACGCCGATGCAGCCACCGGGGCTCGGGTCGGCCGCTGGCGGACGCCGCATGGAACCGTCGAGACGCCGGCGTTCATGCCGGTGGGAACGGTGGGCACCGTCAAAGGACTGACTCCCGATCAACTCCGTCAGGCGAACGTGCAGATGGTGCTGGCCAACACTTATCATCTGGCGCTCCGCCCCGGGGCCGAAATTGTTGCCGAATTGGGAGGCCTGCATCGCTTTGCCGGCTGGAGCGGGCCGATGCTCACCGACAGCGGTGGATTTCAGGTCTTCAGCCTGGCCAAGCTGTCCCGGTTAGACGATGACCAGGTGGTGTTTCGCTCGCATATCGACGGCAGCCTGCTGGAATTGTCTCCCGAGCGGGCCGTATTGATTCAGGAACAGCTCGGGGCCGACTGCATCATGTGCCTGGATGAATGTCCGCCGCATGACGTGCCGTCCGAGCGCCTGGAGCAGGCCGTCGACCGCACGACGCGCTGGGCGCTGCGTTGCCGGGACGCGCAGCGCCGCAGCGACCAGGCGCTGTTCGGCATCGTCCAGGGGGGCACGAACCGGGCGTTGCGCGAGCGGTCGGCCGCGGGGTTGCTGCCGCTGGATTTTCCCGGGTATGCCGTCGGGGGGCTCAGTGTCGGCGAGGCCCCCGAGTTGATGTACGAAACATTGGATTGGACGGTTCCACTTCTGCCGAATGACAGGCCGCGTTATTTGATGGGAGTAGGACGGCCGATCGACCTCGTGGAGGCGGTCCTGCGGGGAATCGACCTGTTCGATTGCGTATTGCCTACGCGGAACGGCCGAAACGCGACGGCGTTCACTCACGGCGGCGTTCTGCGGCTGCGGAATCAGAAATATCAGCGCGACGACGGGCCGCTGGATCCCTTCTGCAGGTGCCCCGTTTGCCGGCAGTTCTCGAGGGGCTACCTGCGGCATCTGTTCATCGTGAACGAAATGCTGGGACCGATCCTCTTGTCGTGGCATAACCTGGCGTACTATCAGCAGTTGCTGGTCGACTTGCGGCAGGCGATTCGCGAAGACCGAGCGTTCGAGTTTCGCCGAGTTCAGCTTGCCGGATGGGGAAACAGTTCCTAAGATACGTTGTCCTGCCAGTTCGCGGGGAAAGGCCGTGAAAACGCCCCCCGTTTGCCTTGGCGGATCATCCGACCGGGCAAGTAATTCGGCAAAACCCGGGACGCCGCCCTGTGGGCAGGTCGAAACGGCGCAAGTCATTATTCGAAAGTGAGTCGACTGAGTATGGAATTTTGGTCGCTGGTGCAGCTTGTGGCTGCGGGTGAAGAGAAGCCGCCTGCCCAAGGCGACAACCTGCTGATGTTCGCTCCGCTGGTTCTGATTGCCGTTGTATTCTATCTGCTGCTTTGGAAGCCCCAGCGCAAGGAGCAGGCGGCCCGAGACGCGATGCTGACTGCGCTCAAGAAAAACGATAAAGTCGTCACGATCGGGGGGATTGTCGGCACGGTCGCCAATATCTCAGTCGACGACCAGAAGGTCGAAGTCGTCACGCTTAAAGTCGACGACAACACGCGGATCAAGTTCATCCGCAGCAGCATTCAGCGCGTGCTGACTTCCGAGGGGGAAGCCGAGAAGCCTGCGGAATCGAAGTGAGCTGCTCGAGTGGCGCTGGATGCCATCTCGACTGCTGGAACAGAAGCCATTGCCTTAAGACGACATTCAGGAACTTTCCATGCACGGTCTGTACGCCTTTCTGACGTTTCTTGCCTGGGCCTTCGTGTTCATCATAGCGCCGATCCTGCTCGGGGTCGGCTTGTGCCGGGCGCTGCGGGTCAAAGAATTCGCCGGGCGGCTGGCATTCGTGCTGGTCACGATCTTCCTGGGTTTCCTGCCGTTCGCGATGAAAATCGTCCAGACGGAAGTGTATGCCTATAAGACCCCCACGGGCGTGTGGGTTTCCGCACCCGATGTACAAGAGAAAACGGATCCCAACACGAAATTGCCCGCAGCGGTCGATTCCAAGACCGATCAGGCCTTGGTTCGCCAGGACCTTACCAGCAAGGATTTCAAGCGAGACGGGAACAAGTGGGTCCTGACGAAAGACCCGAAAATCGAAATCGTCAAGCGGACGACGTTCGACCTGTCGCGTGCGAAGGACGCGATCGCCTACGGCATCGATCTCGCCGGGGGGACCAACCTGGTTTACGAGCTGGACGTTTCGAACAAGGGCGACGAGAAGATCGACACCGCCCTCATGGAACGCATGGTGGCCGCCGTCACGCGCCGCATCAATCCGGCGGGAACCAAGGAAATCGTGGTGCGCCGCGTCGGCCAGATCCGCATCGAAGTCATCCTTCCAGGCGCTGATCCGGCCGTCGTCGAAGAAACCAAAAAGCTGATGACGGAGCTCGGGACTCTTGAATTCTCGATCGTCGCCAACGAGACCGACCACAAGGCCATCATCGCGGCCGCCAAGCGAACGCCGGGAACCGACGTCTACGTCGATGGCAAAATCGTCGCCAAATGGCGGCCGGTCCAGCAAAAGCCCGACGAACGGGGCAATATGGTTCCGAATCGCGAATTTTCCGGTAATCCTGAGATTGCCGTCCGGCAAAAGGGCGGGAAAACCGAGGAGGTTCTGGTTCTGTACGAATCGGATGAGAATAAGCAGGTGACCGGCAAACTGCTGAAACGCGCCTATCCGACTCGCGACAGCAACGCCATGCCTGCGGTGGGATTCACCTTCAATCAGGCCGGCGGTTTTCGCTTCCACGAGTTGACCTCGCGGTACAAGCCCCGCCGGGACGGTACGAAACGCCAACTGGCCGTGCTGCTCAACAACGAGATCGTCACCGCTCCCAGCCTCAACCAGCCGATCAGTGAACACGGCATCATCGAAAGCGGCCGATTCACCGAAAAGGAAGTCAAAGACCTGGTGATGATCTTGAACGCCGGCGCCCTGCCTGTGCCGATCAGAAAGACGCCGATCAGCGAATTTACGATCAGCCCGACGCTGGGCTACGACGTTCAGTCGAAAGGCAAGATGGCGCTGGTCGTGGCCTCGGTGGCCGTCATTGTCTTTATGGCGGGATATTATTTCATCGCCGGGATGGTGGCCGATCTGGCCCTGCTGCTCAACCTGCTGTTCATCGTGTCGGTGATGGCGTTCGTCAAGGCAGCGTTCACCTTGCCTGGCCTGGCGGGCCTCGTCCTGAGCGCAGGCATGGCCGTCGACGCCAATGTGCTGATCTACGAACGAATGCGCGAAGAACTGGCGCGCGGCGCCAGCCTGCGGATGGCCATTCATAACGGGTTCGACAAGGCCTTCGTGGCGATTTTCGATTCGAATGTCTCGACGCTCATCACCGCCATGATCCTGTATATGGTGGGCACCGAAACGGTCAAAGGGTTTGCCGTGTCGCTGTTTATCGGCCTCGTGATGAATCTGTACACCGCTGTTTATATCAGTCGCCTGGTGATGAACATCCTGGAACGCTCGCGGCTCCTCAAACGGCTGAACATGATGAGCCTCATTCCGGTTTTGAATTACGACTTCGTCGGCAAGCAGGTGATCGCTTCGATCGCCTCGCTGGTCTTGATCGTCATCGGCATGGCTGCGTTTTTTGCTCGCGGCGGCGCCAATTACGACATCGACTTCACCGGTGGCGCGTCCGTCACCATGCAATTCAACGAAGTGCAGAAGACCGACACGGTCCGCGAAGGCCTGGAAAAAGCTTTCAATAAGAATATCACGGTGGAAGAGTTGACCCCGTCAGGAACGCTGTCGAAAGGCAAGTTTTTCCGCTTGCGGGTCGCCAACGAAGGGGAAAAAGACATCAGCAAAGACGAGGTGGAAGTCAAGATTAATGAGACTTTTCCGGGCTTGCTCACCAAGATTCAACTGACGGCCATCGGCGACATCGCACCGATCCCGGCCGCAGCAGGTGATAAATCCGACGACGATAAGAAAACGGACGAGGCCGAGGCAACCTTTGCCGGCGGCCACAAACTGGCACTGACGTTCAGCAACGAAATTGCTCCGGCCACGTTCGGGCGTTACCTCCAGGAACAACTCGAAGCCATCAAAAAAGGAGACGCCGGGCCGAAGTATCCGAAGGCCGATTCGCTGATCGGGTTGGAAGGCACGGCCGGCAAGGGCATGACGACCGCCGAAGGCAAGGTCAAGACGTTTACCGCCATGACGTTGCTCGCGAGCCCCGTCGTGTCCACTGACGATTTGATGTCGGCCCTCGCCGCCGTCCAGCACAAAATGGAAAGCATTCCGCTGTTCGACGAAGTGACGACGTTCGAAAGCTCGGTCGCCGGCGAGACGAAAACGTCGGCGATCATCGCGATCGTCGTGTCGCTGATCGCGCTCGTGATTTACATCTGGTTCCGCTTCGAGAATTTCGTGTTCGGATTGGCGGCCGTCGTGGCCCTGGCGCACGACGTTTTAGTCACGCTCGGATGCGTGGCCCTGGCCGGGTATCTGACGAATACGCCGCTCGGTCCCCTTCTGATGCTCAACGACTTCAAAATCAACATGGCCATGATCGCCGCGTTCCTGACGATCGTCGGTTATTCGCTGAATGATACAATCGTGATTTTCGACCGGCTCCGCGAAATTCGCGGGAAGAACCCGATGGTCACCAAAGAAATGATCAATGGGACGATGAACCAATGCTTGAGCCGCACGATCCTGACAGCCCTGACCGTGTTCATCACGGTCGTCATCCTGTACGTGCTGGGGGGCGAAGGCATTCACGGGTTCGCATTCTGTATGGTCATCGGCTCGATCGCCGGAACATACAGCACGGTCTACATCGCCAGTCCTCTGGTGCTGGTGTTCATGAAGAAGTTCCCGCCGAAGGGAGCAATCGTTGCCCGGCCCGAGCGAGTGGCCCAAACGGCGACGTAGCTCACAGGATCCCGAATGATCGGCGCAGTTTCAGAAGAATGCGGATGATGTCGAATCTTGACACTGCGCGACCCATCCGGCCAGACGGGACGGCCGGACCATCCGCAGACGGCATGCTCAACTCGGCCAGCACTGGCTGCCGCCGTCGACGCGCAGTACCTGCCCGGTGACAAATGCACCGAGCGGACCGGCGAAAAAGTCGATCACACGGGCGACCTCATCGACCTGTGCGATGCGGTCGAGCGTCCCCTCGGTGACGAGCCGCGCCGGATCGACATGCCGGGTGCCCAGGTAGCGTCCCGTCCGCGTGTCGCCCGGCGCCAGGCTGTTCACAGTGATGTTGTATTCCCGAAGTTGCATCGCCAGGCACCGCGAGTATTCGATGACGGCGGCTTTGGCGGTTGAATAGATTGCCTGGTTGGCAAATCCCCGAAACGCGGCGATCGAGCTGATCGTGATGATCCGACCCGTGCGACGCTCCATCATCTGCCGTGCCGTTTCCTGACAGATGTAAATCGTCGAAATCAGGTTGCGGTCCAGCACCGATCGTACGTCTTCGTGTTTGACGTTGACGGCATCGTTCGGATTGGGTTTGCCTCCGGCGGCGGCGATATCCCCCCCCGCATTGTGCACCAGGATGTCGATCGGCCCCAGTTCCGATCTGACTTCGGCGGCGATCCGCTCGACGTCCGCCGATTTCGTCAGGTCGGCCAGCACGCGCATCGTCTTGACGCCGAATTGCTTTCCGACCTCGACTGCCGTATCTGTGAGAGTCGTCCCCTCGCCATATTCTGCGGGCCCCTGCTCGCGCATCCCGTGGATTCCTACGCGGCATCCCAGCGCCGCGAGCCGTTCGGCAAACGCGCGTCCCAAACCGCGCCCCGCCCCCGTGACGAGCGCCGTTTTCCCCTCTAGGTACCGTTCAGGCATGATGTCGATTCAATCGTTGATGCTCAATGTCGTGTTTGTCACCCCAAGCCCACGGGCGGCGCCCCGTAGATCCGCAATATAGGCTTGCCACTCACTTCTTCGCCTTCGGTTTCGGCAACGGCAACGTTCGTACATCCTTGCCTTCGACCCCGTCCAGCAGCAGGTTGGCGATGACCGGCTCCGTTTCCTTCATCGTCACCCACACGATCTGGTCGAATTCGCCGTCGGCTTTGCCACGCAATTTCGAATCGCCGCCGGTCGTCGCGAGCATGATGTGATCGCGACCGTTGCGGACGAATTTGGCATAATTATGGACGTGCCCCGCGAAGACCGTGTACTTGCGGTTTCCCAAGGCCCGTTCGACGTTGTTCCAGCCGGTTTTTACATGGTCGGCATCGGCAAACACCCAGGCCGGCTTGTGCATGAACACGAACGTCCAGCGGACGTCTTCGTTTCGCCGCAATACGTCGGCCAGCCATGCCTGCTGCTCGGCTCCGAACGCAAACGGCTCGCTGGCGGGCGGGTCTTCACTGTTGAGCGCGAGGAACAGCACGTCGTGATAGCGAAAATCAAAATAGGTGCGCCCGAATTTGCGCTTCCAGTTCTCGGACATCAGCCGGTTGGCCAGGTCGTGATTGCCGGGAACATAAAAGAACGGCATTTGCAGTTGCTGCAGCTTGCCCTGAAATTCGGCCCATTCGAGGGCCCATTGCCCGTTGTCTTCGGAATAGCCTTCGATCAGGTCGCCGACCGAAATCACGAACTCCGGCTGCATGAGGTTGATCTTCTTGACGGCGGCGGCGAACACGCCCGGCCGGTGTCCTCCCGTCCGATCAGTCACGATCGCAAACTGAAAATTGCGTTTCTCGTTGTTGAGCGCCAGCCTCGTCCAGGGATTCGTGGTTTCCACGCGAATCTGCAGCGGATTGTCACCGACGACGGCACGGGCGCTTCCCGGTGAATTCGAAGCAGAAAAGATCGCCGCCAGCGCAATGGCCGCCAGGGCCAGCGTCCCCACGAGAATCTTGTGCATGTCGTTCGCTCCCAGAAGGCCGGAAATTCGCGAGCGCTTAAGCTACATCAGCGGAACGCGGGATGCAATCACCAGGCGCCCATTCACATACACCGCCTCGACCGACCCCGGAAATGTGACCCCCTCGAACGGAGACCAGCCGCATTTCGTGAACAGCTCTTCGCGGCGAATCGTGATCGGGCGCGATAGATTTAAGACTGTCAGTGAGGCGGCATAACCCGGCTCGATACGGCCGAACTTGCGCGGGGCCGTATACGGATTGACGAACCGGCCCGGGTTTTCTGAACAGAACGCAGCAACCTGCTCGGGTCGAAATCCCTGGTTCAAGATCAGCCAGGTGACGAACGCGCCGTATGTATCTAAGTGCGGCTGGCCCGAAATGCCTCGCCCCTTTTCTTCAAGCGTATGCGGCGCATGATCGGTTGCGAGATAATCGAGCGTGCCGTCGCGAAGGGCAGCCAGCATCGCCAGCCGGTCGGGCGTGGCGCGCAGCGGCGGGTTCATCTGCATCAGCCCGCGATTCGCGTCGGTGATGTCGGCCGTGTCGAAATACAAGTGATGCGGCGTGACTTCGCACGTCACGCGCAGTCCTCGGCGGCGGGCCTCGCGGATCAGAGGCAACCCTTCCCCGACTGAATAGTGACACAGTTTGCCCGTCAGATCATATTTCTCGATCATCTGCAGCGCGAACCGCGTGGCCGAAATCTCGCATTCCGGCGGACGCCGTTGCTCGTGGGTCGCGGCTTGTTTGTGCGCTTCGAGCAGCACCGGGTCTTCGCAGTGAAAGCTGACGTCGCAGCCGCGGTACGGCACGAGGGCCTGGTCCAATTGTTCGAGCGTCGTGAAGAACAGGTCGCCGACGCTGTGCCCCATATAAACCTTGTAGGGCACGGCGAACGACAGCGGTTTGGTTCTCGGTCCGATCCCCGCGTACAGTGTCACTTGGATCGGCACGTTTCGCTGGCGCAGGTGCTCTTGCTTGCCGCGGTAGCTGGCGTCGTCGATCGGTGCCACGCGATTGTTGGGCATATCAGCGACATGCACGACGCCACCGTTAATTGCCGCACGAGCCGCCGTGCTGAAGTCTTCCTTATATGTCTCGGCTTCGCTCACGTCGTCGCGGGCATGGATGTGAATATCGCCCATCCCGGCAAAGATCAGGCAGTCGTCACCGTATTGGACGTCAGCATGACCGAGCGCCGGTCCCACGGCCGCGATCGTGTCCCCTTCGACAAGAATCTGCCCCGCACGGACACCCGCGGAACTGACGAATTGGCCTGAAATGATCATTTGAATTCGTTTGAGGGCAAAGACCAAGCGGATTGCAATTTGGAAAGGACGGTAACGACCCCTGCCGGTTTACCCGGCAGGGGTCGCAGAACGGTTCAGTGTTGCCGGCTCGCGAAGAACGATCGATCGTTCCGAGGCTAAGCCCCCGCCGCCAGCAACAGGCCGATGCGGCAACCATTGAGGAAGTCGGTGACGTTCAGCGTTT
>DASYAR010000232.1:0-41322 GCA_036501235.1 Planctomycetaceae bacterium
GGCTGCTTTTCGGGGCGGCCTTTCTGATTTTGCCGGGCCTGGGCCCGGTGGTCATTGCCGGTCCGCTCTCTGCGGCGATTCTGGGCGGGATCGAAGGCGCCCTCGCCGGCGCCGCGCTCGGCGGTCTCAGCGGGGCCCTCATCGGTTGGGGAATCCCCAAGGACGACGCTCTCAAATATGAGATTCAGGTCAAGGCTGGCAAGTTCCTGGTGGTCGTCCGCGGCGATCATTCGATGGCCGAACGTGCTCGCCAGACCTTGGAATCCGACGAACACGTGAGTCTCAACATCTACGCCGACGCCGGGACGATCTAAACTTCTCACAACGCCCGCTTCGGAGCGAGGCTCCGTCCGTCCGTCGGTCACCTCACCGCAACGGGTTGAGCACCAGGCCGCTGAGCAGCTTGGGATAGAAATACGTGCTCTTGGGAGGCATTTTCTCGAGCTTCGCCGCAATTTCTTCGACGTCCTCGATTTGCGCTGGTGGGACGAGACACGCCAGTGGCACTTCTCGCGCCGCCTGGGCCGCGATCACTTCGTCCACCTGATGCACATACCGGCATTTCGGTCCGTCGACATGGTGCGCCTTGAGCAGGTGCTCCAGCACGAGTTTGTGCAACAGACTCACCCCCAGGCCGCGCCATTCGTCGCTCTGGTTGGGGGCCAGGTCGGCCATCGGACTGCCGTCGGTGAGCCGGGCCAGCAGCCACCAGCCGTCGCGCGTCGTCCCCAGCCCGAGCACATCCTGACCGCCGTCGGCGTCGATCAACCCCCACGTCTCGCGCGCCGCGGCCGCACCCTGGCCGACGGGTTCGATCGAGAAGTTGCGCCCGAGCGCGGCGATCAGATCGTCTTTCGTCAATTCGGTCAAACCGCCAACCAATCGGTGTGTCGGCAGAATCACCAATCCCGGATCGCTCATCCCGACGAACATCATCATCACGTAGTTCGACGGGCTGTCCGGCCCGACGAGCTTGCTCATGGCATTCAAACCGTCGCGAAAATTGATCGCCGTCTCGTAGCGGTGATGGCCGTCAGCGATGAACACCGGCTTTTGGCGCAGCATCGCACGGACCCGCTCGATCACGTCGTGATCAGAGACAGGCCACAGGCGGTGGATCACTCCCAGGTGGTCCTTCGCTTCCAGCGGTGTGAGCGTGGCGATCGCCTTTTCGAGAGGCGCCTGCACCTGGTTTTCATCGTCGGGAAACAGACCGAAAATCGGCGAGAGATTCATGCCGCACGCGGAGAGCAATTTCAGCCGATCGGCCTTCGGCCCCGACAGCGTCTGCTCGTGCGGAAAAACCTTCCCCTCGCCGAACCGTTCGAGCCGAATTCGCCCCAGAAATCCGCGGCGCGTGTACTGTTTGCCCTCCCACTCGAAAACCTGATGATACACGTATAGCGAATCTTCGTGTTCCTGGATCAGCACCCCCTGGTGAATCCAGGTTCTCAGGAATTCAGCGGCTCGGCGGTACTTCTCATCAGGGATGGCGTCACCCGGCTCGTCGCGATTCAGCTCCAGCCGAATCACGTTGCAGGGATGCTGCTCGTACAGCCTCTCTTGGAATTCGGCGTCGATCACGTCGTAAGGGGGACAGGTGACATCCGACAGATCGCCCACTTGCCCTACGTCATATCTCCAGCCACGAAAGGGATGCACATCAGCCATGACTCAATATTCCTTAATTCAATGAAGTTTTCGCACTCAGGACGAACTGTCGCACCAATGCGATATCTTTGCAAGCGACCGACGATTCGACCCCGCCGGCGACGTCAACCCCCCACGGAACGACCGCCGCCACAGCCTGCGCCACATTTTCGGGCCGCAATCCACCCGCCAGGATCAGGGGGGGCCAGTCAGCCGATTTGTACTCGCGTCGAATGGTTTCCCAAGGAGCGACCTGACCCGTTCCGCCATAACTTCCCGGCACTTTCGCGTCGATCAGACAGGCCCACGGCGATGCGCCCAAACGTCGGCACGCTGCAAGATCTGTCTCGATCTGGTTCAGCCCGTCGTCTCCGACACGAAACGCGCGAATGACCTGAAAGTCGAGCGCCAATGCCGCTACAAATTCGGGAGGTTCGTCGCCGTGCAATTGGATCGTTCGCAAGCCGCACTCACGGGTAATCGCGCGCACCTCGTCGAGCGAATGATTGACGAACACGCCCACCGGCTCGATCCCAGACGGCAAGGCAGACACGATTTCCGCCGCGACTGCGGGCGCCACGACGCGGGGGCTGTTCGAATAGAAATTCAGTCCGACCGCATCGGCGCCGGCCTGTGCGACGGCCCGAGCCGTCTCGACGTCGCGAATTCCGCAGATTTTGATCCACATAGAATCGAATTTAGGGCAATGCGTGCGAGGCTGCAACAAGATCGACACAGTGAGCAACGGCGAAAGTTTGTGAACGATTGTACGACCTGATACGATTCGCCGATGACGACGCACTCATCTCCACGCTCAGACCGCGCTCCGAATCGGTTGATCCACGAGACCAGCCCGTACCTTCGGCAACATGCCGGGAACCCGGTCGACTGGTATCCGTGGGGCCCCGAAGCGCTCGCCGCCGCGAAGCAGCTTGACCGCCCCATCTTTCTCTCGATCGGGTACAGCGCCTGTCACTGGTGCCACGTGATGGAGCACGAGAGCTTTGAAAACGACTCCATCGCCGCGTTGATGAACGCCCATTTCATCTGCATCAAAGTCGACCGCGAGGAGCGTCCTGATCTCGATCAGATCTACATGAACGCCGTGCAGCTCATGACGCGCCGTGGCGGCTGGCCCATGTCGGTATTTCTGACTCCTGAATTGAAACCGTTCTACGGCGGCACCTACTGGCCTCCCGATGCGCGGATGGGAATGCCGGGGTTCCGCGATATTCTCGTCAAAGTCAACGAAGCGTGGCTCGAACGCCGCAGTGAACTGGCCCACAGTGCCGAAGAATTGACAGCCGCCGTCCGCGAAATGGCCGCGCAGGCCGGCGAACGCGCGCCGCTCAACGAGTCGCACCTGCGCCTGGGAATGCAGCGGCTGATCAGCATTGCCGATCGGCGCTATGGCGGCTTCGGCGGCGCACCCAAATTCCCGCACGCTACCGATATTCGTGTTCTCCTCCGCTGCTGGAAGCGATTCGGCGATTCCGACACACTGGCCGTTGCGCGCCTCACGCTCGACAAAATGGCTGCCGGTGGCATTTACGATCAACTGGGGGGCGGATTTCACCGCTATTCGACCGACGAACGCTGGCTGGCGCCGCACTTCGAGAAAATGCTGTACGACAACGCACTCCTCGTCCCGGCCTATCTCGAAGCGTTCCAGGCGACGGGAGATGTGGATTATTCTCGCGTCGTTCGCGAAACCCTCGACTATGTTCTTCGTGAGATGACTCAGTCCCAAGGCGGTTTCTACAGCACGCAAGATGCCGACAGCGAAGGCGAAGAGGGCAAATTCTTCGTCTGGACCGAAGCCGAGATTGAGCAGCTCCTGGGCGCCGCCGATGCGCGGGTCTTCAACTATTGCTACGACGTGTCGGCCGACGGGAACTGGGAAGGGCACACGATTCTCAACCGGCCGAAGACGACGGCTCAGGCGTCGAAGGTTTTGGGGATCGACGACGCCGAGCTGGCAACCGTGCTCGATCGCTCGCGGCCGAAGCTGTTCGCTGCCCGCCAGCAGCGGATTCATCCCGGCCGCGACGACAAAGTCCTCGTGAGTTGGAACGGGATGATGATCTCGGCGTTGGCCACTGCCGCCCAGGTGCTGGGCGACGAAAGATACGCCGCGGCGGCGCGCAACGCGGCAGATTTTGTCCTGAGCACAATGCGCGCGCCCGATGGCAAGCTGCTGCACTCGTTCAAGGACGGCCAAGCGAGATTCAACGCCTATCTCGACGACTACGCCCATCTGATCGACGGCTTGATCGACCTGTATCAGGCCACATTCGAGCCACGGTATCTCGGCGAGGCCGTGGCCCTTGCCGAGAAGATGATTGCTTTGTTCCATGACGACCAGGATCAAGGATTTTTCTACACGTCGAGCGACCACGAACAGCTCATCGCCCGCAACAAAGAATCCCATGACGGCTCGACGCCTTCCGGGAACAGCATGGCCGCCTGGGCACTGCTGCGCCTGGGGCGGATCTGCGGCCGGTCGGACTTCGAAAAGCGGGCCGTGTCGACGCTTGAGTTTTTGTCATCCGTGCTGGCCCAAGCGCCCACCGCCGCGGGACAAGCGCTGATCGCGCTCGATTTTTTGCTCGGCCCAACGCGTGAAGTGGCGATCGTCGACGGATCTCGCCCCGCAGAAACCGCAGAAGTGCTCGCGGCCCTGCATCGCCGGTTTTTGCCCAATAAGATCGTCCTCCGCAAAACAACAGCGATGACCGACAACAAACTCCCGGCAACCGTCGCCCCACTGCTCAAGGGTAAGGCGGCCCGTGGCGGAAATGCGACGATCTACATTTGCGACCATGGAACCTGCGGGGTGCCGGTGGTGGGCGTGAAGGGACTTGAAGCCGCGTTGCCGTAAACGCATTTGCAAATGAACATCCCACCGGCGATCTTGGCCGCATTTCCCCCGTCGCGCGAACGCCTCCTGGATGCCACTCGACGGCATGTCGATGACAAGATGCTCAACGAAATTGCAAGTGCGGATTACGGATGCGGTGGCGATGATCATTTCGCAGCACTTCGGCTAATCCGCGACACCGGTATCGTCGCCATACCCATGAAGTGGCATCCGGGAGAAGTGCTGGAGCTGATTCGCTGGTCGAATCCCGAAGATCCGAATCATAAACCTGGCTCTACCGGCCAGCGCGGCCATCAAATGCGAGTTTTCGCTTGCGCGGCTCTTCTGAGGGCTGCGGACGACACTTCGATCGACGCCGAGGAGGCCACTCTGGCGCAATGCCTGGCTAGCGCTCTTGTGCTTGGCGGAGAGATTCTTGAGGCATCTGCCAGCTTCCTGAATTGGCATATTCCTCGAATGACTGGCAATGAAAGATGGCTGTTCGCATTCGGTCTGCTTGTCGTTGCATCGCGTTTTCATGGCAGTCGGATCACAGATCGTAATTTGGGAGACGCTGCGACGTGGGTTTTGGCTGAAGAATCCGATGTGCGAAAGCCTTTTAACCTGTCTGATCCTCCGCCCGCCGCATTTGGCATCACGTATGGGTTTTGGGCCCCACTCGCTGCAGAATTGACGAGCCGCGCGAATGCGATTGAAGTGCGAGAAGTGCGCGAGAACATCGAGCTGATCGGTATGTCGCTACTCGACGGCTGAAGCAGTAATAATTGGAAATTGGCGGCCCAAACCGGTTGCTCTTCGAACTGGCCCAGCGCGATAGCCGTGGGCCGAAAGTCTTACCATGCTCGCGGCACCGACCTTCGGCTTCGCTGCGTCACAATTGCATTCCTTTGAATGGATTGTCGTCATCAACGTCGGTCTGCGCGACAGAATCGAATGCCGGTTCAGACCGTGAGTTAATTGAGGCGAATTCATCCCTGAACTTCTCGCTCGTGAACCTGAATTCGATCTCGTTTTCGACTGGGATCACAGCAAGCGGCTCTTTAAAAAAGATCAGCCAGAGGATCCAGATGGGCGACGTCGCAAGGAGAAGGGCGATCCCGGGTCCACGGCGGCCCGGAAAATGTCGTTGTAGCTCATCACCGAAGAAGAAAAAAAGCACAGCACCGACCACGATTGCCAGGAGCCACCCTCCGTACGCCATCATGCGAAATTTCCAGACACACAATCGACAGGCCGGAGCGTCGGCGCTGAAGGGGTGGTCCTTCGGTTTGCTGTTACCCAACTGCCGTTTGAGAAACGAACCCTTACTGTCCGCCGTCGAGACTCGAACTCGGCTTCGGGGCGAGAGGCAGCCGCAGACAATACAGGTCCTCGGGAAGAGGGGTCTTTGGTCCCGTGGCAATGTCACGTTAAAAGTCTTGGACATGATCTGACCCTTCAACGTGATTCGAGGACGTTTACCCCAAAATCTTCTTCCTCAAATCCGTCAGCAGCTTGAGCGCCGTGCCGATGTCGGTCTTCTGGCGGTCGCGGTCGTGGGCGATCTCGCGTTCGATCGTCAGCGGGCCGGTATAACCGATTTCCTTGAGCGTCCGCAGGTAGTTTTCCATCCCCACGTCACCGGCCCCCAGGGGGACTTCCACCCCCCATTCCTGGCCCCGCTTGTCGGCGGCGGCCCATTTGCCGTCTTTGCAGTGCACGCTGCGGACATACTTGCCCACCTTCTTCAGCGCGGCGATCGGCTCGCCTGATCCGTACAGAATCATGTTGGCCGGATCGAAATTGATGAACAGATTGTCGCGCGCCACGTCGTGAATGAATTCGAGCAGGTGACCAGCCGATTCCTGACCCGTTTCGAGGTTCAGGTGCTGGCCGTTGCCGCTCACGTGATCGAGCAGATCGCGTGTGCAATTGAGGAGGTCTTTGTAATCGGCCCCTTGCCGATCGGCGGGAACGAAGCCAATGTGCAGTGCCACGGTGTCGCAGCCCAGCAATTTGGCGAAGTCGGAGATTTCGGTCATTTCGGCCAGGCGTGCCGCACGCGTCGCGCGCGGCACCAGCCCCACCGTGCCGACTGCCGTGGGGATGTCGGCATAACTCTCGCCCTCGAATCCGCCGAAGACCGCCGTCACGGTGATCCGGGCAGCTTTCGTCTTTTTCAAGAACTCGTCGGCGACTTTTGCGGTGCGCGTTTCTTTGTGGGGAGCGTGAATCTGCACGGTCGGAATTCCCAGTTCCTGAGCCACGTCGAGATGCACTCCCAACCCCGCGTCAACCGAAGTGAATACGCCGATCGGCCATGTCTGCATGATGTCGCTCCTGAAGAAAACCCGGTCTACCGGTGGTGTTCTGAGCTCGAAGCCCGGTGTCCCGGCCGCTAAGGAACGGCCAGGACACTTCGTTTGCCAGTTGGTTTCCTAAACTGTCATATATTGATATGTTGACGTGTCGGGTTCGAGATGCAAGGCTGAAGAGTCGTCCGCTGTCTGCACGGAAATACGTTACGGCTGGGAAAACGTCAATGATTGCTGTGAAGAATATCCTGTTGCCGGTCGACTTCAGCGAGCCGTGCCTGAAGGCCACGGAATATGCGGTGACGCTCGCTCATCGTTTCGCCGCCACGCTGCACCTCTTGCACGTGATTGAAGACCCGGTCGTGTATCTGCCGATGTTCGAGAGCTATCCGCTGCCGACGCGAGAACAGTTCGAGACGTATGCCCAGGTCCGTCTCGATAACTGGATCGTGGTGCAGGACAGCGAAGGGCTGCAAATCGAGACCCACTGGCGGCACGGCGCGCCGCATCTCGAAGTGATCGACTACGCCGAAGACAGCCAGATCGACCTGATCATCATGGGGACTCACGGCCGCGGCGTCGCCGCGCACCTCCTGCTCGGCAGCGTGGCCGAAAAAGTGGTCCGCAAGTCGCCGTGCCCGGTCTTGACTGTTCACCCGACGGGCCGGCAGTTTGTGCATGAATAACGACAATCAATCTCCTTCTCGACTGGTTCTGTCGTTCATTCCGCCCCGTGCTGCCGTCGCGTTATCGACGTTTCCCGGCCGTTCTTACAGACATCTCATAAATTTCACGATTTTACGAACGCCAGAAAAGGACGAGTCTCACGCGAAGCCGCGAAGCCGCAAAGGAGATTTTGGCATCCTGCATTCCTGCCTCCCTTAAAACCATCGACCTGGACCGGGTGCCCTGGTCTGGTGCGCGGATATGAGCTACGACAGACGGAGATCGGTCGGTCATGGAATAGTCCAATACCCGGAATTATCGTTTGGAAATCCGAGGTCGGACTATGCGCCAGATCGCCAAGCCGATCAGCCCCATACCGATGATGAGCATTGTCATGGAGACTCTGGCGGCATGATCGTGGTGGCTGAATACGAACTGTTCGAGCAACCCCTCGGGCCCGGACAACGAGTCGTTTCTTGCGCTAAGATTGCGGAAATATGACCCGAATGCGACTGGCGCCACAACGAACCAGAGACCAATGAGCAGAATGACAAAGGTCGGGTGACGTCCCACGAACCGCTTGCAGCCGTCAATCATTGCCCACCGTTGTTTGTCTGGCCCCATGTCCTCAGCACGTCGCTCCTCCCCAGCATCCGACACGCGGTGTCGCAGGTCGCAATACGCGTTTATGCGGCCGCTTTCCGCCGAATTGTGATGGTTTCAGCGCCGGTGAAGCAGTCGAGCAGCTTCGAATCTGTGACCAGGGCGGGATGTTTGTACTGGACGTCACCAGTCCCGCGGCGGTCGATTTCCGCCTGGACATAGGCCGTCCAGGCTCCGGTTGGAATGCGCCACAGGCGCGGCGCCCCGAGCACCTGTTCGCGGCGCTTTCCGGCATAGAGAAAGTTTACTTCTGCCAGCCGTGCGTCGAGTAATTCGAGAAAGTCGGAGGCCAACCCGGCGTCGGGGATGTCGCCACGCTCGATGATGCATGCATAGCAGGGCGCTTCGCCGAACGGACGCATCGGGACGGCGGTCATATACCCCAGGCGAATCCCCAGCGCGCCGGCCGCTTCGCTGGCCGCATGCACAAACTGATGTTCGGTGACTTTTTCTCCTTCCAGGTCGGCGGAACGGTCCCCCTTCTGGAGGAACTCGATGAGCGGGGCTTCTCCGAGGAAGCCACGGCACTTCACGATATCGCCGATGTTGAAGCGGTAATAACCGCTGGGAGTCGTCATCAGCAGGAAATAGTTCTGCCCCTCCTGGAGCTCGTGGGCTTCGAGAACTGTGGGATCAGGATCATTGATTTCCGCGACAGGGATGAATTCATAATAGTTGGAAGTGACCGCCAGAACGCCGACCGGCGTATGGCTTTCGACGGGAATCGTGTGGCGGCCTTCGCTGGAAACGAGGCCCACGTCGCGTTGGGGCGAAGGGCCGAAGAATTCGGCCAGATATCTGGCCTGGTAGCCGGCCGTCCCTCCCAGCCAGCAGCCAATGGACGTCCTCGGCCAATAATCGCGGGGAAAGAGAGTGCCGGTTCGGTCGACGATCTGGCTGAGGGCTCGCGCCCGTTCCGGGGCAGCATACAGGCGCGGCGCGAGTTGCCGCCGGATCTCATCGGGAACTTCGATCGCAGTGGAGAGCGTGCCGTCGTGAACGTCGCGAATCAGGCTGTTGCGATGCTCGTTGCCGAGGTCCGCGAACCTCAGCAGGGTCCCGGGGTTCATCAACATAATCAGGCCGATCTTCTCGACGATCGAGAAGCGGAGCATCGTGTAGTACCGGGCCAGTCGATCGCGAATTTCCGAGACTTCGTCAGGAATCGCATAGAACCGGCGGACCAGGGGATTCTGATAGTGCGAGATCAAGGCGCTGACCATGCTGATCGGGATCCCGCAAGGGGTGTGCCCCATATTCCAGGTGCCGCTCATCTGCAGGATTTTGGTTTTGCCGGAACGTGCTGGATAATCGGACAGCATCTTCACGCCCCACAGGTCCCAGGCCTTGCGGAAATTCTTGAGCCAGGTTGCAGTGACCGGATTCAGCTTGGGCACTCCCGTTGTGCCGGTGGTGATCGTGAAGCGGAGGACCTGCTCGGTGGGAGGAAAGAGCGCGTCGAATTCTCCCCGCGCCACGGCGTTGATGTAGGGAGCGAAATAGTCATAGCCCGCGATCGGCAGGCGTTTGCAAAAGTCGCTGCGCGTGCGGATCTCGCCAAACGCATGATCGCGACCGAAACGCGTATCGCGGCACGACGCAATCTGCGAGAAGAGCAAATCGGTCTGGAGGCGGCGAGCCCGCTTCAACAGCCGCGCGAATTGGCCGTAGCGCCAACGATAAACCGGGATGAGGGCCCGGCCCACGAGGAATGGAATCAAGCCTTGAGACACGGCCGCCTCTTTCAGTTTTTTAGATGGAGGGCTGACAATCGAGTATTGGCCCTGGAAGAATTTTTCTGGCCGTCGAGTCAGCCCAGGATCTCGTGTCCAGAATCGACCGTGATCGTTTGCCCCTGGATATGGTCGCTTAAAGGGCTGGCGAGAAACAGCACCGCGTCGGCCACAGCGTCCGGAGTAAGCAGTTGGCAGTTGACGAGACTGCGGGCCCGGGCTGCCTCACGAATTCGATCGCGATTCGGCATCATTTGGAATGAGTCTGTTTCGACAAGTCCCGCACGCACGACGTTGAAATTGATGCCCCGGTTTCCCAGTTCCAACGCGAAGTGACGCGTCAGGCTTTCGAGCGCCGCCTTGGTGCTGCCGATCACGCCGTACTGCGGCAAGGCCCGTTCGGACCCGGCACTGGAAAGTGAAATGACTTTACTCCGACCCGTATCTGGACCGGTGCCTTTTTCGAGCAGCGGCAGGGCCGTCTGCACGAGAAACATCAGCGCCTGAACATTGGTCCGCATGGCCGACTCGAAGTGTTGGGCCGTCGTCGCCGTGAGGGAGCGAAACCCACCAGTCGCCGCGTTGCTGACCATAATATCCAGGCGTCCGAAGGTTTTGCCGACGAAATCGATCATCGCCTGGACGTCTTGCAACTCGCCGACGTCGGCCTTGACGATGGCGGTTTCCACGCCATAACTGCGAATTTCGCCGGCGGTGTGCTCGGCCTCACTGCGGGACGCGACATAATTGACGGCGACGTTGGCGCCGGCCTCTGCGAGACAAATCGCGGCCGCGCGACCGATACCACGTGACGAGCCGGTGACCAGCGCCGTTTTCCCCGAGAGATCGATCATCCCCGCTCCTCGCGAAAAACCAGCACGGCCCGGTATCCGACGACCGAAAGCAGCATTCGCCCTCCCGCGCCAAACAGGGCAAAATCGAAAATCGCCTGATCGTGGGATCGTTCTCGCAAGCGAGTGATCTGACGGCAAACTTCACCCGGTCGCGGCAATTCGCACACGACGATGCGATCGAAGCCCATTGGCAAATGGAACGATTTATCGAGCAGGTACATCAGCATGCTGCACCCTTGCAGGCAGCCGTCGAAGACGGCGACCGGCAACAGCCATCCTGCGCCGGTGGAAGCGGGGCGCATTGCCGAGGGTTGTGGCGCGATGATCTCGGCCCACAGGGTCGTCTCGTGGCGAGCGAGTTGCCTCACGACGTGAAACACAGGGCCCTGCCAGACGGTGTTGCAGGCTGTCCGTTCGGTCTCCGGCTGATATTCCATTCCACCGGAGGGGACGTCAGGAGGGGGATCCGTCCAGGCGAAAGCCGATTTGTCGTGAGTCTCTTCGAACCGCACGTTACCGGAAATGAACGAGCGTGAGGGATCGGTAATTGTCGCCTGCCGGTTCTGGAAATCGGCGCGCAGGTCGCAGAAGTACTCACGCTCGCCGGTGCGTCGAATTTCGACAAAGCCGGCAGCGGACTGAGGGGAGTAGAACCGCCAGCCGCTGTGGATCTTTGCCTCCGTGATCGTGACGTGGCCCGACGCTCCGTCCAGAACGGTGGCTGCCTCCAACAGCGTCTCCAATCCAATGACCGCCGGCAGGATCGGCATCGAGTGCAGGCGATGCTCGCACAGGAACGGGTCGCGTGCGGGGTCGAAGCGAACCTCGGCCGTCAGTGACTGCGTTTCATCAACGGCGATCAATCCGCTTAAGAGCGGCGACCGGCGGACTCTCTCGCAGCGCCGCAGAACCGCGCTGATCTGCGATTCGCTCCACGGATTGGCGCTAGCCGGATTCTTTGACGGCCAATCGATGAGGAACAGTTCTGGTTCCGGGGAATTGGAAGCCAGCTCTTCCGTCAGATAATCGATTCCTTCGGAAACTGGCATGAATTTGCGGCCGAAAGCTTCGAGCGCCAGCCGGCTCTCAGGCCGCGCGGCCATTCCCACCTCATCCCACGGCGGCCAGTGCACGGTCACCACACGGCATTCAGGGCGCGCCTGCTGAAACCGGTCCAACAGCTTGGCGAGCATTTCCGAGGCGAGCGAATAGTCGGTCTGTCCCAGGCCCCCGAGTCGACCGCTGATCGAACCGAAACCGACGACGATCTCGAGCGGATCGCCGGCCGTCAATTGGATCAAGTGCGCGGCCCCCTTGACCTTCGTCGAGACGGTTCGGCGCACCAAATCCAGGTCCTTCTTATCAAACCTGCAGGCGGCCTCGACGCCGGCGCCGTGCAATATGCCGGTGATTTTTTCGCCGCCGGATCGAATTTCCTCAAAGACCTCCGCCAATTGCTCGCGGTTCGAGACGTCACAGGGATGATAGGTCGCTGGGATGCCAGCCTCTTCCAGCCAGCGCAGATTGGCATCGACTTCGAGGGCTCGCTCGGCGTCGCGCCAGGCCTCGGCCGGAATCTGGCCGGCATCGCGAGCTTGCTGCATGACAGTCGTGCGCAAGAGTTTGTGATTGCCGGAAAATTCCCGCCATTCGTGGGGGATGTGGGGCAGGGGGCTTGTTCCCAGTAAATGCAGCCGCAGGCCGAACTGCTGCGCGAATTCCCGTGCGACCAGCGCCGTGACGCCTCGCGCGCCCCCCGTGATCACCCAACTCCCTCCTCTGAGAATCCCCGGTGCCCGGCTCACTCCCTCCGTCGCGGGCAAGGGACGCGGAATCGGCCGGACGACTCGACGTCGGCTGCGGACATAGCTGACTTCGACCTCGCCGTCGCCCGAGACCAACTCTTCCCACACGCGCCGCGCGACGAGCGCCGGAGGATCTTCCGACGGAGCATCGATCACCTTGACCTTCAGCGAATCGAATTCTCTGTGGATGGCCTTGAGCAGTCCCGCCAGACCACCGCCTTCGACAGAGTCGGTCCTTCCCGAAAGCCCGAAGTCGCCCCCCAGTCCCACAATGGCGGTCAGGCTGCCCAGAGCCGCGCGACCGGCCTGATGCAGCCGCGCCGTCCAATGCTGGCAGATGCGGTAGACCACGATGATTTCTCGCTCGATTCGCTCACTCCAATTGTCGCACCCCATGACGGAATCGGCGCCGTCCGGACGAGCCGTTGTCAGGAATAAATGGTCGATGAGACCGTCTTTCCACAGGGCTTCCAGATCGTCGGTGGAAAAACTTGCGGTCGTCGGCCCCAGACTGATGACGTCGAGGCCGCGATTGGCCAGTTCCCGGCGCAGTGCCTCTGACATGGCATTTCCGCCAACGATCAGCGCGCGGCCGGATAGCTGTTGACCCGACGTCTCGGGCAACGGAGCATCGATCATCCGCATCACGAATCGGTTCATGACCCGCGCGCCGCCTGTAAGACCGCCGGGCAGACCATCCGGAATACGGTCGGGGAGTTTCGATTCCGGATGCAGCGAACCGTTCGTGCCGGCAGGTCGCCGGCCGTCCGACAGGCTGCGATCTGCTGGAAACAGCGATGCGAGATCCAGCCGGTGATACGTGTGCGGATCTGTAGGTGCAGCCACGTCGGCCGTCACCCAGACTTCGCCGCGCGAGGGCCGCATTACGATGCTGGCCTGAGTATCGGGCTGCCGAATAGTGAACTTCGTCGGATATTGAGTCTCGCGTCCAACCCGCGCGTCGTACTGGTCGCGCAGGGCGGCTGTGACTCGTGAGACCGGTATCTGACGGGACGGCTGCCGGTCCATGTCCAACAGCTCGCGGAGCCGGTTGAGACGCTGGCATGACTGCTCGGGCGTCTGGAGAGTCGGCGTCTTCGAGAGGCAATGATTAGTCGACGCCGTATGTTCGTCGACCCAGCGCACGTCCACCGAATCAGCGTTGTATTCGAGATAGCAGATTCGGTCGCTGTTGTGGTCCGAAAGGCATAAGCTCCAGGCGGAGTTTCTTTCGGATGACCGCACCAGGTCGACGGCCTCATCCACGCTGCTGGCCGTATGCAAGAGCTTGAGCACCAGCGGAAAGTGGATCAACCCGGGCTGGCGGTCGAATTCCGGGAGTCGATCGAGCAGCAAAGTACTCGTCGCGGCCAGCCCGCGCTCGTTGATGCCGTTCATTCCGCCCAACTGGCCGCAGGCGCTGAACGTGAGGCAGGGAATGCCGGAGTCGGGGCACCGCACCTGGGCGATGCGTTTGAACGCACCGGCCAGCACGCGCCCCAGGTTCCAATCCTCGTTCGCCGCGTGAATCAGGCCTTCGTCGCCATTGGCTCGCGCCGTCACCGCGAATTGCGTGCAGCCAGGCAGCAATTGCAAGACCGGCACGACCAGCCCGAAATTGAACATCGTGAGATGCTCGACCGGGATTTCCAACGCCTCGGCCATCCCCGAGAGTTCTTCCATTCCCGCTTCGCCGAAGTACGTCGTGCTGAGGTCGACCGCGTCCGAAAGTTTCACGTCGGCCAGCCGGTCGACGCCGACGAGTTCAATGAACCGGCTGATCGTCTGCTGAATCGCCTCTCGTTCGGCCCAACCATGCTGATAGCCGATTTCGCGCGGACTCCCGGATAGCCAACGCACATTGAGCATCCGCTCTGCCGGAGTGCGTTGTTCACGACTTGCTGTGGGCCGGCGAGCCGCAGCCGCTGATGCAATTTCGTCGGAACGCGCCGGCTGTGATGAGACGTCATGTGACGTGACGTCACTCGTCCGATCGAGCGTCTCGCCGGGGGGAACTGATTTCGCTCCTTTTCCGCTCGGGACCTCGGCGGCGGGGGGCGGGACCTGGGCGTCGATCGACTGGCGAATGAAGACAGCGATGCTCCGTAGCGTCCGGAAATCATCGAGCGACAGATCGCTCGTGGGACGAATGGGAAAATGCTCGCGCAATTCGCCCAGCAACTGCGCCTTGCGGATACTGTCGATTCCCAGATCGGCTTCGAGGTCGCTCTCGATGTCGACCAGCTCCGGCGGATAGCCCGTCTGGTCGCAGACGAATTTGACCAGAAATACTTCCAGCTCATCCGCCGTTTCATTCGTCGCGGCGGTAACAGCCTGAAAAAGGGGACTGTCCCTTTCCGATAAGTGAGCTCTCCGTGATGACTCGACATCGCCGAGAGGGACTGTCCCCTTTTTCAACGGGCCCTGCGACGGCGTACCGGCTTCGCGGTTTACAGAGGAATTCTGCAGCGAATTTCGCAATCGATCACGCCGCGCCGCAGTCGCGTCGAAATGTGCGACACGCTGGCCCGCCTCGATTGCACTGGGGCTGGCAGGCGATCTCGCTCGCGTGCGCACGCCGCGCGACTTTGTCGGCAATCGCTTGCTGCGAGACTCGCGCGCGATCGGCACTGTAGCGGCTGACGGCACGCCGTGGCATTCCAGCAGGGCCTGCAAACGGGCCAGCGAAGTGGCGGCATTCAGTTTCGGATGATCGCTTGAGATCGCCGCCACGGCGCCGTCGTCGTGAATCTGTGAAATCAGCTTCGTCAACACGTGACCAGGGCCGATTTCGATCAGAATCGTGACGCCGTCTCGTCGCAGCCGACGCACGAGATCGACGAACCCGACAGGTCGTTCCAATTGACCAATCAGGTTCGCACGAATGTCGTCGGGCTCCGCGACGTACCGGTTCGTGACGCTGCTGAGGAAGGGGACCGACGGCGGTCGCAGCTTCCTGTCGCGCAGCACCGAGTCGAGTCTCTCTCCGACGCCGGCCATCAGGGGCGAATGAAAGGCTGCGGGAACCGCCAATTGCTTGGTATGGAACTGTTGGCTGGCAAGACCGCTCATCAACTGTCCACAAGCCTCGATGCGTCCGCTCACAACCGTCTGGCGGGGAGCGTTTCGATTGGCGACGAAAACCGAGACGCTCAATTTGAGCTCCTCGATCATTTGCAAAACGTCCTCTTCCGTGGCGGACGTCGCCCACATGGCGCCACCCTGACCTCTTCGTGCCAGCGATTCGATCGCCTCCGAGCGCGCCACAGTAGCCGACAACGCGTCTTTCAGAGACCACGTTTCGGCCGACACGAGGGCCGCGTACTCGCCGAAGCTGTGCGCACTGACGACGTCGGGCCGGATGCCTCGCGCGCGCACGACGCGGTCCATCAGGACCCCTCCCAGCAAGACGGCGAGCTGAGTCAGGCAGACGTCGGTTCCCAGCTGATCTTCAGAATTCCAGGCGATTGTGCGGAAGGCCGGCAGGCCCAACTCGGCCAGCACTGCGTCCATCTCGTCAACGGCGTCGCGCGCAACCAAATCACTGTCGAGCAGCGACCGAAACATCCCCAAATATTGTGAACCTTGTCCGGCGAACAGAAATCCGATTCGCGGCCGCTGGTCGCCGGTCTCCGCCAGGTAAATGCCCTGCGATTCGGCGGCGCTCCGCAGTGCGCGATTCTCGATCAACTGTCGCGCCAGCTTCAGCCGGTCGCCAAGCAGATGGCGATCTTCGACGACGATCGCCAGCCGCACGCGGTGCGCGGAGGAGAATTCCGCGAGCTCGCTGGCGCAGGCGCCCGATTCGCCGCACTTCTCGAGTTGTTCGGCCAGATCGGCCGTCGATGCGGCGCCGAGACGAACGATGAGGGGAGCCTGCGAGCGAACGAGGGCCGTTGCAGCCGGCGGTTCGTCGGCCGCGGGGCTGGCCACAAGAATATGATAGGCCTCGGACGTGCCCGTCGACGTGACGTCGGCCCGAGTCGAATTGTCGCCGCTGCGCATATTTGCCTGCACAGTAAAAACTGCTTTGAGCAGAGACGCCATGCACGACGCTCCCTGCGAATGGCCCAGTTGTTCGGCTGCCGGGGCGACCGCAGCTTGCTCCGCCTGTGGAATTGCGTCAGACAGGCCGCCTGTCTCATGCGCTCGCGAAATGCTCCGTTGTTTCGCAGCTTCGGGATCAGCAAAGTCCGAGGCTACGCCGACGGACAAAATGACGCTTTGAATGGCATCACGGTCGCGGAGCGCATCGCTCAGGCGTTTGAGAACGACGACGCCCGCGCCCTCACCCGGCATAAAACCATCACCCCGACTCCGGCGCCGTCTCGGATCCAGAGGATCACGGAGAGCAAGGTTCGCGTACGACTGGTAAACGCAAAAGTCCATCGATCGTTGCGCCCCGGCGCAGACCACCGTGTCGCAGCCCCCGGAGCGAAGTTGATCGACGGCGGCAGCCAGTGCGGCTCCTGCCGAACATTCTCCCGCATCGATCGCGAATGCGCCTCCCATCAGATCGAGCGTTTTCGAAATCCGCGACGCCAGCGTGCTGCTGGTATAGCTGCCGGTTTCATCATGCATGGCCGGGCACGACGCCAGAAATTCGCGAACAAACGCCTGAACGGCATCCCCGCTCTCGTCATTGACGATTCGCAGCTCGTCCATGACCAGCTGCACCGTCCGTCCGAATTCGGCCGCCCGCATTCCCAGCGTGAGCAGAATGGCGAAATCACTGTGGAACTCGGTCCCCACGACGACGCTGCAGCGCTGCCGGTCGAACGGCCGCACTTTCCAACCTGCCTGCTCCAACGCCTGCTCCGCGGCATCCAGGACCATGAACTGGATAGGATCTGCGTTGGCGACCTGCTTCGGCGGAATCTTGTGTTTGCGCCAGTCGTATTCGAAATCAGTCACGAACCCGCCGACGATCTGTTGCGGCAACCAGTCGGCGCCATGCCTGCGGAACAGCTCGGGGTCCCAGCGGTCAGCCGAGACGACCGACTTCGGATCGCGCCCGGAGGCAAACAGCTCGCGCAGCGCCTCGGCCGTTCGGGCGCCGGCAAAAATCGCCCCGACACCGATGACGGCGATCGGCTCGGCAGCGGCTGGGTGGCTTGCCTTGGCCACAGCGACCGCAGACGGTAAAGAATGGCTGCACTCCGCATCGGAACTTGATGTTCCCGGCGCCGTGGCCTGACCCCCTGGCCGCGATTTCACGACTGGCGCGACAGGCGACGGGAGCGGCGCGTCGTCCACGACCACATGCACGTTGAGGCCTCCGATGCCAAAGGTATTCACGGCTGCGCGGCGTGGATTTCCCGCAGCGCGACGAGGCCAGGGAATCGGGTTCGTCGGCACGAAGAGCGGCATGTCCCCCCAGGGGATCGAATCCGAGGGGGTTTCGAAATTCGTCGCCGCTGGAATGACTTCGTGCCGCATGGCCAGGAGTGTCTTGATCAGCCCGGCCAGCCCGGCCGTTTCACGGCAGTGGCCGATATTGGCTTTGACGCTCTGAATGGGGACCCGCCGGCCTGCGGGAAAAAACCGGCCGAAGGCCGCGGTCAGCGATTCGCATTCGGTGGCATCGCCGACCTGTGTGGACGTGCCGTGACATTCAACATACTCGACGAGCGACGGATCGAGTCCCGTCTTGTACGCCCGCCGGATCGCTTCGACCTGCCCTTCCTTGCGAGGCGCCCAGAGGCTCTTGCCTCGCCCGTCCGATGACGAACCGATGCCGCGAATCACTCCAATCACTGGTCGGCCTGCGGCCACGGCGTCGCTCAGCCGTTCGACGACGATCGCGGCATAGCCGTCGGAGCTGACGAACCCATCGGCGCGCGCGTCAAAGGGAAATGAACCGGTCGCGCTGACGGCCTGCGCGCTGGAAAACAACACCAGGCTCGTCCACGCACTGTACGAGGCGCCCCCCACGATTGCTCGGTCGATGCGACCCTGCTGCAAAGCGTTGGCGGCAAGCTGCAGTGCGAACAATGACGAGGCGCAGGCCGCATCGACGATCACGGCAGGACCGTCCAGGCCGTAGGCTTCTGCGATCAACGTCGCCGCCCGGCGGGGGACCGTATCGGAACGCGATCGCCGCCGGCCGTCGGGGAGATACTGGCGGCGGGTTCGACGAATGACTTCCTCCAGGACGGCCGGCCGGCGGTCCTGGGCAATTCGCTGAAATCCGGCATGCTGCGAAAGCTGCTCGGCCAACTCGACGACGTGAGCGGCGTAGGCGACTTCGGACGTCAGCAAACTGCCGCGCGAATGGCCGACGAATACGCCGGTGGCGGATCTTTCCAGCCGTTCGTGGCCGAGTTGCGCGTCACGCAGCGCCTCTTCGACGACCTCCAGAAACACCAAGTGACTCGGGTCAGCCGCATCGACCGTGGCGTCCGACAGTCGGAATTTATCTCGGGGAAACGGTGAGGGCGCGACGGCGCCGCCCAGATCGGTGTACGTCTTTCCCGCGGCTCCGCGTTGCTCGGAAAGGTACAGCTCACGATCGAGCCGCGACGCATCGAGACGGCCCCACGCTGTCTGCCGGTCGGCAATCAGGCGCCAGTATTCGTCCAAGCCTCTTGCCCCGGGCAAGCGGCACGACATTCCCACGACTGCGAGAGGGCAATCTGGAAACACGCTGGGTTCAAGCATAGGGATAGGGATCCGCAGGCCTTTTACCGGCTCTTGCGCCGGAATGGTCGAGGGGCTGATTTTGAGGTTGCCAATCTGCGACCAGAATTGCCCCAGGCCGCATGCAGGCGGCGGCGAAGTGTAGCCCGACAAGCCAAAACCGGAAATGCCAGATTGGCTGGAGGCCTTCACCTTCCCGGGCCGCTCAATCGATGAATACGTCCGCCTCACCGGAAAGCTGCCGCGGACTTTTCAGCAACAGGCCACCCAGCAACACCGACAACCAGATTTCCGCGAGCGTGGTCAGGGCGGACCCCTCCATCCCAAAGTCACCTCCTGTGAGCCAGACGGAGGCTCCCTCAGCGAGGCGCACGTCGATCAACCCATCGGTGTGGAGTCCGCTGACGGGCACCTCGAACACCACTCCTTGCGCGAGGTTCCAGCCGAAGTGCATCGCCGTGGGGAACCAGATGTTTCCTCCCACCCGGTAGGCCAGAGCCAGCGTGACTCCCGCGCCGAACAAGTTCAAGCCGATCAGAGGCGACGACCAGGCCGCGGGGTTCAGTCCGTGCAGCAGCCAGAACACAAGTGAGGTGAATATGACGCCGAACCACGGACGACGGACGTCGATCAAATTCTGCAGCAGATAGCCGCGGCACAGGATCTCTTCGAAGAAGGCCATGACGACAAACGTCGGGATAAGAAGAACGGTCTGGAGGGAGCCCGAAAACCCGGTCCACTTCAGGCCTCCGACCAGGAGCAAAAGGCCGATCACAAACACAACCGGGCCAAACCCTGCCATGAAGCCGACGGTGAGACAGGTTGCGAAGCCGCGTTTGGGCCGCCCCAGACCCAGCGACCAGATGCTGCGGCGATCCAAATATCGCCGACAGATCAGGACGCAACCCAAGGTACCGAGCGTCATCGGAACCGCAGCAATGATCTGCAGCGGTATCGTCCACTTCTCCAACAATTTTGGATCGACCAATAAGCCATTGGGAGAGTCACCTGTGGCGATCAGATACACCACGAAACCCACACCGACGACCAGACTGACCACAATCTGGACGAACAGGAACCCGAAGCCGAACAGCACGAACCGCCAGCAGGTTCGCAGTCGCCGGGTTTCATCGAGAAAGAGCCAGGTCATCGGCGAAAGGCTCTCTGAGGAGCAAGCCGCGGTATTTGCCTGGCGAATCTCGCGACGACATGACCGGGGGAGTTGAGTTGCACGGTGCAGGCTCCGTTGGTGCGCCGGAACCGCCAATTTGCGATTCACCGGGGTCCTGGATGCAGCCATCATGCGTCGCGGCAGGGTCTACGTCAATCCAGCGCGCGTGAACTTGTCCGTCTTGATCTTGACGTCAATCCCGTGGACATGCCCCAGGTGCAAGCCGGGCCGCGCTCGTCCGATTGCTGGACGAAATACTACGTAAAAAACACTCGTTCCGCCGTTTTGCGGAGGATCCACTCTTTGTCCGCCGCCGTCAGAAAGTCGAGGCCGTGGAGGATCAGGTCGATCGATTGCTGGTACGTGTGATCGACCACCTGGAACGGGCAGTCGGTGGCCCACATCAGGCGCTCGGGACCGAATGCGTCATACACCTGCTTGATTAAAGGGGACAGGTCCATATACGGGGGCTTCTTTTTTCCAAGAGCGTAAAAAGCCGAGACTTTGACCGTCACTTTTTTGTGCTTGGCCATGTCGCACAGCGCTTTCACATCGGCCGGTTCAATTTTGCCTGACACGCCGATCCGGCACAGATGGTCGATCACCACCGGTGTCTCGGGAAATTTCTGGCACGCCTTGCCCAGCGCGGGAAGCGCATTGGTATCGATCAGACAGCACATGTTCAGCTGTTCTTCACCCCCTGCTTTGAACATCGCCTGCAAGCCCTCGCCGTCGAGCCAGCGCTCGAAGGGCATGTCTTTCGGGTAAATGCGAAATCCGCGGACTCCTTTCGCCTTCAGCGATTTCATCTCGGCTTCCGGATGCAACGCGTTCTGGTCGATCACCGCGACGCCGGAAAATGTGCCGGGATACATCTTGATCGCATCAAGCATGTAACTGTTGTCGTGCCCGTAAAACGACATCTGGATCAACACGACGCGGTTGACGCCGGCCGGCTTGGCCAAGTCAAGCAGTTCCTGAACTGTAAAGCTGGCCGGTTCCATATTCGCCCGGCGGAAACCGGGAGCCAGCGGGTAATGCCCCGTGTCGGGTGTCCAGATATGGGAATGCGCGTCGATGTAGTCGGACACTGCTTTAACTCCTGATCCAATCAGTAATTATGCGACGAGATCTCACGGCAATCGCACGGTTTTATGGATTCATAGCCGAGTGCCAAATCATGTTAGCTTATTCCAGGACTGCATGCCGCTCCCAGCCGCGCCCGGCGGTCGCCGTGGTAACTGGGATACGCACGCCGACAGACGGTGCAATTCGCTTGGCATTGGCGGCGCGCGACGAGGCGCGTCTCGATTTTGCTTTAGCGAATTCGATTTCGAGCATTTTTTCTGCAAAATCGATACAAATTAACCTGGGGCGGATGGAATGCCGATGAAGAGGAGAGTGAGAGTGTCCGTGGCCGACCCTCGCGAACGATGTGGTTTATGCGGTATCGATGCTGGCCTCGTCGACGGCGCACCAACGCGCGGACCTGCTCATCCGTCGGCCTCTGACGAGTCGTGTGCCTCGCGAGGAGTGATTCGCTGCAGGTGGTTTGAACTGCGCTGGAGCTCGCTCGGATGGCGAACTGGCGGAAGACAAGCGCGACAGGAACCCAGCACCGCACGCTGCTCGCCATCCTTTTCCTGCTGTGCGGCCTTCCCGCGGACGCGGCTCAGGCACAGACGCCTGCCGACGATGCTGTCGAATCGCGGCTCGACAGGCTCGAGCGGCAGTCGGCCGCGCTGGTCGAAGAGAACGGCCGGCTCCAGGCGGAAATCGAGACGTTGAAGCAATCGTCCGCCGCGGGCACTGCCGACACTGCCGGGGACTTGGCGTGGTTCGCTCCACCAGACCGCTTTACCGCCGGTTATGATGATGGATTCGTGATCGTGCCGACCGATCCCCGGGACACGCCGTTCTCGTTCAAGTTCAACAATCAGAACATGTTCCGCTATACGGGGTTTGCCCGCGACGTGGCGACATGGTCCGACAGCGCGGGCAACGTCAACGACGTCACCAATCGCAGCAACTTCGAGATTCCCCGCGGCCGGCTGATCTTCTCTGGAACGGCCCTGATGCCGGATCTCGGCTACTACATCAACGTCGATTACAACACGGTCACCACACAGCCGATCGGATTTCGCGGCTACTGGTTGAGCTACCGGTTCAGCCGTGCCGTGCAACTCTACATCGGGCAGAACAAGGTCCCTGGAACCCGTGAGTGGTTGTCGAGCTCGATCGACGCCCTGGGCCCTGATCGCTCGCTGGCGACGACGTTTTTTCGCCCCAGTTTGAGCCAGGGAGTCTGGATCACCGGCGAACCGCTCGATGGGCTCTATTATCACGCCATGCTGTCGAACGGATTCAATACAGTGAACGTGCAGCCCAACCAGCTCGACAACCGCTTCTGCTGGGCGGGCTCGACATGGTGGGAGCCGCTGGGTAAGTTCGGCGCGACGTATTCCGATCTGGAATGGCACGACACAGCCGTCATCCGCTGCGGCACGAGCCTCACTTACAGCGTGGCCCAAGGGCAGCAGGGAAATCCAAACGACCCGGAAAACGCACAAATCCGCCTGTCGGATGGCACGGTGATCACGGCGACGGGCGCTTTCGCTCCGGGCGTCACGCTCCAGAGCTACGAAATCGGGTTGGCCGCATTCGACTTCGCCTGGAAACTGCGAGGTTGGAGCCTGTCGAGCGAATTCTACCTGCAGGATCTGTTTGGACTGCGCGGCGATGGGCCGTTACCCCTCAGTTCGACGTTCGCGTACGGCGGCTTTGCCCAACTTGGCTGGTTCCCCATTCCGCAGAAACTGGAATTCTACGGTCGCACATCGCAGGTCAGCGGCGCTTATGGGACAGGAGGTGAATACGCGACGGGTGCGAACTGGTTTTTTCTGCCGGGGCGGAACAATCTGCGATTCACGGTCGATGTTGCCTGGATCAATCACTCGCCTGCCGACCAGAACCGGACGGACTATCGCGCCGGTGACACAGGCCTTCTGCTGCGGACGCAGATTCAGTCGAATTTCTAAAATCGCATCCCGACGCCGGAATTGACAAAGAAACGGGCCGAGGCGTCGTTCAGGCCCCAACCCACCCGAAAGCCGATTTCCAGATCAGGCGTCGGCAGGAAATGCAGGCCGGGACTGAAGAAGTGCTGCGATTGTCCGCCGGCACGCCCCTGCGGAATCGCGCCAAAATACTCGGCGTGGACGGCCACTTGTTCGGTCACCGGAATGCGCAGGACAGTGGACGGGTTCCAAATGGCGAAATCGTCCTCGTTGTCTGTCGAGCTCGCGTAGCGGATGGCGCCATCGAGTTTCCAGCGCTGCGGCAGCTCCCAGCCCCAGACGTAGGTCACAGCACCTTCCGTCGCCGCCGCGTCGCCGCTCGTGGGCGTAAATCCCTGCACCAGCACGCTGCTTTCGGGAAGCCAATCCGACTGGCGGGTGACGCGCCACTTGAACCCGTACGAAACACGGCTTTCCCGTTCGAACTTCGCCCCTTCGAGCCCTTCGTCCCCCTCGATCGAAGACACGATGTTGCCGCCACCTCCTGCTTCGAAGTTCCAGCCCATCCGCAGCTCGAAATTCTCGCCAAGGCCGTACCGCAGGACCAGCTCGGGAAAACTGTTCGTATCCGGAGCCCGGCGGTTGTCGATGAATGAATACGATGATTCCATGATCCAGCGGCCGCGATTGACCGTGGTGGTGGCCGGCGTGAAGGAGTCGCGGTCAGTCTCGAGGTGATCGGCGAAGGGATTTTCGGCTTCGGGGCCAGTCTCCGCCGACTCGGCTTCGGAACTGCGCGGTTTGCTGCGTTCCGGCGTCAACTCGGGACTTTGCAGTATGCTCGCGTCCTGCGCGCAGACGGCTGTCGTAGATAGACCGCCGGCGAACAGGCCGCAGCACAGGGCTGCAGCCACGATGAATCGCGGCTCCCGCAAGACATTCCTCCCTGACTGTCGGAGGTCAAGGCAGACCGCGCTTGGACGTGGTCAGCCGAACCTGCACATGCCCTCTGAAGCGGGGCTGGCTCCAATCCCAGGCGAGCCGGGACGGCAATCCCAGGCGCGCCGGGACGGCGCACGCCACTTTCTGCGAAAGGCCCTTATCTGGTTTCGTCCCGGCTGGACCCGGACTTGAGGGGTTTTAGCGATTTTTCGGTCTCGACTGGCGGCGCTTCAGCCAGCTGCTTCCCCCACCGTTCCGACACGACCGGGCCAGCTACGCACGACGCCACTGACGATCAACTTCGCGTCAGCAGCGGAATACGAAAAGATGCGGGTCAGACCGGCCGCAATCAACTTTCCCAAATTGAGCGCCCCGATCAATCCGACGATCTCGTATTTGAAATCAACGACGAATTTCGTCTTGCCCTTCGGCAAGGTCCACCCGGCTGGGTGATTTCATTGCGGTCATCACTTGATGTGCGAAAATACCTGATTCCAGTCTGTCTTCATGTCGACGACGAGCCAGCCGCGTTTTGGCGCCGCATCGAGTGCCGTAACGAGTTTTCCGCTGGCCGGCGGATGCTCGTCGTAGGCGTACTCGCGGGTGGCGTCGGTATGGTGCACTATCAGCCCCAGGCTGGGGCGCGGGTTGTCGATCGTGGTGTATTCGAGCATCGACTGATCGCCGTCGCTATTGCCGAAACAGGCGATCGGACGGCGCCCGATGAACTGGTGAATGCCGACCGGCTTGCCTTCCTTGTCATCGACGAAAATCTGGTCAAGCGTCTTCACGAGCACCGGTTTCCCATCGCGCATCTCGAAGCGGGCCTGGCCCGTGGAACCGATCACCTGTTCCGGAGGGATGCCGTAGGTCTCTTCGGACCAGACGCGCATGAAGTCCGCGCCGCCGCCCGACACGATGAAGGTTTTGAAACCGTTGTCGCGAAGATATCGCAATAATTCCTGCATCGGCTGATAGGTCATTCCCGCGAGCGAGTGACCGAAGCGGGGATGCTTGTAGGTCTTAACCCAATTTCGAACGCGCGAGTCGAACTCCGTAGTCGTCATGCCCGCATGCGTCAGGGCCAGGACTTTCATCAAGCCGTCGTGGTGCTTTCCCACGAGCAGCGTGTTGATGTCGCCGGTAAGCGCGGCCTGCACCATCGGATCGGCCGCCAGTTTCGGCTCTTGGGGGGAACGCCGCTTCAGTTCATCGAAGAGGAACGCCGCCTGCAGCGGGATCGGCGCTTCGCACCACAGGGTGCCGTCGTTGTCGAAGACGGCGATGCGTTCCGGTTTCGGCACGAAGTCGGGCGAACCCTCGCGGGTTACTTTCTGAACGAAAACCGTGATGGCCTTCTTTGGCGCACTGTCATTCCACGAGGGAAGCGGATCGGCGGCGCATGACAGGAGCGGAAACCACTGCACAACGGTCACCAGGCCGAGCATCTTCAGAAGCGGGCGCGTCATGATCTTTATCGGCAATCGATTGAAGGATTCCGCGGGCTCATGCGGAACGGACCAAGCAAGTCGCTATGTGAAGCCCTGCCGATCGCGAACCGGGCTGGGCACTTCGGCTGAAGTGCCCCGTCCGGTCCTTACGAGCCTATTGGCCGCCGTTCGCACTTTCGATCTGCTTCTGGATCTTTTCCAGGTTGAACGAGCCCGGCGTCTGGCTCGGCGGATATTCTTTCATGGTCACGAGAAACCTCCCCGCGAGTTGCTGCATCGGCACCAGCACGAATACCCGATCAAGGAACCAGTCGTTGTAGGTGTTCGAGTTGTGCTGGGCCTTCTCGAACGGGTCGCGGCGCAGGTTGAACAGCAGCGGCACCCGCAACTCGACGAACGGCTCGCGCCACACCTCAAAGGCATGGGCGCGGTTTTCCAGGAATACGGACTTCCACGCGCCGACTCGCATAGCGACGATCTGGCCGTCGTCGTTCACGTAGATGAACTCTTGGCGCGGCGATTCCTTCACCTTGCCGCTCAGGTAATCGAGCATGTTATGGCCGTCGATGTAATTCTTGTATTTCCGGCCGTTCAATTCGACGCCCTTCTTCAGCTTCTCCGGGATTTCCGCATCCCCGCCTACGGCTGCGAAGGTTGGTAGCCAGTCCTCGTGGGAAACGATCCCGTTGAGAGTCACGCCCGCGGGGAAGTGCTTCGGCCAGCGGACGAAGGCGGGCACGCGATAAGCACCTTCCCAGTTCGAGTTCTTTTCACTGCGGAACGGCGTGGTGCCCGCGTCCGGCCAGGCATTGTAGTGCGGGCCGTTGTCGGTGGAGTAGAGCACGATCGTATCGTCCGCGATCTTCAATTCGTCGAGGAGTTTCAGCAATTCGCCGACGTGGCGGTCGTGTTCGACCATGCCGTCGTGATACTCGTTGGCATCCTTGCCCGCGATGCCCTTGTTCGTTTCCTTGACGTGGGTGCGGAAGTGCATCCGGGTCGCGTTCCACCAGCAGTAGAACGGCGCACCGGCTTTGTTCTGACGGGTGACAAAGTCCTTCGCAGCCTTGAGCGTCTCTTCGTCGATCGTCTCCATCCGCTTTTTGGTCAATGGGCCGGTATCCTTGATCGTCTGGCCCCCCTTGCCGTCGGCCTTGCACTCCAGAACGCCGCGAGGGCCGTAGGTCTCCAGAAATGTTTTGCCGTTCTGCAGCTTGAGATCCTTGGGGTAGTCGCGGTTCTCCGGTTCCTCCGAGGCATTCAGGTGGTACAGGCTCCCGAAGTACTCGTCGAACCCATGCATCGTCGGCAGGTGCTCGTCGCGGTCGCCCTGATGGTTCTTACCAAACTGGCCGGTTGCGTACCCGAGGCTCTTCATCACGGTGGCCATCGTCACGTCGGTTTTCTGCCAGCCTTCCTTCGCTCCGGGCATGCCGACTTTGGTCATGCCTGTGCGGACCGGCACGTTTCCGCCGATGAAAGCCGCGCGGCCGGCCGTACAGCTTTGCTGGCCGTAGTAATCGGTGAACGACACGCCTTCTTTCGCAATGCGGTCGATATTCGGCGTCATGTAGCCCATCATGCCACGATTGTTGTGGCTGATGTTCCAGGTGCCGATGTCGTCCCCCCAGATGACGAGGATGTTCGGCTTCTTGGCCTGCGCCAGTGCGTCGGCCTCGCCGAGCGAGGCGAACGAGACCGCCAGCAGGGCAATCTGGGCAGCCCGTGGCCAACGCTGCAGTCGTCTTGGTGTGTTCATGCTTTCCTCCAATGGGGTTTTACCTGGTTCAGATTCATCCGTTCACGCGAGAAAAAGACATGCCGGCACTCCGGTTCGAGTAATCCGGCTCACTTCGGCACTGAAATGTCTTCCTGTACAGGAACCGCTGGCACGGACCCGGCAACGTGTTGGGAGCCCATCGCTCCCAGCCAGAACCAGGGACGGATCCCTGGTCTCGTCGTCAACTTCGAGAGTCGGGCTGCACTGGCCCGGTGCCGCGGCGTGCAACCCGGGCTTCATCTTACCGACTCGATGTACGGAAACAACCAAGTCCCGTCGACGTGCGGCTGCGTCCGAGTCGGACTATCGAAGAGTGCCCAATCAGCAAGCGGGAGACGATCACGCCGACGAGGAGCACGAGTCTCCCGGAAAAGATTTTTCGTCTGCCTGCAATCAGCGAGTGGTCGACTCCAATGGCCCCCGCAACGCGGCCACTGGTGAGACGTCTTTCAGTTTCTTGTCGCCGCTTGATCTCTGCGGCGGGGCTCGCTACGCTGGTTTTGTCAGATCTGTCCTGCTGACAATTCATCCATTGATGCGGATGGATTCATATTGAGCTGGTCATTACGACCCACGTCTCAACCGGCGTTTTTGGCGCCGTAATCACGAAGCCGAGAGCCTTGCTTTTTTCGAGCGGGCGTAGTCGACCGCTTTCTGATCTGCGGAGCATTTCCAGCGAACAGCCGCACAGCTCCTTTGTTCGGAACCACGACAATGGCCCAAAACAGCAGTTCAGGACAAATAACAGACTCGGCGTCTTTGGACTCGTGCGAGCCCTGGGGCGGCCTTCTGGCCAGCGCGGGGCCGCGCGACCACATCGTGCAGCTCTATCAGGACCAGCAGTTTCTTAATCGCGCCGTGTGCCGATTCGCGGCTTCTGCAATCGCGAACGGCGAGGGCGTCATCCTGGTCCCCACGGCGGCCCATTGGGATGCTTTCCGCCCGCGTCTGGAGGCGGAAGGGGTGGATATCGCGGCGGCGGAAGATTGCGGACAACTGACCGTCGTTGACGCCGACGAGTTGCTCCCTCAATTCATGAGTGACGCCATGCCGGATGCGCCGGTATTCCTTGGTCTGGCCGCAGATGTCATCGCGAAGGCGCGCGGAGGCGACCGCTATCCGAAGGTCCGCTGGTGGGGTGAGATGGTGAATATTCTGTGGGAGCAAGGAAACGCGGCTGCCAGCATGGACCTTGAGGATCAATTCGACCGACTGGCCCAGCACCACGAAATTGCCATCTTTTGCTCATTCGTGATGGACAATTTCAATGGCGAGGTGCATTCCCGCATGCTGCCACGACTCGGACAAAACCACTCTCACTTGATCCCGGTCGAAGACTACGCTCGCCTCGAACGTGCCGTGGCCGAAGCGCTCCGTGAGACAGTGGGTGCGGACGAGGCCCGCATGCTGGAAGAGCAGCTTCTCTCGCGCTATGCGTCGCCGTTCCAGATGCCGCGCTCTCAGGCGTTGCTCCTGGCATTGCGTGAGACGCTTCCGGGCGTGGCGGACTCGGTGCTGACCCGCAGTCGTAACCTGTATGGTGCTCAAAAGAGTCGAACATGACGAGACAATCCAGCACGGACCAGACGCGGGCCCGCGATAATGGCCTGGTGTAACGCGACAGAGCATGTATGACCTTGGTCAGCGCTGACTTCATCGGCATCCTCGACACGGTGGATGTTCCCATCGTTGTGGTCGGGCGCGACTGCACGTTGATCCATATCAACCGGGCCGCGACGGAAGCGCTTGGCTTGGCACCAGCGGACATCGGCTCCCTGCCTGGCGACGTCGCAGCGCTGGCGGACGTAAAGGATTTCGCGAAGCTTTGCGCACAAGTGATCGCTGAAGAAGTCCCGTGCCGTCGCGAAATCCAGAACGGCGACCGGCGGTTTCTTCTTCGATTGGCCCCTTATCGGGGCCGCGGTGACAACGTCGAAGGCGCCGTGATTACCTTCACCAACGTGACCGCTTTCCGTGCCAGTATTGAGCAGGCAATTTACGAACGCGAATACACGAAGGCGATTCTCAATACGGTGATTGATCCGATCGTGGTCCTGGATTCCGACCTGCGCGTGCAAACGGGCAACCGAGCCTTTTATTCCATGTTTGGAGCCTCGCGCGATGGATCGCAAGGAATTCCGCTCCGTGATCTGGGGAGCGACGAGTGGAAAACGTCCGGCCTGTGGACGTCGCTCAAGGCAACCGCCGTTGATGGTGAATTTCAGCCGCTGGAGATCGAGCGTGATTTCCCGGCGATTGGCCGGCGAACAGTTGTATTCGACGCGCGGCGATTAACTGGTCATGGCGAGCAGGGGGTGCTGCTGACGATTCATGACGTAACGGACCGCAAGCGGTCCGAAGCGGCGGCGGCCAAACTTGCCGCCATCGTCGAGTCGTCGGACGACGCAATTATCAGCAAAGACCTCGCCGGCACCATTACCAGTTGGAATCAAGGAGCCGAACGGCTGTTCGGTTACACCGCCCGGGAAGCGATCGGCCAATCGATCCTCATCCTGATCCCCGACGACCGGCTCGACGAAGAACGGAACATCCTCGATCGAATCCGCCGCGGAGAGCGAATTGAGCATTTTGAAACGATTCGCCTCCGCAAAGACGGCACGCCGCTGGACATTTCCTTGACGGTTTCTCCCATCGCCGATCCCAGCGGCCAGATCGTGGGCGCATCGAAAACGGCGCGCAATATCACCGAACGCGTTCTGGCCAAGAAGGCCTTGCAGGACAGCGAACGTCGCTTCCGGGAGATGATCGACGCGCTTCCGGCGGCTGTTTACACGACCAATGCCCAGGGCCGGCTCACGCATTTTAACCCGGCCTGCGTTGCATTGTCCGGCCGGACGCCGGAGATTGGCGGTGATCAATGGTGCGTGACCTGGAAGCTTTACCATCGTGACGGCACTCCGATGGCGCATGACGAATGCCCGATGGCCATCGCGCTTAAGGAAGGTCGCAGCGTCCGCGGCGATGAGGCCATCGCCGAGCGGCCCGACGGCACGCGCATCTGGTTCATGCCCCATCCGACGCCGTTTTTCGATACCGCAGGCCGCGTCGTTGGCGGAATCAACATGCTGGTGGACATCACCGAGCGTAAGCACGCCGAAGAAGTCTTACGAGCCAGTGAGCAACGCTTCCGGACGTTGTTCGATTCGATGGACGAGGGCTATTGCGTCATCGAAATGATCTTCGACAAGAACGACCAACCAGTTGACTATCGGTTCCTGCAAATCAACCCGGCATTTGAAAAGCAGACGGGAATCAAGGATGCCCAGGGCCGATTGATGCGCGAAATTGCTCCCGGCCACGAACAGCACTGGTTCGACGTATACGGCCGCATCGCCGTCACCGGCGAAACGCAGCGGTTCGAGAATTCGGCGGCTGCCTTGGGGCGATTCTATGACGTGTGCGCCTTCCGTGTGGGGCCTCCGGAGCTGCGCCGCGTCGGCATCGTTTTTAACGACATCACTGAGCGGAAAAAAGCAGAGGAAGTCATTCGGCAAAGTCAGAAGGCTCTGCTGGAGGAGGATAAGCGAAAAGACGAATTCCTGGCCACGCTGGCTCACGAATTGCGTAATCCGCTGGCTCCCATCCGCAACTCGCTTCAAATCCTGCGGATGACCAATGGCTCAAACCCCGCTGCGGAGCGCGTGCAGGAAATGATGGAACGACAAGTGGCGCATATGGTCCGCCTCGTCGACGACCTGCTTGAACTTTCCCGTATCAGCCGTGGCAAGATCGAGTTGACGAAGGAGCGGCTGGAACTGGCGACAATCATCCACCACGCTGTCGAAACCAGCAAGCCCTTCATTGAGGCCGCCAACCACCGCCTGACGCTCCGCCTCCCGTCGGAGCCGGTCTTTGTAGACGGCGATCTGGTCCGGCTCTCCCAGGTGTTCGCCAACTTGCTCAACAATGCCGCCAAGTACACTCAGAATAGCGGCAACATTTCCGTCAACTTGCAGAAGCAGGATGAAACTGCCATCGTCTCGATCCGCGACACCGGCATTGGCATACCGAGTCACATGCTCTCTCGCGTGTTCGACATGTTCACCCAGGTTGACAACGTGCTCCACCGCTCCCAGGACGGTTTAGGCATCGGTCTCAGCCTGGTGCGGACGCTGGTTGCCATGCACGACGGCAGTGTTGAAGCTCAAAGCGCGGGTCTCGGCCAGGGCAGTGAATTCATTGTCCGCCTTCGACTGGCCGAACAGCAAACCCTGAGTACGGCGAACACAATTCAGCCAGGTGACAACCGGGCGACAGCTCCGCCCACGCGGCGAATTCTCGTAGTTGATGACAACCGCGACGCCGCCGATAGCTTGAGCATGTTGCTGAAGTTTCTGGGTGCCGACGTCAAGGTCGCCTATGATGGGCAAACCGCCTTGGAAGCGCTGCGCATCTGCCGCCCTTCGGTGCTTCTCCTCGACTTGGGTATGCCCGGCATGGATGGCTACGAAGTGGCTCAGCGAGTACGACGAGACCCCGAATTCTCCCATCTGACGTTGATCGCATTGACTGGATGGGGCCAGGACCAGGATCGCCGACGCACGCAGCAGGCGGGCTTTGATCACCATCTTGTCAAGCCGGTGGAACTCGACGCCCTCCAAGGGCTCTTGGTTTCATTGGACAGCATCGCCGAGCCCGTTGAGTGCGGATAATGAAACGAGTTGCGATCCGGCGCCGACCAGTTGTGGCGGGTGACCATGCGGAACGAGGATGGAACTTCACAATAATGCGGTTTTTCCGCAATTTTGCTGTTGAATAGAGCCGATTCTGGTGCTCCAACAATCAAATGACTCGAATCGGCCGGTTCATATCTCGTAGGACGATGCATGGGACAAACGTCACTTCGAAACTTTCGCGGATAAGTACGCGAAGGCCAAGGCGCCAAGCGTCGAGAACAACCCATAGGCGACAACTGCCGTAACTGCCGGCGTTCCGGCAAGGCTGCCTCCGGCAATCACCAGCCCCACTGCGACGTTACGCGTGCCCGTCGTCAGGGACATCGATTTCTGTTTGGCGACATCGAACCCGCCACAAAACCAGCCGACGCCCAGACTCGCAGCCAACAGCGCGGACATTCCCAGCCAGGCCCGCATTCGAATCGCGGCCAGCGTTTCATATTGTGCACAGAGAATCGCTCCCAGAAGTGCCAGCAGCAGGACATTCCCAGTCGCGCGGATGGGGTTGGCCAGCTTCTGCGTCAACGTCGGCGACCAGTTGTGAACTGCCAGGCCAAAGGCCAACGGAAGCATTTGCGTCAGCAACAGAGTCAAGAGGATTGCCAGGTAGTCGATGTGCAAGTTGCTCTGGGGCGCGACCCAGCCCAGCAGCACGTCAAGCAGCAGCGGCGAGAGCACGACCGAAAAACCGGCCAGCAGGACCATCATTCCGGTGGCCAGCGATACGTCTGCCTTAGCGATGCCCGTTAATGCCGGTCCGAGCGGCGCGCCGGGGCAAACGGCCAGAATCAAGAATCCCGCCGAAACCAATGGGTCGGGTTGAAATGCGGTCAGCAACGCGACGGTCACCACAGGCACGAGCACGAAATTGGCGATCAGTCCGAAAACCATTGGCCACACATGTTTGGCCGACCTGACAACGTCTTCGAATTTGACCGCCAGCCCAATCGATAACATGATCGACACCAGCGCGGCGACATTCAGCAGTTTGATCAGGCTTGCCGTGTTCATTTCATTCCCGGTAGATGGGCATTGTCCTCAGACAACAAGGCTGTGCCAGTAAAAAAACGCGACGGCAAGCGCCGCCAGCCCTCAAGCGTAATCAAGCCAGGTGAGCGGTTCCATCAGCCTGGCGAACCTTTGGCGAAATCTGTCGTTGATGAGATAGGGGCCCAGAGGACTACGGCGAGATTGCCGATTGGTGAAACCCTCTGCTCCCGTAGAGCGGGGTGTGCGCCGTTTCTGGCGGTCGCTCGGGTTAATTCTGCCTCGGAATGGCCGAATTCCTGTCTTGCAGGGGATTTGTCTCGCTCTCTGGGGTAGGATGATTAGTCTGTGGAAGTATGCGTGTTCACGACAGACCCTGGGGTTGTTTTTTTCACGGCCGCAGATCGAGCGTCACGGATTTCATGGAGCAAACCCAAATCAGCGAAGGTCTGAGCGTCCAGGAATTTCTGGACAGCCTGAAAGACAGCGGGTTGCTTGCGGCGGACGAATTCGACCGGACGGCCCAGGCTGCGCTGGCTCCCAACGCGAATCCGCTCTCTTTGGTGCAGTCGCTGGTGACTGCGGGCGTTTTGACTCGGTACCAGGCAGAATCGGTGTGCCAGGGCAAGCACGCGGAGTTGCGGATCGGCAATTACGACGTGCTCGACCGCCTCGGGGTGGGGGGCATGGGGACTGTGTTCAAAGCGCGCCACCGCCGCATGAAGCGCATCGTGGCCTTGAAGGTGCTTTCGCGAAGCCTGGCCAACGACGAGTCCTTCGTGCAGCGTTTTCAGCGTGAGGTCGAAACGATTGCCCGGTTTGCCCATCCAAATATCGTGATGGCCTACGATGCGGACGAAGCCGAAGTGGGGCATTTCCTGGTGATGGAGTTTGTCGACGGCCAGGATCTGTCTTCAATACTGCAGAAGGAAGGGGCAATGAGCGTGTCGGCGGCGGTCAATTGTACCCTGCAGGCGGCGCGTGGGCTGGAGTACGCTCACGGTCAGGGGATCATTCATCGCGACATCAAGCCGGCCAACCTGCTCCGGGATGTCGCCGGCACCGTCAAGGTGACAGACCTGGGCCTGGCGCGCCTGGCGGGCGTCCCCGAACCTGCCGCTCTTGGTGGGATTACGCTGGCAGGGTCGATTCTCGGCACGGTGGACTACATGCCGCCGGAGCAGGCGATGGGCGCGACCGACATCGATCATCGTGCCGACATCTATAGCCTGGGCGCCACCCTGTATTTTCTTCTGCTGGCGAAGCCGCCGTATCAGGGGGAGTCGCTGATGGCGACGATGTTCCAGCACAAGATGGCGCCCATACCGTCACTGGTGGAGGCTCGACCGGAAGTCCCCATCGCGCTCGACGCGGCCTTCCGCCGCATGCTGGCCAAAGAACGCGGCGATCGCTTCCAGACGATGGCCGAGGTCGTAAGAACACTGGAAGCGGTCGAGGCCGGTCTCCCTGCTGCCATCGCGGGGGCTCCTCCGGGATCCGTCCGTCCCGTGCCATCCGCCTCCACAGGAACAACGTCTCCCCCGAGCGACACCAGCCACCTCGCGGCGGCGGGGGCGACTGAGCAGACCATCAAGATCGATCGGGATGCCGCGCGACTCGCGTCCCTCAAGCTGCTCTTGATCGAACCGTCGCGCACGCAATCGGGGATCATTCGCAAATACCTGCAGGTGAAGGGCGTTCAGAATGTTTCGACGGCCGCATCCGGTCACGAAGCGTTGCAGTCCGTGCAGGCCGAACGTCCGGATCTGATCGTCTGCGCTCTGCATTTACCGGACATGACGGGAGTGCAATTGGCGCAGCAGGTTCGTTCCGCATCCCAGGCTGCCGCGCCGGGCTTCGTGCTCATCTCCAGCGAAAGCGAAAGTTCCGACGTGGGTTCCCTGAGCGATTGCGGCAAGGCCGTCGTCGTCAAGAAGCCGTTTACTCCCGACCAGTTGCTGGAGGCCTTGCGCGTGGTCTGGAATCCGTCGAATTCCGGGCTGCGGGCACGAGACCGAAGCACGATGCGCGTGCTGATCGTGGACGACAGCACGGCGGCCCGGCTGCACGTTCGCGATGTCCTTATCAAGTTAGGCCTGACCGATTTTGCCGAGGCGGTGGACGGGGCCCAGGCGGTCACCACGGTTGCCAGGGGAACTTTCGATCTGATCGTGACGGATTACAACATGCCTTACATGGACGGGCGCGGGCTGGTGGGCTACCTCAAGCAGAATCCGGCTACGGCGTCGGTCCCCATCATCATGGTGACGACCGAGACGAACGCCGCCAAGCTCGAAGAAGTTCGCCGGCTGGGCGTGACGGCGATTTGCGACAAGAGTTTTCAACTCGAGATCGTTCGGAAAATCATCGACGAACTGCCATGAATGAAATCATCCGCGAATTCCTGATCGAGACGAACGAGAACCTGGCACAGCTCGACGTGGACCTGGTCACGCTCGAAAAAGATCCCACCGAGCACGAGACGCTGGCCCGCGTGTTCCGCACGTTACACACCGTCAAAGGGACGGCAGGCTTCCTGGGTCTGCAGAAGCTGCAGGCGGTCGCTCACGCCGCCGAAAATCTCCTCAGCCGGTTGCGCGAAGGGGAACTGGTCTTCAACGCCCCCATCGCCAGCGCCCTGCTGACGGTCGTGGATGCCGTGCGGAAAATGCTCGAAGCCGTCGAATCGTCCGAGACGGACGGCACGGGGGATTACTCGGCCCTGATTGCCGTTCTCGAGAAGTTGCACGCCGGGGCCGGCGACAAACCCGCCCCGATTGCTGCACAGCGGTTCGGTCCGGCCCCCGATGCCATCGGCACGATCGTGCTGCCTCCTTCCGGCGCTGCCTCGTCGGTGGCGGGAGCCGCGGAGCCTCTGCTCCATGAGCCGGCCGAGTCGCGGACGCCGATCGTCTCCGACAGCAGCATTCGAGTGGACGTGGGATTGCTCGATCAGCTCATGAACCTCGTCGGGGAATTGGTCCTGGCCCGCAATCAGATTGTGCAGTTCAGTTCCTCGCTGGAGAACGGTTCATTTTTGGGAACGGTTCAAAAGCTGAACATTCTGACGGCGGAACTGCAGGCGGGCGTGATGAAGACGCGCATGCAGCCGATCGGCATTATCTGGAGCAAGTTTCCCCGCGTGGTTCGCGACCTGGCGCTCGCCTGCGGCAAGCAGGCGCGCATCGATCTGGTGGGCCAGGAAACGGAGTTGGATAAGACGATCATCGAGGCGATCCGCGACCCGCTGACGCACCTGTTGCGAAACGCCATCGACCACGGCATCGAGTCGCCGGCAGAGCGACTCGCGCAGGGAAAGCCGGCGGAAGGTCGCCTGTCGCTGCACGCCTTTCACGAAGGGGGCAAAGTCATCATCGAGATTGCCGACGATGGCGCCGGCATCGACCCGCAGCGGATCCGCACCAAAGCCGTTCAGGCCAGGCTCGTGACTCCCGAGCAGGCCGACCGCCTGAACGACCGCGACCTGGTGAATTTGATCTTCCTGCCCGGTTTCTCGACGACCGATCAGGTGACGCAATTCTCCGGACGCGGCGTCGGCATGGACGTCGTGCGAACCAACATCGAGAGGATCGGCGGATCGGTCACGATTGAAAGCCGGCCGACGGAGGGAACGACGATCCGCATGAAAATTCCGCTGACGTTGGCCATCATTCCGGCGTTGACCATCACCAGCGCCGGCGACCGTTATGCGATTCCTCAGGTCAGCCTGCTGGAGCTGGTCCGACTGGAAGGCGAGCAGGCTCAGCGCGGCATCGAGCAGATTCACGGGGCGCCGGTTTACCGTCTCCGCGGCAACCTGCTGCCTCTGGTCTACCTCGACCGTCAACTCAATACCGACGGGGGCGATGCAGCGGCCAGTCACGACGGATCAAGTTCCTCCTACGCAGAGGTCGTCAATATCGTCGTCTTGCAGGCTGACGACCGCCAGTTCGGACTGGTGGTGGACGCCATTCACGACACCGAGGAAATCGTCGTCAAGCCGTTGCAATCGCAGCTCAAGGACATCAGCGTGTTCGCCGGCGCGACGATCATGGGGGACGGTCGGGTGGCCTTGATTCTGGACGTGCTGGGACTGGCGCAGCGAGCGAACGTCGTCTCCGGAGTTCGCGAACGCGCCTTGAGCGAAAAAGCGGCCCATGCCGCAGATCCGGCCGGCGACCGGCAAACGGTGCTGCTGTTCGCCACGCACGAGGGAGGCCGCATGGCACTCCCTTTATCGCAAGTCGCCCGGCTCGAGGAATTCGCACGCTCGTCACTGGAACGGGTGGGGCCCCAGGACGTCGTGCAGTATCGCAACGAGATCCTGCCTTTGATTCACGTGTCGCGGGCGCTGCGGCAATCCCGGCGTCCCGAGGACGGTCGGCCGAATTCGCGCCGGTGGGCCATCAAGCGTCCCGCCATCGGGAAAGAAGATACACTCCAGGTGATTGTCTATTCGGGAAACGGCCGGCGCGTCGGCCTCGTCGTCGACCGCATTCTTGACATTGTCGAAGAATCGATCGTATCGCGGTCAGAATCGCACCGCCGCGGCGTCTTGTTCACGGCGGTCATTCAGGGGCGAGTCACTGAGTTTCTGGACATGGATCGCATTCTCGGCCTGGTCGACCCCGACCTCGTCGAGCCGCGGCAGACCATTCTGGCGGAGGCCTGATCGTTGGCCGACTCCCATCAATACTGCACGTTTTATCTGGACGGCCAATACTTCGGGTTGGACGTGCTGAAGGTACAGGAAATCATCCGCTACCAGGAGATGGCGCGCGTGCCGCTGGCCTCCCCGGCGGTGCGCGGATTGATCAACCTGCGCGGGCAGATCGTGACTGCCATCGATCTCCGCCGCCGGCTCGAGCTGCGCGACCGGCCCAGCGATCAATTGCCCTTGAACGTGGTCGTGAAAACCGAAGACGGCGCCGTGAGTCTGTTGGTTGATGAGATCGACGACGTACTGGAAGTGTCGGAAAAACTGTTCGAGCGCCCGCCCGAGACGCTGCAGGGGACGGCCCGCGAATTGATACTGGGAGCCTACAAGTTGCCCGGGCGACTGCTGCTGATTCTGGACGTCGAGCGTGCGGTGCAGGTCACCAACGGCGCCCGCCCGCAAAAAGTGAACAACAAGTGACTCGTGAAATGACCCGCATTTGTAAAAAGGTGATCTTGTGAAAACGCTCCCTAAAAAATCGCCAAAGCAGGACTCGGCCCGCGACCTCGCCGACCTTCGCGGAAAGATCGCCGCGATCGACAAGTCGCAGGCCGTCATCGAATTTCGAATGGACGGCACGATCCTGACGGCGAATGAGAATTTTCTGAAGGCCATGGGATACGCGCTGGACGAGATCGTCGAACGCCATCACGGCATGTTCGTTGACGATCGCTACCGGGAAAGCTCCGACTACAAAGAGTTCTGGACCAGGCTGGGGAATGGAGAGTTTCAAACAGGCGAGTACAAACGAGTCGGCAAGGGAGGCCGCGAAGTGTGGATCCAGGGCGCCTACAATCCGATCCTCGATCTGAACGGCCGACCGTGCAAGGTCGTCAAGTACGCGACTAATGTCACCGAGCAGGTGCAGATGCGCACTCTCCTGCACACGCTCCTCAAGAAAGTGACCGAAAATGCCACCGTCCTGGCGAGCGCGGCACAGGAATTGACCTCGGTGAGTCAACAACTGGCGGCGAACGCCGAGCAAACAGCGACGCAGGCGAACGTGGCATCTGCCGCCGCCGAGCAAGTCAGCCATAATGTCGCCACTGTGGCCACGGGGACAGAAGAAATGGGCGCCAGCATCAAGGAGATCGCCAAGAGCGCCAACGAGGCGGCTCGGGTGGCGACAACGGCCGTCAAAGTCGCCGACTCAACCAACACGATCGTGGGAAAATTGGGCGAAAGCAGTACCGAGATCGGCAACGTGATCAAGGTCATCACGTCGATCGCACAGCAAACGAACCTGTTGGCGCTGAATGCCACGATTGAGGCGGCCCGCGCGGGCGAGGCGGGCAAGGGCTTTGCCGTCGTCGCCAACGAGGTCAAGGAATTGGCCAAACAAACTGCCAAAGCCACTGAAGACATCAGTCACAAAATCGAAGCCATTCAGGGGAATACCAAGGAGGCCGTCGAGGCCATCGCGCAGATTGGCAAGATCATCAATCAGATCAACGACATCCAGAACACGATTGCCAGCGCCGTTGAGGAGCAGACGGCCACGACCGGCGAGATCAGCCGCAACGTCTCCGAGGCGGCGCTGGGCAGTAATGAGATTGCCCAGAACATCAGCGGTGTGGCCCAGGCCGCACGCAGCACGACCGAAGGTGCCAACAATACGAAGAGCTCCGCCGACGAATTGTCCAGGATCGCGCGTGACTTGCAGCAACTGGTATCGCAGGTCAAATTCTAAACCGGCAATTTTGAGGCAGGGTTCATCATCGCAGTCCAGGCTCACCACGGGCCTCTCGCCGCGGCACGGAGAAATGGTTGAGCACTTTCAAGGGGTCGTACGTGCCGAGAATACGCGTCCTGGTCGTGGACGACGCCGTCGTTTTTCGCCGCCTCGTGTCGGAGGAGCTCTCGAACGACCCGGCCCTGGAGGTCGTGGGCACGGCGGCCAACGGGCGCATTGCCCTGGCTCGCATGTTGCAGGTGGCGCCGGACGTGGTCATTCTGGATGTCGAGATGCCGGAGATGGACGGCCTGGCGACGCTGAAGGAACTGCGGAAGACTCACCCGCGCTTGCCGGTGATCATGTTCAGCGCCTTGACCGAGCGCGGGGCCGAAGCGACCCTCGATGCCCTGGCTCTGGGCGCGACTGACTATTTCACCAAGCCTTCCAACACGGGCGGGCTCGATGCTTCGCTGCAGGTCATCCGCGAGCAATTGATACCGCAAATCAAGGCCCTTTGCGCCCGTCACGCGCCCGCGACGCAAAGTGCACGGCTCAAGATTCCCAATACTCCGGCGCCGTCCCTGAGTGCTCCTCCGCGGCCACCCGCTGCGCGCCCCGTTCCTGGCCCGGCCCAGGTGCTGGCCATTGGAGCCTCCACCGGCGGCCCGAGCGCCCTGGCTGAAATCTTTCGTCGGCTGCGGGCCGATTTTCCCGTGCCGATCGTGATCGTGCAGCACATGCCGCCGATGTTCACTCGGCTCCTGGCCGAGCGACTGTCAGCCGAGTATGCGATCCCCGTGCAGGAAGCGGTCCCCGGCGCCGTGCTGGAGCCTGGTAAGGCGTGGATTGCCCCCGGCGACTATCACATGGTCGTCATCCGGGACGGCCGCCAGGTGCGCCTGCAGGTGCAGCAGGAACCGCCGGAAAACTCATGTCGACCGGCGGCCGACGTGCTGCTGCGATCGGTCGCCCAGGTTTACGGCCCGAATTCGTTGACCGTCATCCTGACCGGCATGGGGCAAGACGGCCTACGCGGGTGCGAATTCGTCCGCGAGGCGGGTGGGCGGATTCTGGCCCAGGATGAAGCCACCTCCGTTGTCTGGGGCATGCCGGGATGCGTCGCCCGCGCGGGACTGGCCGATCGGGTCTTGCCGATTTCTCTGATCGCCGACGAGATTCTGCGCAGGATCGGGCCAGATCCGGCGGCCCGGTAATGGCTGGTGAGCTCATGACAGACCAGGAGTTCAACGTCATCCGCAAGCTGCTGCAGGAGCGCAGCGGAATCGATCTCGACACGGGAAAACAATACCTCGTCGAAAGTCGTCTGGCGCCCCTGCTGCGCCGGCTGAATTTGCATTCGATTCGAGAATTGATCGATCACTTGCGCAGTCAGCCGGGCCACGGACTGGATCGGCAAATCGTCGAGGCGATGGTCACCACCGAAAGCTCTTTCTTCCGCGACCGTCACCCGTTCGAAGCGCTGCGCCAGACCGTGCTGCCGGACTTGATCGACCGCCGGCGCGCCGCGCGACGCCTGAACATCTGGTGCGCGGCCAGTTCTCACGGGCAGGAGCCGTACAGCATTGCCCTGATGCTCCGAGAGCATTTTCCAGAACTGGCGGGCTGGAAGGTGTCTTTGATCGCGAGCGACATCTCACGAGAAGTGCTGGAGCGAGCCCGCGCAGGGCGCTACAACCAGG
>DASYAR010000233.1:0-33131 GCA_036501235.1 Planctomycetaceae bacterium
GACGTCAAATCGCTGGTCAATTGATTGACCTGCCGGGCGAGCGCTAATCCGGCCAACAGATCAAGCAGGGCGCCGCCGGTACCGCCTCCACCGCCATGCACTTTGTGCTGGGGATCCAAGCCGCGCATGAGCATCAAGAACAGCAGAATGTCGGCCGACGAAAAGTCCTTGAGCAACTGCGACAAATTTTGCAGCTGAGTCGCCGTAGCGGCGGAAAATGCCGGGTGCAGCCCGTTGGCTCCGATCGACAAAGCGCCTCCGGCGGCTCCCGCCGCGCCTGCACCGCCGACTGCGGAAAACCCGATGGACGGAGCAGATATGGCGCCCGCTCCGCCGATTGCCCCGCCGATCGCGCCTCCGACTGCACCCACGCCCATCACGGCTCTCCCGAAGAGGACTCCTCAGTGCGCTCCACTGAGAAGGGGCTACGCAAATGGTGGACCAGAAAACCCAAGCCGTGATTTTCGCGTGCAAATCGTGACAGGCTCGAAGACTTCGCCTGCGGCCGCATCTGGGAGGGATGAGCAGGACGTTGCCAATTCGCAACGGCATACGTCATTTCAGACAAGCGCGTTGCCGAATCTCAACGACACTACATCGCAGACGGAGTGCCTGCTAAACTTCCGATGGAACAACCACAGCCCTCACACCACAGGCCGCATGCACCATGAATCCCACGGCGACTTCACCCTGGATCATCGACGGGACCGAGCAGAATTTCGATCAGGACGTGCTGCAGCGCTCGCAGGAGCTGCCCGTCATCGTCGATTTCTGGGCGACGTGGTGCGCTCCGTGCCAGGAATTGGGGCCGATTCTCGAACGGCTCGCCGTCGAAAACGCCGGGCAGTTCTTGCTGGTCAAGGTGGACATCGATCGGCAGCCGCGGGTGGCCCAGGCGTTCGGCGTGCAATCGATTCCCCACGTGTTTGCGCTGCGGAACGGGCAGCTCGTCGATCAATTTCAGGGGGCCTTGCCCGAAGATCAAGTCCGGCAATGGCTCGCGCAATTCCAGCCGTCGCCAGCGGAATTGCTGCTTCAGGAGGCCAAACAGCTCGAACAGGAGAACACGGCGGAAGCCGAGGCAAAGTTTCGAGAAGCACTGGAACTTGCTCCCCAGGATGATCGCATTCGCATCGAGTTGGCCCGCATGCTGCTCAAGCAGCACCGCAATGCCGATGTCCGGGAGATCATCGACAGGCTCGAGGCACGTGGATTCCTGGAGCCGGAGGCCGCGAATATCAAGGCCGAGCTGGATCTGCGCGCCGCCGCCGCGGAGGCCGGCGGCGTGGGCGAGTGCCGCACGGCGCTCGCCTCAAATCCGAACGACCCCAAACTGCAACTGAACCTCGCCGAGGCCCTGGGTGCGGCCCAGCAGTTTCAGGAAGCGCTCGACTTGTGCCTGGGGGTCGTGCAGGCGACGACGGGCGATCTCCGGAACGAAGCCCGCACGACGATGATCAACCTGTTCCAACTGCTCGGCCCTGAGGCCGACCTCACAAAAGTTTACCGCCGTAAATTGGCGACCGCGCTTTATTAAGCGTCGAGTGCGGCCTAATCCAAGTACACAAATTCATTGGCATTCAGCAGCAGCAGGCAATACTGTACGAGCGCTTTGTGCGGTGTGAGGCCCGATTCACGCTGTAGTTTTTGGACGAAGTCGACATCGCGCCGGACCTCGTTGTCGCTCGGACGGCGCGACGCCGTCAGCCGAATTCCTCGGACGATCTGGCCCGTCAGATTACCAGGAATTTCCCGTTCGAGCCGTTCGGCGACTTTCTCTGCTTGTTCATTCGAAAACTCCCCGTTCAGCATTCCTAACGCCTGCGTCGGTACAGTCGTCGTGAAGCGCGCAGCACAGCTCGAATCGGTATCGGCCATGTCATGTTGGGCGAGAATCGGCACGAGCAACGACCGTTTGACGTGCACGTAGACGCTGCGGCGCGACGCTTCTTCCGGGGGTGAATTCCCCCAGCCGCTGCCGGGAACCGATTGGCCCGCCAGCACGGCTTTGGGGATCACTGGATAAACGCCCGGACCACCGGCTTTGAGATTGAGCGTACCGCTGACGGCCAGGATCGAATCGCGCACCTCTTCGGCCGCCAGCCGTCGCATATTGAATCGCCAGAAGAGCCGGTTTGCCGGGTCGCGTTCGAGACCTTCCGGTCCGGCTTGCGACGACATGCGGTAGGCGCTCGACAGCATCAGCAGTTTGTGCAGCTCTTTGATTCGCCAGCCGCGGCGGACGAATTCGCCCGCCAGCCAGTCGAGCAGTTCCGGGTGCGTCGGCGATTCGCCGAGCTTACCGAAGTCGTTGGGCGTCGGCACGATTCCGCGTCCGAAATGAAACTGCCACAGGCGGTTGGCCATGACGCGGGGCGTGACGGGATTTTCGGTCGAAGTCAGCCACTCGGCGAGCGCCCGCCGCCGCCCTGAAGTTGCGTCGGGGCCGCTTCGCTCGCGGATGACCGGTGCGGCGCTCGTCAGCACCAGCGGAAAGCCCGGCTCGACCGCCTCTCCCGGGGCGCCGGGGTTTCCGCGGATCAGGACGTGTGTTTTCTCGCGTCCCCGCTCGGCGACACTCATGATTTCGGTCCCCAATTCAGGAGACTGCCGACTGCGACTGGCATCGAACTGGTCCGCCAGAGACTTGTATTTCGCCGTCGTGCCGGGTTCCAGAACGTCGTCGGCCCGCTCGAGCAGCAGCGAGCGAATCAGCTCGCGATCGGTGGCCGCGACAAGGCCGACATCGATGTATTGTCCGCCCGCCGTCTGATGGCAATGCACGGCCAGCACGTTATCGCCGACGACCAGGGCCTGGGCTGCCTCGGGGGGGAGCATGACCCGCTGATAGGCAATCAAATGTCCTTGCTTCTCATAAACGAGTCGCCCGTTCAGATAGATCTCGATTTCTTCGTCGTGGTGCACGTCGATCGAGACGCGGAGGGGAACGCGGTCGACTTGGAATGTTTTGCGAAGCCAGATGTCTTTTGTATTCCAGCGAGTGCGGACGACACCTCCTGGCGTGCCGGCAGTACCGAACCCGGCTCGACCATGCAGCCATTGGCTTTGGTCGAAAGACGGATTGCTCCACCCACCGGCCGGCGTCGTCACGGTGTAAGACCACTCTTGCGCTGCTTTTCGCGAATCGGCAATGAAGCTGGCCCCTTCACTCGCCACGCCATCGTCGGTCAGACTGCGGAGCTCGACGCCGGGGCCCTGCCACGACAGTTTCAGCTCTGGTTTCTTGTCGGTGTTGAAGTATTCGATCCGCACCGGCACAAGCCCGGGGATCAGCGACACGCGCTCGGTCCCTTGATGCCGGCCGCGGCCAGGATGATCGATAACCCTTTTCCCGGCAACGATCACACGCAACCCTTCGGTCGCATCATAAGCCAGCGAATACTCTCCCGCTTGCGGTACACGAAGCTGCCCCTCGAAGACGAGGCCGATCGCTTCGCTGCGCGACGCGGCCGCCAGCGAGACGAAATTGCGAGGGAGTTCCCCGGCCGTTTCGGCTTTCAACGAGTCGAACTCGGGGAGCCGTTCCCACGTATCGCGATACAACCGATATTTCAAGTCGACGAGGTCCGACAACGGCCGGCAGGAGATTTTGACTCCTGTCTTCGCTTCCAGCGCTTTGACGAACTGCTCTTCGATTCCCGAGAGTTGCTGATGCAGCTCGGCTTCTCGTTTCTGCTTGGAATCGATCAATTGCGCCTGGTTTTGGCGGTCCTCTTCGGTGGCGAACATCCGCGTGTTCTTCGGATTCATGTCGGTGACGTCGCGGAAGAAAGCCAGCATCCGATAGTAGTCGCGCTGTGGCACGGGGTCTTTCTTGTGGTCGTGGCAGCGGGCACAACCCACTGTCATCCCGAGCACGAGTTGCCCGGTCGTCGATACGATGCCGTCGAGCACGTCGTACTTCGCCAACAGCCGGTCGGCCGGCTCGTCGTCCCACAGTCCCAGTCGATAGTAGCCGGTGGCGATCAGCGTTTCTTGCGTGACGACGTCCAGTTCGTCGCCGGCCAACTGCTCTTTCAGAAACTGGTCGTAGGGCTTGTCGCTGTTGAACGCATTGATGACATAATCGCGATATCGCCAGGCGAACGGCTTGATCGAATCGCGCTCGTAGCCATGCGTCTCGGCGAAGCGCACGAGGTCGAGCCAGTGCCGGCCCCATTTCTCGCCGTATTGCGGACTTTCGAGCAATCGGTTGATCATCCGTTCATACGCGGTATCTGAATGATCGGCGACAAACTGGTCGACTTCATCCGGTTGGGGAGGCAGTCCCGTGAGATCGTAATATGCACGGCGAATGAGCGCGACGGGGCCGGCAGCCGGCGCAGGCGCGAGGCCGGCGCTTTCGAGCTTGGCCAGCAAAAATGCGTCAATCGGATTTCGCACCCAATTGCGGTTCTTCACCTGCGGCACTGCCGAAATCTGGAGCGGACGATAGGCCCAGTAATTTCGGGCCGCGTCGTCAACCTGGGGGGGGCCTTCGTGCGGCTTTTCTTCTTCGGCTTTTCCACCAGCAGTCCACGGAGCACCTTCCTCGACCCATTTCGTCAGAATGTCGATTTCGGACTTGGGAAGCTTGCCGCTGGGAGGCATCTCGAGCCCATCGTAGTTGATTGCCTGGAGCAAGAGACTGTCGGCCGGAGTCTTGAGCTCGACGGCCGGGCCCTGGTCGCCCCCTTTGAGGAGCGCCGCGCGGCTGGAAAGCCGCAACCCCCCGCGGATCTTTTCTTCTCCGCCGTGACACTTCAGGCACCGCGCCTTGAGAACCGGCTGCACTTGCTTCTCAAAGAACTCGATCTGCTCTTTGGAGAACGATTCCGCGGCGACCTCCGGTTTGGCGTTTTCTTGCGCCGCCGAGCTTCGATCGAGCTGCCACACGAGCGCGAGACCCGCCAACAATGTCAGGCTCGAAGTAGCTGTTTGACGAAATCGCAACATCAACCGCTCCCGATCTAGCGGCAAGCTGCCAGCTTGCCGATGCTTTTCGATGATGATCCTTTGTTTGTCGGGATTTCCCCGGCGTTTTGCACTGTGCAATTCGATCAATGCTGATTGTCTCCTGCACTCCTGATAATATCACCGCGGACCGGGTGGCTGCAAAGTCGGACGCAAGGTTGCCAGGGAACCCTCGCTGAAAAGTTTACGACGCTCCGATCACCATGCAAGCACAGAAGAGTCTTGCCTGGGCCGAGGAGATGGGATGCGCGCCGTCGTCATTCACTACGATCTCCACGTTTAAAGAGTACCATGTCGATTCATCTTGATTTTGGATATATTGCAGCGCCGTTCGTGGGCTGGATTGCCGCCGATGTCCTGAAAATGGCGATCAATGCCATCAAATCGGGCCGCTGGCGATTCGAGCTGCTCAGCTACGGAGGCCTGCCCAGCAGCCATGCGACGGTTGCCTGCACCACGACCACGCTGATCTCGCTGCGCGAGGGATTCGATTCCCCGGTCTACGGATTGGCGCTCATGGTGACGGTCTTATTCATCGTCGACGCGCTCTATCTCCGGCAATGGGTGGGCCAGCAGGCCAAGGCCCTGAACACGTTGCGCGTCAATCAGCCCGAGTTGCAACCCCTCCGCGAACGCATCGGGCACACGCCGCTGGAAATCTTCGCCGGCATTGTTCTTGGCCTGACTTGCGGCGCTTTGCTGTACTGGCTGGATTAACAACCCACAGTCACGAGGCGGCGAGACCATTCGTGGTAACCGAGGCGCCGGATTCGGTCTCGCAAATCCGCGGTTCTCCCGAGGGGCGCAGCAGTTCCGCCATCTGCAGCGCGAGGGCGTCGAATTCCCGCGGATGCGTGGGCGCATACGCCAGGTTGACGTGCGGCGTGGAATCTTCGGAGGCCACACGGAAGTTCTGCGGTGGCATGCTCACTTGATGCGTGAACAGATTATAGACTCCGTACAGCGCCAGAACGTCCGATTTCCAGGAGCGCTCGGCTTCGACATACAGATTGTAGGCCGAGTGGGCCGCATTCAGACACACCGCAGATTCAATGAGCGAGCGACGGTAATCAGGCATGTTGGGAGCATCGGGCCCCCAGACTTTTTCAAGCCCTTTGGCGGCCTGATGCACGGGAACGAAGATCCGATGCAGAATCGAGCGCAGCATGTATGTCGTGCGGGCCGACGAATATTTGAGCGGATTGAGGTACGCGTCGACCGCCGCCGACACGGCGCCGCAGCCGGAATGGCCCAGCACGACGACCAGCTTGATGCTGTCGGCCAGCAGGTTGAGGGCATAGTCGATGCTCCCCCAGCATTCATCGGCCAGCACATTGCCGGCCACGCGAATCACAAACAGGTCATTAAAGCCCTGCCCGAACAGCATCTCGGGAGGAACGCGGGCGTCCGAACAACCGACGACCACGGCAAACGGCGCCTGCTTGGGCATTTCTCCCTGCGCCCGCACCATACCCACTTCGAGTCCGTTGCACTGCACGACGTAGCGCGGTTCACCCGTCGAAAATGTGCTGGTGCGGCAACTGCGCATCCATTCCGAGAAGAGACGATTACCGTTCTCGAGGTTTTGCCGCGCCGCTTCCGGGTCGGCCGGGGGGGGCTTAACGCTCGGGTTTTTCGGATCAAAACGGTAGATGTAGTCGATGGTTCGCATAACCAAAGCATACCCCGACGTGATCGAATCTGTCTACAGAATGTCGACCTGACCAAAACTCGTGCGCCGTTCGAACCGTTGCAATCGTCAGCATCGTTCCTGCGCCAAAGTGTGGACGTTCATGCGACGCAGCCGGGCTATGAGGTCGCCAATCGGCCGTCGCGAAGGGTCAGCACGTGATCGGAGGGTTGAATGTGCGTTCGGTCGTGCGTAACGATCACCACGGTCGAGCCGTGCTCGTCTCGCAGTTCGCGCAGATAACGATAAATCTCGGCCCCCGACTCGCTGTCGAGCTCACCGGTCGGCTCATCGGCCAGGACGAGTTTGGGGCGCTTCAGGAGGGCGCGGGCGATCGCGACGCGCTGCTGTTCACCCCCCGACAACTGACTCGGGCGATGGTCGATCCGCTCCCCGAGCCCCACGCGTTCCAGCAATCCGAGGGCCTCGGATTGCCTGGCGGCGGAGATCCCCTGCGGCAGGTAAGGGACGAGGACGTTTTCCACCGCGTTCAAATTCGCGAGCAGATTGAAATTCTGGAAGACGAAGCCCACCTGGTCGCGCCGGTACAAATCGCGCTGGCGACCGCTGAGCTGCGAAATGCGGATTCCTAGACACGTCACTTCGCCACTCGTCGGTTGATCGAGCGCGCCCAGCAAATACAGCAGGCTGCTTTTCCCGCTGCCGCTGGGGCCGACGACAAACGACATCACTCCCGCCGGGATCGTGCAGGAAAGCCCTCGCAAGGCGCGAACTTCGGCGGCGCCACGCTGGTAGGTTTTCGTGACGTTTTGCACTTCGATCATAGAGGTCATACCCGATGACAGTCGAAGAACCAGCGATTAACCTCTGCGGATCGCATCCATCGGCAGCATCCGCGAGGCGCGCAGCGCCGGATACAGTCCCCCCAGGATGCCGAGCACCGTGCTGAAACAAACGCTGGCAATCAACAGCCGCGGGCCGGCATACAAATGAATGCGCGTGGGCCAATGGGCATTGATGGCATGCGTCGCAATCCAGCCCAACAGACCTCCCAACAGCCCTCCGGCCACACCCAACAGCGCGCTCTCGAACGCGATCAGCCGCAGCACGTCGCCGGAGGACCAGCCGTTGGCTTTGAGGATTCCAAACTCGATGAACCGTTCGGTAACGCTCATGAGCATGGTGTTGACGATGCCGACGAAGGCGATCGTCACTCCGATGCCCGTCATCAGCATCAGGAAAATGTCGAGGTCTTCGCTGAAATGCTTGAATTCGCGGGCCCAATCGTCTGCGTCGCGGACTTCGACGGCCGATTCGTCGGAGCCGGTTCCGGCGGTTGGTTCCGTCGAGCCGCCAAGGGCCGAGATCACGAGCCCTTCTGCGGCCCCCAATCCCAGCGACGGCTGCCGCGTTTCGTTGATCCGGCCGCGGAAATGGTCGCGGATTTTCTGTGCCAGTTCACCCCGGTCGGCGGTGGGTTCCGGCTCGACATAAAAATTCGAGACGGAATTCTCGCCCATGCGGCTGGCGCGGCGCACCAATTCAATATCGACGATGATCGCCACGTCGAGCAGCAGAGATTTGCACGAATAGATCCCCACGACATCCAGATCGAGGCCGTCGACCGAGAGCGTATCGCCGACATTTTTTTTGAGTTGATCGGCGATCGGCCGGCTGATGATCGCATGTGAGGTGCCGCGATCGGCGCTCGTCAGAAATCGTCCTTCCTGGATTCCTTCGCGGTACACGCTGTATGACAAACGGCTGGCCTGTTCGAGATCGGACCCGAACAGGAACCGTGGAGGATTGAAGCGGGGCTTGCCCTCGATCAGATTGGCGCGGGTCCAGACCTCGGGATGTACGATGCGCACCCCCGGGAGATGAGTAATCTCGTCACCCCAGGCGGAAGGCAGATGCGAAAACAGGGGAATCGGAGCGCCGGGTTGCAAGACGGCCAACCCGGGAACCTTGCTGAATGTCGAAGTGACGGAGGCCTCGATTCCGTCGGCAACCGAAAACAACCCCACCATGCCAGCGATCGCCACCGTCAAGCCGCACAGCGCCAACAATGTCCGCACCGGGCGGCTGAACAGATTCTTCAGGGCGAAACGATACATGCGTGGTCATTCTAGACCGGGCGGGATGTGGCGGGAAGGGGTGGGGGGAAGAGAGAGAACGGCAAGAGAGAACTACCGAGAATCGAACAAGCCCGGCGAGCCGGGGGGGTCAGGCCCCGGATGGCCCCCGCGTAACCAGACCGTCCCCGCGCAACCCCTTCCGCAGCAGGCCACACGCCTATAATATATCAACTATGGCAAAGCACGATTATTACAAGACTCTCGGAGTCTCCAAGACGGCGTCGGCCGAGGAAATCCGTAAGGCCCACAAAAAGCTCTCCAAGAAGTATCATCCCGACGTCAACAAAGAAAAAGACGCCTCCGAGCAATTTAAGCAGGTGCAGGAAGCGTTTGACGTCTTAAGCGATACGGAAAAGCGACAGCAATACGACCGCTTCGGGCAGGTGTTCCCTGGAGGCTCCGGTCCCCAGGGGCAACCGTTCAATTGGGGGGGTGGTCGGCCGGGAGGGGGGGGATCTGGACCGGTTGATTTCTCCAATCTCTTCGGCGGTGGGCAAATCGACCTCGAACAGATCCTTGGCGGAGCTTTCGGCGGGGGCGGAAAGCGTCAGTCTCGGCGGGCCGCACACCGCGGTGAGGACGTCGAGGTGGAAGTCGAGATTCCGTTTCGAACCGCAGTCGACGGGGGCAAATATGAGCTGAACCTCGATCGCGGAGGCCAGCACGAGAATCTATCGGTCAAGATTCCCGCCGGAGTCGATTCGGGAAGCCTGGTGCGACTGGCAGGACAGGGACATCCCGGCGCGAGCGGCGGCCCGGCAGGAGACCTTCTGGTACGCATCCGCGTGGCGGGCGATCCCTGGTTCCGCCGTGAGGGGAATAATTTGTTGGTGGACGTGCCTGTCACGATCACCGAGGCCACGCTGGGGGCCAAAGTGGAGGCGCCCACTCTTTCAGAAGGAACGGTGGTCGTCACCATTCCGCCGGGGACGTCCAGCGGCGCCAAGCTGAGATTGAAAGGCAAGGGCGTCATCGATCGGTCGACGAAAGAGCGCGGAGACCTGTTCGTAATCGTCAAGATCGTCGTTCCCCGTAAATTGGGCGAGCGAGCGCAGCAGCTTTTGCGGGAGCTGGCGGAAGCCGAGCCGTATGCCCCGCGCGGAGGTCTGTGGTGATCGCGCACATCGTGCTTCCGCGTCGCAGCCGGCGACTTTTGCTGATTGGTTGCTGGCTGAGCGTGTGCCTGGCTTCCGCGCCAGATTTGCAGGCGGCTCCAGTCGACGGCAAAGCCGCCGACGCGGAACCGTCAGCCGCACCGGCGGACGAAGAGAAACGCGTTCCGGTCGATCCGGAGCTCAAGAGATGGGTGTGGCAGGCGTTATTAATGCTGGGCGGGATTATCGTCGTCGGCACGTTGCTGCTGATGGTCGTCGTCATGTGGGGCAATCGCACCCGGCGCTTAGCCCGTAAACCACTGCCGCAAATTGCCAAGCGGGATGAGCTGTGGTTCTTGAAGCCCAAACCGCCGACGAGTCGATTGGAACAGCAACCAGAGCCGCGCGACGCCGACCAATGACACGGCCTGGAAGGTTCACCAAGGACCAGCATTTGCGCAAAGGAGCGGATTTTGCGCGGGTGTATGAGCTGCGCCGTGTTGCCCGGGTGAAATTTCTGACAGTGTTCGCTGCGCCAAATTCCACGGGCGCGCTGCGCGTCGGTTTGAGCGTTTCCAAGAAGCACGGAAATGCCGTCGTCCGCAACCGGCTCAAGCGGTTGCTGCGAGAAGCGTTCCGGCTGGCGCGGCACGAATTGCCGGCGGGGCTGGACTTAGTGCTCATTCCCATGGACGCGAAGGCCGCGACGCTCGATGATTTCCAATCATCATTGGTGCAGGCTGTGCGCAAATTGATGCGTCAGCTCGAACGTGTGTCGGCCAGTCGCACGGATGCACGAGCGGAGCAGGAGCAAAACCCATGAATGACCGGGCGTCGCCAGACGGAACAATCGTCCGCATCGGCCGGGCGCGATGGGCACGCAACGCGGGTTTTGCCCACCGATCATTCGAGGCCTGGTGGGCGATCCTGCTCACAGCGAGATTCGGCCGCTGGCTCTGGCGGCTGCCGGCCCGCTCCGCCATCACTGTCGTGCGGGGATACCAGCGATTCCTGAGCCCGATTTTCGGCGGTCAATGCCGATTTCATCCCTCATGCAGCCAGTATTTCATTCTGGCCGTCGAGAAATACGGATTTATCTCAGGAAGCTGTCGGGGCGTGTGGCGAATTTCGAAGTGCCACCCATTTCATCCGGGGGGCTACGATCCGCCGTGACCGTCACATGCACCTGAGAGCGGGCCGATTCGCGGCTCTGCACGTCGTCAATGCGCAGGTCGAAGACATACGACCCTGACGGCAGGTTCACGGGAATCGTTACCCGATGCGTGAGGAAGAAGTCCTGCCGGGGAGATTCGACAACGTCGACTGCCGTCCCCAGCGGGATCCGCAACAGCACGTCGCCACGCAGCGTCTGGATCTCGAGAGTCGACAGCGTCTGCGTGCGATATCCATCGCCGGTGGCAATGCTGAGGAATTTGTCGAGCGCAGCGTACAACAAGATCGGCTGCCCTTGCCGTAAACTCTGCGCGTTGAGCTCGACCAAATCGTCGAACCCACGCACCTGCCGGCACACGAGGAGTTTCGCAATCTCGAGCCCCTCGGACGGGGCGTTCAATAATTCCGTCTCGCCACTCGAGGACGTGCGGGAGGGGGGCGCATTCAGTCGGGGCGGATCCGACATGCGGACCGGTTCCTGGCCTAAAGCGGCATCGCTCCCTGCGAACGAGGGAGCGCTCGCCAGGAACTGCGACGCCGATCCCGTCTCTTCGTCATGGTCGGGCACGCGACGCGACGACCATTCCGGGGGCTTCGCGGCCGTCCGTCGGGAATCGTAGAGCGGCGCGTACATCGGTTCGACAGGCGACTCTTCAAACGGGCGCGACGTCGCGCGCGCAGCGGTCGTGGGGGACTGCGCGGCGGAGCCGGCCGTCCGCCTCTCGCTGACCGGCATGGCAATCGTCCGTGCGGTTGATTGACGCTGTAAACCGGCGACCATTTGACGCTGCGGACTGCGTGAAGAGCGAGAGGCGGCCGGTCCGCCGTCGTCCTGTTGTTCGACGCCTGGGAATGGTGGCGGTTCCGCCATGTCGTCGGAGGACTGACCCGGAAATGGAGGCGGCAATCCGGGCCCGTTCACGTCTGGGCTATTTTGTCGCCCATTACGGAAATCGGGATATTCCTCGTCGAATCCCGGATTCTGTGGCAGACGGTAGGCCCCGCTGGCGCCACCGTCGATTCGGGTTTCCGGCTGCGGTTTTGCGGCCGTTGTGTGATTTCGGCCACCTGCGCAGCCGGCGGCGCCCGCCACCAGCAGGGAACCGGCAACGAGCAATTCGCACTGTTTCAATCGGCGCAGCATCAGTGAATTCAGTAACGTGGGGGTCATTTGCAAATGCGGCATCATCAGAGGGAGAGGGGAGCCACCTTGCCTGTCGTGGCACGGCCGAACCGCGCTCCGCCGGTTGCAATAGGATGAATCGGATGAAGTCAAACGGCAGGTGCTGCCGATCCTTCAGATTCGATCATTTTCAGTCCGGCCGCCGCCGGTTGTGCAATTCCCACGGGTCTCGCGAGAATCGCCACCCGGAACGTCTTGTGGAGATATAGCGGCCGTACCGATTGTGCGCCACGTCCCGTCGCGATACGAGACGTCGACCTCGCGCTCTGTAGCGATTCTGCGCAATAAATCGGCGGCCCGCGGATTGTCGCAGGCGCCGTTCCACAGTTCGAATGCCACGCAGCGATCGCGGTCTACCGCCAGGCTGTAAAACCGGTCGAACATGACTCCCAGTTTGTCGGGACGCAAGGCCGGGTCGGGATTCAGCGCACCGCGGAGCCACAGGCAGTTGAATTCGCGGCAACTCTCGGGGCGCGTCTCATAAACACCGCAGCCATGACAGCCCACATGATCGCAGGCCCAGCGCGCGGGTTTCTGCAGTTCGTGCACAGCCAGCACCGTACAGCACGCCGCGCATTCGCCGCATTCACGCCCCGCGGCCGCGGATTCAGCCAGCACGCGGTCGGCGATGAGCGATTCGTCCATGTGTCGTACGCCGAGTTCGATTGCGAATGCCGGGCGGGACGACTTACGTGTCCTGCTGACGCGCCGACGCATGCAACAGCTTCAAAAACGCTTTCAAGAACGGCGTGTTGTCCATCCAGACTCGGGCCGTGGCGAGGTTGCCGTCGACGACGCACGGCTCGTCAACGTAAATCGCGCCGGCCGTCGTTGCATCGAGGGCGCACTTTGCGACGGTCGTCACCCTGCGGCCGCGAATACAATCGGCCGCCGCGACGATTTCGATTCCATGGCAGACCGAAGCGACCGGTTTATTCGTCTGGAAGAAATGCCGCGTGATGTCCAACAGATGCCGGTCGTATCGTAAATACTCGGGCGCGCGGCCTCCCGACAGGAACAGCCCGGCATAATCGTCGGGAATGACGTCGCGAAACGCAATCTCGGCCGGCAGGTGATATCCTGCCGTTTCCCGGGTGATGTCCCACCCCGGCGGGCGCTCGTGCAGCACCATGTGATACAGGCGCTTCTCGGGCGCGGCGACGACCACCTCGAATCCGTCTTCCGGCAGCCGGAAGTACGGATACATCGTGTCGAGGACTTCCGTCGCATCGCCGATCACGAGCAAAACGCGTGGCATCACGGTTCCTTGTCATTTGACGATCAGGCGAAACGGCATCACCGCGAGCGTTTTCTCGCGAGACAGAATCTGCATCAGTTGCAGCATGTGCAAATTCCGGTCGAGCTCGGGAGAGATGTCGCGCAGCAGCTCGCGCACGGCAACCTGCGCCGAGCGCGCTTCGGCATTCGGGTCGAGCGGCCCGAACAGCGATTCCAGAGGGCTTGTCGCTTTCGGCAGGATGAGCTGTTCCAGTTTTGCGTCCGGCGCCATGCCCAGTTGCTTCTTCGTGTAGGCAATGGCGTCGTCCAGCGTTCCCAGTTCGTCGACCAGCCCGATCTTCAGGGCCGCACTGCCGGTATACACGCGCCCGCGGGCCAATTTCTCAAGCTTGGCGTGCTCCATCTTCCGCCCTTTGGCGGCTTTGGAGGTGAACTGGTCGTACACGTCATTCAGCAGACGCTGCATCGAATCACGCTCGTTGTCGTTGAAAGCGTGAGTGGTGCTCAAGACGCCGCTGTTCTTGCCGCGGCTGATGACTTCAGTCGTGATGCCGATTTTATTATAGAGGCCGTTCAGCGCGAACTTGCCTCCCACGACGCCGATGGAACCGGTGATCGTGCCCGGGTCGGCAAAGATGCGGTCGGCCCCCATGGCGATGTAATACCCTCCTGATCCGGCGACGTCCCCCATGCTGACCACGAAGGGCTTGGTAACCAGTTCCAGTTCATGCCAGATCAGATCGCTGGCGAGAGCGCTGCCGCCGGGGCTGTCGACCCGCAGCACGATCGCTTTGACGGTGGCATCTTTGTTGGCATCGCGGATCGCCTTGATCATCGTGTCGGAGCCCATCACCGATTCGCCCGAAAACAGGTCGGACTTGCTCTTGCCGGTCATGATCATTCCCGAGGCGTGGATGATCGCCAGCTTGGGATTCGTCGACTTGCGCTTGGGCTGCTCGACCCCCATCAGCATTTCCATCATCTTCATCATGCCGCCCAGACCGCTGAAGTCGGTGTCGGTTTTCTTCTTGCCATACTTCTTCACGACCTTGAAAGTTTTGCCCTCGGCCTTCTTGGCGATCTCGGCCTCCAGCTCGTCTTCGTAGGCCAGCCGGTCGATCAATCCCAGTTTCTTCGCCTGCTGCGCCGTGAGCGGGCCTTCATCGATCGCGGCCGTCACCTTGTCGGCCGTCATTTTGCGGGAACCGGCGATCGCCTCGACGAGCTGCTTGTAGCGGTCGTCGATAATCTCTTCCATTTCCAGGCGGAACTCGGGGCTCATCTCGGCGCGGGTGTACGATTCAGCCGCCGACTTGAATTCTCCGACGCGCAGCATATCGGCCTTCACGCCGATCAGGTCGAAGAGCTTTTTGTAAAACGTGATTTCGGCCCGGATGCCGACCAGCATCAGCGTTCCCGGCTGGGGCATCGCCACTTCGTCACAGGCGCTGGCGAGGACGTAATCCATATTCGAACCGTCGGCCATCCAGGCGTGCACCTTCTTGCCTTTGGCCTGCACGCGGGCGATCGCTTTGCGGAACGTGTTCATCTTGGCCCAGCCGATCGTGGGATCGTGAATCTTGAGGATCACGCCGGCGATCTTGTCGTCGTCGGCCGCTTTGTCGATGCGGCCGACGGCCGTTTCGAGGTTCTCGGTCATTTCGCCAAACAATCCAGGCGCCGTAGCGCCTTCGGGATAGCTTCCCTTGATTTCAATCTCGGCATACGTCGCCGTACTGGAAGGGGCGTCCTTTTCTTTTTCATCCGCACGCACGATGGACGCAGAGGACACGAACAGCGCGACCGCGATGAACGAGCACGCAAACAGACAGCGGGGCATGGACGATCTCCATTCGATGGCGACGAAAATATCCGACGCCGTTTGTTGTAGCAGACGCTTGTGCCGGAGAGCAATTGGAACCGTGTCGAGATCTCGATATTCCCCGTGTCCCCGAAATGGTGAAACCTGGGCGTTTGGACGGCAGTATTAACGTCTAATCCGGTCTATTCGTTGCGACGTTGCGTCGCCGAGACTCGCTCGGTTATGGTGATGGATGTCATTTCGAATCGGCCGCCTTTCAATTTCATCTTCGACACCTGTTGCATTGCGAGCCTCCCATGCTGAACTTGCCGCGGTTTCGTCGCCTGATTTTGCTGACCCTGGTGGTGGTGTGCGCCTTCGCGCTGCTGCCTCGCGTCGGCACGGCCCAGACGATCGCGCGGTGCGGCAAGGGATGGCTCGAACTGGTCGATGGATATCCCGTGCTGCATCTCAAGGGGACTCCTTATGAGATGGGGTACCAGCACGGAGCGCTGTACAAAGACCACATCCGCGAGAACATGGATAACCTGCTCGTCAAACGTGGGGATCAGACGGTCCAGGTGGGAATTTTAAAAATCAAACCCCGCTCGGTCATCGATTCGATTACCGCCGTGCAGCAGAAATTCGTTCCACAGAAATTCTACGATGAGCTCCGCGGGCTCGCCGCCGGGGCAGAGCTCAAGTACGCCGACGCCGTCGCCGGCAACTTCATCCCCGAGCTGTTCCATTGCAGCGGGTTCGCCATCATGAACTCGGCGACGAAGGACGGCACGTTGTATCACGGCCGCGTGCTCGATTACGCGATCGACTGGGAATTGCAGGACCACGCCGTGGTGATCGTCGCCGAACCAGACGGCGGCATTCCGTTCGTGAACGTCACGTATGCCGGGTTCATCGGCTCGGTCACGGGGATGAATGTCAAAGGCGTGTCAGTGGGAGAAATGGGAGGCCGCGGCCTGGGCCATTGGGCCGGAGTGCCGATGGCGCTGCTCGTGCGTGACGTGCTCGAACGCGGGAATGATCTCGACGAGGCGATCTCGATCTTCCGAGACTCGCCGCGCACCTGTCAGTACTTCTACGTCGTCGCCGACGGCAAGACCAACCGCGCCGTCGGCATGGAAGCAAGCTGGGACAAATTCCAGCTTGTGCAACCGGGCGAGGCCAATCCGCTCTTGCCGACCCCTGTGCAGGACGCCGTTTTGATGTCGGCGGGCGACCGCTATAAAGAGCTCGTCCGCCGGGCGCAGGCCGGTCACGGCGCCTTCGATGCCGACAGCGCCCGGCGACTGATGGACTGCCCGGTGGCGATGAAATCGAATTTGCACGACGTCTTGTTCGCCCCCCGGAGCACGAAGTTCTGGATCGCCAACGCCTCCCACGACAAGCAGCCCGCAGCGAACCAGAAATACTACGCGTTCCAGTTGACCGAGCTTCTGACCCGCACGCCGGAAATGTCGGTCCCCGAGATTCCGCTCATCTCGCAAGCCCCGGCGAAATAGAACCGTCGGCGCCGCTTAGGTTGCCTCGAGCGGTCTGGAAATCGAACAGAGTCAATGCCCAACCGGGGGACATCGTTGACATCGGCTTCGTGGCTGTCATCATCATCTGCGAGACCTGCAGCCCAAACCCCCACAGGATCGACCCTCATGAGCAGCGAGCAGTATTTTCCCGGACTGGAGGGCGTGATTGCCGGCGAGACGGCGATTTCCACGATCACCGGCGGCCTCGAATACCGTGGCTTCTCCATCACTGAGCTGGCCGAGCAGTCGACCTTTCCCGAGGTCGCCTACCTGCTGCTGTACGGCGAACTTCCCAACGAAGAACAGCTTGCCGACTTCAAGGCGATTCTCGACGAATCGGCCGAAGTCGACGGGGCGATCATCGACCTGTTGCGAGCCGTGCCATTGCACGCGGGGGCGATGGACGTGCTGCGCACCGGGATCAGCGCGCTCGCGCACTTCGATCCCCAGGCGGACGAAAATACGACGGCGGCCAATATCGCCAAAACGATCCGACTGCTCGCGCAAATCCCAATCCTGATCGCAGCTCGGCATCGGCTGCGCGAAGGACTGTCGTTGTTGAATCCCGACCCCGGATTGAGTTTCTCGGCCAATCTTTTGTATCTGATCACCGGGCAGATCCCGTCGGCAGTGCAGGAGCGGGCGATGGACGTCTCATTGATCCTGTATGCCGAGCACGAATTCAACGCTTCGACATTCACCGCCCGGGTGGTGACGTCGACGCAGTCCGACCTGTACTCGGCAATCGTGGCGGCGGTCGGAGCGCTCAAAGGCCCGCTGCACGGCGGAGCCAATGAACGGGTGCTCGAAGTTCTGGAAGAAGTGGCCACGCCCGCCAATGCCGAGAGCTGGGTCCGGCAGGCGCTGGCCCAAAAGCGCAAGATCATGGGCTTCGGCCATCGCGTCTATAAGAACGGCGACCCGCGCGCGGTGATCCTGCGCAACTATTGTGCCGAGCTCGCGCGGCGGTCGGGAGACGACTCGCTCGAGCAGATTGCCGATACGCTGGAACGCGTCGTCCGCGAAGAGAAAAAGCTGCCCCCCAACCTCGATTGGCCGAGCGCCCGGCTGTACAAGTACCTGGGCCTGGAAGTCGACCTGTACACACCGCTGTTCGTGGCCAGCCGGGTCGTCGGCTGGGCGGCGCACGTCATCGAGCAGTCGGAACACAACCGTTTGATTCGCCCGCGCAGCAATTACATCGGGCCTGCCACGCGGCCGTACGTGCCGCTGGACGAGCGGAGCTGAAATCCGCTCTGTGCAAACGTCATAATCTGACACCGTGGACTTTGGCTAGAAAATAGAGTTTGCCCATAAAGTCAGGTCAAGGTCAGCAGTGATTTTGAATTCTGCTCATCCATTGCTTGGCGAAGCGCTGATGCAAGAATCTGGCTTAAATACTGATCGACGGCAGGCCCTCCGCCATCGTCATTCCGATAGGAAATACGACCGATTTGCTGAAAGCAGAAATTCGTTTCCTCCCGAGACAACCGAATCGGGACTCGTTTTTGGCATCGTTCGACCCCGTCACCGTCCTCGCTAAATTTGGCCATATTCTCCCTTTCGATGGATTGCGCGCCGTGGGTAAACGTGCAAAATTACATTGAGATTTGGTCGATAAATGTCTTGTCAATCCGTGTCCTTTCGTCGGCAGCATCAAGCAAATCACGGTGTGGCAGTTTCCCGTGAAATAAGTGCACCACGACACCTTCGGGTTTAGCCGCTTCGATTGCGGGCAGGAAATCGCTGTCCCCGGCAAGAATTGCCGCATTGGTGATCTGGTGTTTAGCTGCAAGTAGCGCCAAATCAACCCCCAGCAAAATATCGACCCGCTTTTGTTCAAAAATGGGCTTTCCTTTGTCATTGTTGCCACGATATTCAAGCCGCCCGAGCCTGATCTGAAATCGCGAGATCTTTGACAACGCTGAGTGAAACTTCTGGTGCTTTGAGAACCGCACCGATTCATCTGTCGTTGGAGGATTTGATTGGTACGGCAGGCAATCGTAAAAATACGTTCTTAGAATTTCGTGGCTTCCAGCCATTTTTGTCGCGAGTTTTTGAAAATCCACTTTTTGCAGTCCGAACTCGTCGCGAAGCAGGAACTGAAAATATGCAGCGTCAATAAAGATTCCAATTCTGTCCATGTGAACTGCTTGCTTCTTGGGGGGGAAACGAAAAAAAGACCGCTGAACGACATGTTCAACGGTCTATTAATCCACAAAATTTAGAGCCTGACATCCTCGAAAGAACGCCAGGGGTTATTAATACCCGTATTATCGCGTTTCATGGCGAAAATTCAAGAGCAAAAGACGGGTTTTTAGTCGGTAATTCGTCGGATTGCCTTTAACCCGATGCGGCGCATCTAGTTAAACCCGGGAAGGGTTGCCCTTCTCGCGCCGGCTCTTCCCGATCCCTGCCATATTATTGCTTGCAGCGTCGTCAAGCGTTCGAGCGAACTTTGCGATTGGCATACAGGCCACGACCCAGTCGTCGGTCACGGATGTGTAATTCGTGGCGAATGCACAGACCTCATCTCACTCCGTGAAACGCCTACTCGCGGCGGCTTGAATCGCGGAGCATCGGCTCCAGTTCTTCGACGAAGTCGTTGACGTCTTTGAATTCGCGGTACACCGATGCGAATCGAACGAAAGCCACCTGGTCGACGTCGCGGAGCATGTTGAACACCAGCTCGCCGATGCACCGCGAGGGGACCTCGCGTTCGAAGTTCTGGTACATCTCCCCTTCGACCGCATTGATGATCCGTTCGATCTGCTCTTCGCTGACGGGCCTTTTATAGCAGGCTTTTTCCAGCCCCGAACGGATCTTCTCGCGGTCGAACGGCACGCGCGAGCCGTCTTTCTTGATCACCTTGAGCGGTGTCTCTTCGATCTTTTCATACGTCGTGAAGCGCCGGCTGCACTTGCGATTCAGGCATTCGCGCCGGCGGCGAATCACGAAATCTTCGCTGGCGCGCGAGTCGATGACTTTCGTTTCAGTCTGGCGGCAGAACGGGCAGAGCATGGGGCCTTTGCGACAGTTTCCTCCGCTGGTCGAGCGGACACACGATTCGGTCTTGGTGGACCGCTTGAATACCCGACTTCCGCTTACTCTATCTTGCAATCTCGCCGTTGACTAGAGGATCGTCGACTTCCGTGCCGATTCGAATCGCCTACTTGCCCTGCACGTTGTAGACGAACAGGCTGTCTTGTTCACGGAGATAGAGCTTCCCGCCGGCCACGACAGGATGCGCCCAGCTCTTGTCGGCTCCAGGCACGGGGGAAATTTTGAACTTGCCGTCGAGTTTGTAGCCTTTGGGGCTGGCCTGAATCAAAGCCATCAGACCGTCTTCGTAACGGAAATAAAGCTGCTTGTCGGCGTAGACGACTGCCGCCGAGCCTGACCCGGGGCCTCTTTTGCCTCCCCATTTCACCTTGCCAGTCTTTAATTCGATGCAGATCGGGATGCCGTTATTGTGCCCCTGCCCGCCGTAAATGTAATCATCGACGAGCACCAGCCCGCCATGATGATTTTGCAGTTGATTGGCATTGAGGAAGTAAACCTCCTGGACCTCGATTCCATTTCCCGAACGCACGAGTTTCAGCAATGCCGAACCCGTGCCGTAGCCCGATGAGCAGAAGACATTGTCGCCGTGCACGATGGGAGTGGGAATGCTGGCCGTGCCGTTGGCAACTCGCGGATATTTCCAGAGGAATCGCCCGTCCTCGGCGGCGACACCGATGCAGCCGGTTCCCGCTCCCATCAATTGCACGTACTGCCGAACGCCGGCCGCTTCGGAAATGACAGTGGAGGAATAGCCCGAACCATTTCCGGCGCCGCTCGGGACGGCGCACTTCCAGATCAGATCGCCGGTTTTCTTGTCGAGCGCAACGAGGGTGGCCTCTCGGCCGCCCGGCGTGCAGATCAGCTTTTCGCCGTCGACGAGGGGGGATTCGCAATACTTCCAGGTCGGGACCGAGCCGCCGAAATCCCGGACAAATGACGTTTGCCAGACGAGCTTCCCATCCGACTCCTGGACGCAGGCGACGTCGCCGTGGGGGCCGACGGCGAAGACGAGATCCCCATCGACCGTCGGCGTACTGCTGGGATGGTCGCCCGTCTTTTCGCCGATCGGTCTCGACCAGATCGGAGCTCCCGTTTTTCCGTCGCGTGCCACGAGGGACACGATTCCCCCAAGGTTCCCCATCGTAAAGATCTTGCCGTTGGCGATGGCCACGCTGGCCCAACCGGCCCCCAATCCGTTCGTCTTCCACGCCAGCGGCGGACCTTTGGAAGTCCAGTTCTGCAGTAAGCCTTGTTCCTCAGAGACGCCGTCGCGATGAGGCCCGCGCCACTGCGGCCAGACGTCGGCCGATTTGTCTACATCGCCGGCACAGGCTGCGCTGGCGACGAGACCTGCCAGGCAAACAGTGCCGGCACACATCCACAGGGTTCGTGACATGAAAAGAACCTCGAATCCACAGGCGAATACGCCAAAATCCGGTCGATCTTTTCAAATGACTATAGTTCGTGCAGGTTCAGAATCGCAAGCGGAGCGGCGCCCAAGCGCCGCGATTTGCAGTGTCGAGACCAGAATTGCGCGCGAAACGGTGAGTGGTTCGGAGGTCGAGTCTGCGGGGAGAGCATAGACTTCATCTCAGCGGAGTGAGATGACTGCCTTTTTATCTCAATGTTTTTATCTCAACCCTTTTTATCTCAGCGGTGTGAAGTGACGACTTTGACGAGTTACGAACGCGGGGTGATGCGGCCATAGGCGGCGTACAGCGGGGGGAGCAGGAACAGATTGAGAATCGTGGAGGTGATGAGTCCGCCGAGGATTACGACGGCCATCGGATACTCGATTTCGTGTCCGGGTTTATTGCCACCGACGATCAGTGGAACGAGAGCCAGCCCGGTCGCCAGGGCCGTCATCATGATGGGGGACAACCGCTCTTCGGACCCGCGCATCACCAGGTCGGTCCCGAATTCCTGGCCCTCGACTTCCTCGAGATGCCGGTAATGGCTGACGAGCATAATGCCGTTTCGTGCGGCGATCCCCAGCACGGTCACGAAGCCGACCAGCGACCCCAGCGACAAGACGCCCCCCTGCCAATACGTGCCGACGACCCCTCCGACAAGAGCGAACGGAATCGTGAACAACACCAGGAAGGCCAGCTTCCAGGAACGGAAATCGAGCTGCAGCAGGAGAAAAATGCCGACCAGCGACATGGCGGCCAGCAGAAACAGCCGACGCTGCGATTCGGCCCGGGCCGCATATTCCCCCAGGAATTCTGGAAAGTAACCGGCGTCAAAGGTGACCTTTTCAGGATCGGAAACGAGTTTCTGGATTTCGCGTGCGACCGAGCCCAGGTCGCGCCCTTTGACGTTGCAGGTGATGTCGATTCTCCGCGAAGCTTTTTCGCGCTTGATCTCATTGGGGGCGGGAGTAATCTCGATATCGGCCACGTCTCCCAGGGGAACATAGCCCCCCTGCGGCAGGTCGATGGGGAGCTTGCAGATCGCAGAGATGTCGTTACGAATCGCAGGGACGCCCCATACGACCGTCTCGAAGCTCATCTGGTTGTAATAGACCTCGCCGACTTTCGTCCCTTTGACGAGCGTATCGACGGCGCGGCGCACCTGCCCCCCCGTCAGGCCGAAGCGCGCCGCCGCATCGGGGCGCAAACGCACCTGCAATTGGGGCACCAGAACCTGGGCCTCGACTTGCAGCGTCGTCACACCATCGACCCCTTCCATCACTTTCTTGACGTCCTGAGCTTTGTTTCGCAGCACGGCCAGATCGGGGCCGAAAACGCGGACGACGATCGAACCTCCCGATCCTGTGAGCACTTCCTTGATGGCCTCTTTCAAATAGGTGAGCAGATCGCGCTTGAGTCCCGGGTAACCATCGACCACTTCTTGGATTTTCCCGACTGTCTCTTCGTAGGGAACATTTTCGCCGATGCTGATCCACAGCTCGGTGAAATTTGGTCCCACGACTTCGTCGGCGACTTCGGCGCGGCCGATATGCGAGCCGAAGTTGAGGACGGGGTTCACTTCCTGTCCCTGGTCGTTCTTCACCTTGACTCCGTACCGCAATTCTTTGCTGGCGATCGCCGTAATCCGCCGCATGGCGTCGAGCGACGTCCCGGGCTTTTCCACCCAGTGCATCAGAAAATCGGTTTCGCGAAAGTGCGGCAGGTATTCTTCGCCCAGCCGCAGAACAGCCGCCGTCGTGACGACGAACATCACCGCGAGGAACACGAGAGATTGCTTCGGTCGATGCAGAAAAAACGGAAGAATGCGGGCATAAATGGATTTGAGAAGCCGCGTCAGGGGGGCGTCGTGACGGGTGTGACCGGCGCCGCGAAGCGCCCCGGGAAGCAGCATCAACGACAGGGCCGGCGTCACGGTCAAGGCCACCAGCAGCGAGGCCAGAATCGCCAGAATGTAGGCGATCGCCAGCGGGCGGAAAAACGAGCCCGACAGCCCGTCCAGAAACAGAACCGGCACGAAAACCAGCGTGACGATCAGACTGGCATACACCACGGCCGAACGCACTTCCAGCGAGGCCGAGAGGACGACCCGAAACGCCGATTGCGGCTCGGCAGATTCTTTGTTGAGGCGCAACCGGCGCAAGATATTCTCGACGTCGATGATGGCGTCATCGACGACTTCGCCCAGTGCGATGACCAGCCCGGCGATCACCATGGTGTTCATCGTCGCGCCGCTGAAGTGCAGTATCAGAGCCGCCGCCACCAGCGACAGGGGAATCGCCGTCATGCTGATCAAAGCAGTGCGCCAGTCGAACAGGAACGCCGCCAGAATGACGATCACCAGGCCGCAGCCGATGAGCATGGCATGCGACAGGTTCTGGAGCGCCCGTTCGATGAACGTGGCCGGCCGGAAGATCGTGGAGTCGATTTTCATTCCGGCCAGCGCCGGCCGCATATCTTGCAGGGCCTTTTCGACGTTGCGGGTCACGTCCAGGGTGTTGCCCCAGGGTTGTTTTTCGACGATCAAGAGCAGGCCCGGCCCGTCGTCGATCACGGCGTCGCCGATCGGCGCGGGAAAGCTCTCGACGACGTCGGCCACGTCGCGCAGCCGCAATGGAGCGCCGTTGCGGAAATCGACGACCGATTCAGCAATGTCTTCGGCCGTCCGCACGCCGTTGACCTGCCGCACGGCAATACGCTGGTTGGGCGTATCGACGAACCCGCCCCCCGAGAGCGAAACCGTATCGGTCGAGGCCTTGACGACCTGATCGAGGGTCACGCTATGCGAGCGGAGCCGTTCCGGGTCGACCTGCACTTGAAACTGCCGGTCGCGCTGTCCCCAGATGGCGACATTGGCGACGCCCGAAATCGACATCAGGCGCGGACGGATCGTCCATTTCGCCAGCTCGGTCATTTGCATCTGCGACAGCGTGGTGGAGGAAACGCCGATCTTGAGGACGCGCGCCGTCGACGAATGCGGCGACATCATCACGGGAGTGCGGGCCACGGTCGGCAGGCGCGATGCCTCGGCCGCCATGCGTTCCTGCACCAGTTGCCGGGCGCGGATCAGGTCGGTCCCCTCTTCGAAAATCAGCACGACCGACGACAACCCTAAAACCGATTTCGAGCGAATCACCTTGACCCAGGGGGCGCCGGTGAGGGCGTTCTCGATGGGCATCGAGATCATGCTTTCGACCTCTTCGGTGGAAAGCCCGGGGGCCTCGGTCTGAATTTCGACCATCGGCGGCGCGAATTCGGGAAATACGTCAAGCGCCGTCTTTTCGAGTGTTCGCACGCCGAACACGATCAACAGAATCGACAGCGCCAGGACGATGACGCGCAGGCGGAGCGAACTGGAAACGAGCCACGTCATCGCGCACCCTTACTTGGAAACGAAGAACTCGGTCCCGAACAATTCGGCCGCCCCGGCGGTGACGATTTTCGCCCCCACCGCGGGCCCGCGGGCCAGAACCGACTCGGTGTTGACGACGTACTTGACTTCCACGCGCCGGCGAGAGAATTTGTGCTCTCCGACGTTCTCGTAGACCCACGTGCCGCCGTTGATGTCCGTCACGACCGCAGACGAGGGGACGACCAGGCTCTCGCGTTCTTCGGCCAATGCCAGGTTGGCCGCCACCTTTTGTCCCGGACGGAGATGGCCGTCGCCATTTTGAACGGCGTAATAGAGGTCAGCAGTCGAAGAAAGCGGGAGAGCCGAGGGTGGGGCGCTCACGGGGGGGGCGGAAGCGGCGTGCAGACCCAGCCGGTCTTCCAGGCCGCTGATTCGCGCCGGCTGGTCGGTGGCGATGTCAGCCAACTCGCCCACATAGATGGGGATCTTGACCCACACGACGCTGGCGTTCATCAGCTCGAACAAAAGCGCTCCAGCGGCCACCCCTTCCCCCACCTTGGCGTGCTCGACGCGGATGATCCCATCCTGGGGCGCTTCGATCACGAGCGGTTTGAACGACCCGGTCTGCTCGTCGAGCTGGATCTTGTCCCAGATCTTTTTGCGGCGCGCTGCGGCGTCATAAGCTTTCTCGGCAAGGATGAAGGCCGACTTGGCCGCGTCGAGTCTTTGGAGCGTCGCGGCGCCACTTTTTTCCAGTCGTTCGGCCCGTTCAAGTTCCAATTTTGCCAAGCGGAGAGTTTCAGACGTCTGCTCCACCTGGGCATCGGCGTCGTTCCGTGATTGGGCGAGATTGGCCTGGGCCATCTCCAAATTCAATCGATCGACAGGGCTTAAAATCGATTGCTGTTTTTCCGAAATCCCGGGGACCAGTTCATAGATTGGTTGCCCCCTGCGGACGAGCTCTCCGACGCCCGGGATGCCGCCTTTGTCCGTCTTGGGGGACTGCAGAAAGCCCGCCAGCGGCGCAGAAACGATAATGCTCGCGCCGGTCGGCAGCACCACTTCCCCCCCGTACATGCGCATGCGGGGCATGGCGCGTTTTTCCATCGCCTGGGTCACGATTCCCAGCCGCTGTTCGGATTTCGGGTTCAGTTCGACCGTGTTAAGCTGGTCCTCTTTGGGGGGATTGGAAACAGTGGCCGCAGGCGCCGGCTTGGCGGTTGAGCCGGCCGATTTATGCTCGCAACCTACGGCGAGACCAACCAATAGAAGTAGCAGGCCGCCAAGAGCAGTGCCGTGACACGACATGCGGTCGATCTCCGGGTGAGTGTCTGTGCGGATTGTTCTGTGCTGATTATATCGATGAGGCAATCTAGGATAACCCTTGAGTGTAAGCCTGATTCGTGCGAGTTGTAAACGTGCTTGATGACAATGTTGTCATGTTTTCAGGCGCAAATCTGTGGCGTCAGCTTAAGGTTTCGGTATGATGAAACCATGAAGCTGTGGCAGAAAATCCGGGGGCTGTTGCGCACGCGGCGCGACAAGCTTCGCCAGCGCGGCCAGTTCGTGCAATCGCAATTGCGCACGGGACGCATCATTCAGCACGAGCAGCTGGTGGCGCACGTCGTTTCGGTCGCGTTCGCACGGCCCGACGTCGACGATGCCACGTATCGCCTGCTGGGGGATCGCGATTACTGGAGAATGTTTCTGAAAGAGGACCTCGCCGCAGCGATTCGCGACGACAGCCAGATCCGCATGGACGACTTCCTGCTGGCGATGCTGGATGCGGAAGCCCTGGGCGCCGTTTTACCGCCGCAGCCGTGCCCTCCGATTCCTCTCGATTCCCTGCCGTACATGAGCGTCGGCTACAACGAGCTGATGCTGGATCTGGCTGAGCGCTGCGATCAGATGCTGGGATTTGCCGTGATCGGATCGAATTCGGCGTCCGCGCGCGTCGCCTGGCCGCTGGTGCATCACCTGGCGCGACTGGCCGCCAAAGAAACTGGCGGACTGATTCTCGACCATCACAGCCAGCGCTGGTGGAGCCTCGATCGCTGGCAAGCCGTCAACCCATATCCGGGGCACGGCGCAATCGGCGATTGGGTGGTCGTGCATGATGTGGTCGACAAATCCGGGCCGGCGAACCTGCACACGCACGGCATGGCGCATTTTGGCCTGCCCGATCTGGAGATGGTCAATGTGCCCCGGTTTCACCGGACCGGCGCCGGAAAGATGCTGAACGGCGCCTGCTGGAAGCTGATTTTGCAGGGCCTGACCGAGGGACGGCGGCTTCGAGTCAATGAAGAAATCGAAATTTCGGGGGACGACCTGCGCGACTCCATGCGGCTGTCGGATGCCGCGGAATCTACCGAAGGCGTCGCGCGGATCCGGCTGGTTCCAGGCGATCCCGTCGCCGCTCAGGTTGAAAATCGGCTGCTGCGGATTCTGCCGGCGGCAAGTTATGGTGAGGGAACCGAGGCCCTGGCCGCCTGCCTGCTCGAGCTGTTCCCTGAAGAAGACACGCTGGGCGAAATCGCGGACGAACGGGCCATGCAATTGGCTCATCGCCGCGCTCTGGCCAGCTTGCCGGCAGAGCGCGAGCGCTTCCGCCGCGGCCTGCGGCCCGGCGAACGCCTGGCGGTCAAAGCGCGGTTCCCCTATGGAAATGAAGGGGGGAACGAATACATGTGGGTCGAAGTGCAGGACTGGAACGGTGAGGGGCACGAGGCGGCCATCGAAGGCGTGCTTTTGAATCAACCGGTGCACGTGCCGGCGCTCAAGCTCGGCCAGTCGTTGCGAGTCGAGCATCGCGCCATCTACGACTGGCTGCGCGTCACTCCGGGAGGCCGCCAGGAAGGGAATTTCACGGCCGCCGCGCTCGAGTAGGGCACTTTTTCCAACCCGACAGCGCTGTCAGGTTGGAAAACCTGCCCTGCCTTTGAGCCACTCCTCGGCCTCCTGCTGACAGGCGGCGATGTGGACGCGCACGATTTCCAGCAGTTCGGCTTCGCGGCCGCGCTGTTTCAGCTCGGCGATCGTTTCGGCGGGAAGTGGCGCTCCGAACACGACGCACACTCGATGCGGTTTCAGCATCAGGCTGCCGCGACCCAAGGCGCGATGCGCTCCGGCAATCCCGATGGGATAAATCGGCAATTCGGTCCGGCGGACGAGCGCGGCAAAGCCTGGTTTCAACTCGCCCAACGAACCGTCGCCGCTGCGCGTCCCTTCGGGAAACAGACCGACGAGAAAACCGTCATCAAGGCGGCGGAGCGTTTCACGGATTCCTCCGGCGCCCCCCGTATCGCGGCTGAGGGGCATCACGTAAGTGTGGCGCAGGATCCAGCCGATCACCGGGACGGGGAACAACGTGTCGCGCGCCAGAAAACTGACGGGGCGATGCAGCGGCAGGCCGATCAGCAGCGGGTCGAGAAAACTCTGATGATTGCTGAGCATCAGGCCGCCTCCCGATTCGGGAATTCGCTCGATTCCACGGGCCCGGTAGCGCAACCAGAAGGCGAATACGGTTCGGAAGATGATCTGAAACGTCAGCCACACCCAATTGCGACGGCATGGCGAGCCCAGCGGCGAGGTCATTTCGATCCGCCGGTGGCGCCGAGCAAATAGAGGCGGACAAACTCGTCTCGGTTGAGGGGATAAGAGGGGCTCGTCGCCAGTTTTTTGAATGTCACCTTCGCCATTGTGACCTTCATTGCCTCTTCTTCGGTCACTTTGCCGTTGTCATCCTTATCGGCCATTTTGAAGAATCGCTCGGCCTGCAATTCGACCTCGTTGGTCGGCAGCGCCGTGGGCGGTCCGCCGGATTCGGATTTCACCGGAGTCGACTCCGAAGCACCCGACTTGCTGGATTCGGCACTGGAACCGCTGCTGGAAGATGACCTTCGGTCGGAAGACCTTGATGACGAAGATCCGACCGACCTGTCGGACCGGGAAGAACGCCCTTCACGGCTCAATTCCAAAGGGGTGAGAAAACCGTCGCTGTTCAAATCGAGCTTACGGAAGGTGGCCCAATCGGACTTGGACCATTCGTACATGCCGATCTGGTTGTCTTTATCGGTGTCTTTCGACCGGTATTTGTCGGGGAGCTTCATCGTGAACTTCGGTCGGACCCTGGAAGGCCGGGCCGGGACCGGATCGACAGAACTTCCTTCGTCTGTTTCGGATGCGTCCGATCCGGCAGAACTTTGGGCAAAAGTGATGGCAGCGTGTCCGATACCCAACAGCAGGGCTGACAGAATACACACAAAACGAGAACAATTCATGATTTTTTGTCCCAGGAGAAGTCCGGGTGACTCAAATCCGGTGTTTAATAGGTTATCAATTCAGAAGATGCGAAGGGAGGGTGATTTCACCCAGCCCCCGTTGGAATCCAGCACTGTGCTGGCATAACTATCGTAACCCATTCCGATAACATAGGATACGCTCGTTGATCTGCGGCAAAATCCCTTGTCCCAGGCCCCCGTGTCGTTTAGCATCGTCGTTTAGTATCAGTGTGGTTCAGGATTGGGGTGGCTCAGCACTTGGTTGCCGCTCCCGGCTCACCATAAGAAACACCAAAATCTGTCTCAGGGATTCCCGGTGAATCCAAATTGCCGAACTGTTTCTAATAATTTGATTTAGTCGAATCGCGAACAGCGGATCCTCGGACCGCAATTCCGACCGACGTTTCGATGGACGCTCAGAGAAAGTACACGATGACACGAATCATGGCAGGCGCCGTGCTGGTTTTGTGTATTGAGACTTGGTTGGGCTCGCCCCACGCGGCCCAGGCACAGGACGCGCCCGCTGCCGACCAGGACGCGTCGGCCACACCGAGCGCGGCCGCAGAGCTCGCCGAATCGGATGATGCGGCAGGTGACGAACCGGCGGCTGAAAATAGCGACAAGCCGGCTGGCGAAAGCAAAGCAGGGGACAAGGCAGACGCGACGTCCAATTCGGGAGACAAATCGGCCGAGAAACCGGCGGAGAAACCGGCGGAGAAGTCGGACGAATCTTCGTCGGCTCCCTCCTCGACTCGAGACCGTTCGCGTGGTGATATGCGCTCCGGCCGTGGCTCCCGTGATTCGGGTTCCGATCGCAGGACCGGACCGACCGACGCCAAGGCGATCATTGGCGATTTCTCCCCCAGCTCCGGCGCAGCGAAACGCGATGGCAACAATTCCCGTCAGAAGTTGTTGTCGTTCAAATTCGTCAAAGCCCCGTGGACGATGGTGCTCGAAAAGTTCGCCAAGGAAGCCGATCTGACTCTGGATCCCGATGAAACACCGCCGGGAACATTCACCTACACCGACGACAGGCTCTTCACGCCGACCGAGGCGCTCGACGTGATCAACGGCTACCTGTTGAAACGCGGCTTTCTGTTGATCCGGCGCGATCAGTTTCTGGTCGTGTGGAATATCGACAGTCCACCGCCGCCGAATCTGGTCCCGCTGGTCAGCGTTGATGATCTGGCCAAGCGCGGCCGCAATGAATACGTAAGCGTGCTGCTGCAGGTGCCGAGCAGTGTTGACGCAAAAGTAGTCGCTGATGAAGCTAGCGATTTACTCGGCCCGCAGGGCAAAATAAAAGCTCTCCTGAAAAGCAATCAGATCAAGGTGTCGGACATCGCTTCGAACCTGATTCTGGTCAAAAAGTTTATCGACGACTTTACGACGCCGCCACCGGCCAAGGAGATGACATTTCGATCGTTCGCGCTGGTACACATCTCGGCAAGCGAAGCCGAGCGACAATTGCGAGAGCTGTTCGGCTTGCCCGCCCGCGGCTCGGCAGGGAAAGCGGCCGCTGAAACGCCGGCCTCCAGCGGCACGCCAAGACAAAGCAACGATCGCAGAGGGAGCAGCGAGCGGGGCGGCGGCGGATTCGATTGGCGCAGTATGGGACGCGGGGGCGGTGGATTTCCGGGATTTGGTGGTGGAGGATTTCCTGGTTTCCCCGGCTCTGGCGGAGGCGACAGCAGTCGAGGTAATGACGAGAGTGGCGGCGGCGATCGCGGCGGCCGGCGCGGCCGTGGCGGCCGTGGTGGGGATCGAGGGGGCGATCGTGGGGGCGATCGTGGAGGGGACAGCAGCAGCGACGACGACGCCACATCCTTCAAAATGCTGATGACGGCGGACACGCGTATGAACCGCCTCCTGGTCACGGCACCCGCGACCGAAATGCGGTTGATCGAAGAGGCCGTCAAGTCGATCGACGTCAAGCACGACGCTGCCGAGCGCGCCGTGGAGCGCAGGCCCGGCGATCCGCAACTGCATGTTTACGCCGTCGAAACGGCCGACATGGAGGTCGTCGTCGACGTCCTCAGCATGATGGTCCCGGGGATCGTCATTCACGACGATCCCAAGACGCACCGGCTGAATATCTATGCCCGACCCAACGAACACAAAGAAGTTGACAAGATCATCAAGCAGGTCGATGCCGGCGCCGGAGACCTCGTGGCGGTGGTGCAACTGAATCGGCTGCCGGCAACCGCCGCTGCCGCCAGCCTGCGAGCGCTGTTTGCCACGAACAACAAAGGAGAACCGCCGACAATCGAAGCCGACGAAGTCGGCCGGCGCCTGCTGATGCGCGGCGCCCCCGAACAGATCTCGCAAATCAAAAAAGTGCTCACGGAGATGGGTGAGATGGGGCACAGCGGCGGCAGCGGACTGCACAGAGGCCCCCTGGCGATCGTCAATCCCCGCGGCCGCTCCAGCGACGACATCGTGTCGCTGCTCGAACGGGCGCTGCCGCGCAGCGAAAATCAGTTTATTCGCATCGTCTCTCCCTCGGACTTTGGAAGACCCGCGAAGCGCTCTCCGCTGTTCGACCGTGGCGACGATTCTTCGCAAAACCAACCCCCCCGGTCGCAGCGCGGCACATTCGGCGCGGGAGCAGGTAACGGGGGACGGTTCCAGCGAAGTGTGACGTTGCCGCCAGACGTTCCGGGCAATGAATTCCGCCGTGAATTTCTGGAGCGAATCCGCACGATTGATGACGAATCGACCGCGCGACGACCCCAGCGATCGAGCGAACCGGAACCAAACACCTCCACGGGTGAGACAACCCAGGCCAAGTCGAACGACCAGGACGAGTCCCCGCCGTGCGGCGAAACGACTGCCAAAGAAGCCGACGACGACAAAACTGCGGCTGACGAAGACGATGTCACGAAGGAGCCAGCCAGCGCCTCTCCGCAGCCGAAGAGGTCCGCTCGAACGGGGAATCCCGAAGCTGCGGCCGAGTCGAATGCCCCGAAGGGACGACCGGACGTGCAGATTACCGTCGACGGCGACCGGATCCTGATTTATTGCGAAGACGAGGAGGAGCTCAATCGGATCGAAGCACTTATCGAGAACCTCGCTGCGGCCCCGTCCCAGACAAAATGGACCGTCTATCGATTGAAGACACCCGACTCGGCCGAGTCGACCGCCCAGATGATCGGGAGCCTGTTCCCCGAGGGTACGGTGACTCCCGCGCCGCAGCCGACGACGACGACGACCGGCGGGCGGTTCTCCAGTCAGTTTGGTTCTCGCGGAATCTCGACCGATTCGTCGGGCCTCAATACTCTAAGCAAAACAGGGACGCTCAAGATCATTCCGGATGTTCGATTGAACTCCCTGATCATCACCGGCCCCGAAGATATCGTGGGCCAGGTTCTCGAATGGGTCAAGTACTTCGACAATGCGGAATCACTGGCCGACAAAAGGACGCAAAGATTCCAGCTCAAGCACGCGCGGGTGGCCGAAGTCGCCGAGCATGTGTTCGAACTGTTTCGCGAAGAAATGGGTTTCCCCGTTCAGAACAACATGCAGACGCAGAACGGCATGGGTCGCGGAGGATTCGGAGGCCTGGGTGGTTTTGGCGGCTTTGGCGGGAATGCGCTCGCATTCAATCCGTTCGGCGGTGGAGGGGGGCGTGGCAACAACCAGCAGCAGAACCAGCGGCAACCAAAGATTCAGCTCAGCATTACGCCCGATTATCGAACAAACACGCTGTGGGTCGTTGCCAACGACATGGTCCTTCAGAAAGTCGGAGACACCATTAAGGCTCTTGATGACTCGGTTCTCGAATCGAAGCCCACGGTCAAGGTCTTCGCGATGTCGAAGACGAATTCGGCCGTTGTCCAGCAGACGCTGGCGGCACTTGTCGAGGGTGTGCACACCACGACGACCGGCAACGCCTACGTCGCCAACCAGAACAACGGCAACACCACGGGACAACGTGGCCAACAGCAGGGGAATGGATTTAATACCCGGTTTGCCAACCAGAATATGGGGGGCCAGGGATTTGGAGGCCAAGGATTCGGCGGCCAGGGCTTTGGTGGGCAAGGTTTCGGTGGTCAGGGTTTCGGTGGTCAGGGTTTCGGCGGCCAAGGATTCGGAGGCCAAGGATTCGGCGGCCGAGGAGGTGGCGGCCAGGGCTTCGGAGGTCAGGGCTTTGGCGGCCGCGGAGGTGGCGGTCAAGGATTTGGGGGCCAGGGCTTCGGCGGCGGCGGTGGT
>DASYAR010000234.1:0-5859 GCA_036501235.1 Planctomycetaceae bacterium
AGGTGGTGAAGGACATTCTTGTATGACCGGCGCTGCACACGCCAGCGGGCGCCGGTGGACGACTCGACGTGATACTGCAACTCTTTGGCGGCGTACGATTCCACGTCCGAGGCCTGTGCCGGGATCACGACGAAGGCGACCGGCTGCCCGTTTCGGACCAGCTCAACCGCGGCTGCCAACGGCGCTGCGAAAGCCGCCATCGTCAGCAGCGCAACATTCGCCGTCATGAACCGGTGCAGAACCTTCATGTGGTCTCTCGGGATGATGTGCAGGGATGGGATCGATGACCGGGACTGACGTGCCGGCGCAGCAAAAATGAGCGCGCTCCCAGCAAGCGGCGGAAGGGAACAGATGCGGCCACGGACTGCGCGAATGACGCGATCGTCCTTCAACGGCATGGTCGGAGCGAAATGGCCCCCCCCGATCCCCCTATCTCCTATGCGCCAGCAACCGGCTCGATCTTGGTGAGCCGCGATCTGCGGCCAATATCCAAGGTGACGCGCTTCCGACAGAACTGAGAGCTTACGCAGAAGTACGCCTGTGAACTCGGTGGTCCTGGGCGGCTCGATCCCGTCGGCGCGCTCGACACGCGCATTCCGATGGGATTGCGGTTAAACGACCAAAGATCGAAACCGATTGCAACCCAATTGAAAATTGGAAAATGCAAATTGGGAAGACTGCGATCGTCAATTTGCAATTTCAAATTCTCAATTCTCAATTTTCAATTTCCTCCATCCTTCCGCAGATGCTGCACCCAGGCCGGCGGGACGTTGACGAACACCCAATCGCGGCGAAAACGATGTCGACCCAGATAGTCTTGCAGCACCCTCTCCAGCTCCCCCAGCCGTTCGCGACCCGCGCGGTTCGATACGGCCTTGCGCAGCGGCCGCATGTACATGTATTCGAAGTACGACAACACGCCTCCGGGCGCCAACAGCTTGAAGAATGCGCCAAAAATCTCGCGCACCAGATCGGGCGGAAAATTATTGAACGGCAGGCCGCAGATGATGACGTCATAAGGCTCGGCACTTTGAAATTCCTGAATCGGGCACTGGTGCACTTGCGAGCGATTCGCGGCGCGGCGAAATTCGGGGTCGTGGGCAAATCGCCAGTTCAGGATTCCCACGAACGATTCGTTCAGCTCGACGAGGTCGAATGTGTCGTGCGGTTTCAGCAATTTCACGATCCGTCGCGTGACGGCCCCCGTTCCCGGGCCCACTTCCAGCACCCGGCTGGGCCCGGCGTGCTGCTGCAGCGGGCGCGCCAGGGCCCGCGCCAGAAACTGGCTGCTGGGGGCGACGGCGCCGGTCGTCTGAAAGCGCCGGCGGTATTGACGGAAGAACTCGAGGTGCTCGCCGAAAAAACGCGTCATTTCTGCGCCTCGAATTCGGCCTTCCGCTCTGCCGCACCGGTCTGCATTTGCGCCGCGATGTCGAATCCGGCGACGTGGTTCCAGAGTTTGAGGAGCTCGGAATAGACCGGGCCGACGCGCCCGTCGCCGATCGGCCGCTGGTTGATCCGCGTTACCGGCAGAATGGCATAGGGCGTCGACGACGTAAACGCCTCGTCGGCGTTGATCACGTCGTAAGTCTGGAAATCGTGTTGTTCGAAACGGAGGTCGAGTTGTTCAGCCAGTTCCTTGACGACCTGCTGGCTGATCCCCTGCAGGGTGTTCCGACCGGTCGCGGTGAGGATGCTTCCCGAGCGGACGATGAAGAAATTCGCGGTGCTCGTCTCGGTGATGTTGTCTTGCCGATCGAGGAGCAAGGCGATCGCCTGGGGGTCAACCATTCGCGCCTGTTCATCCGCCAGATACCAGTGCATGCGGCTGCGGGCCTTGATCTTGGGATCGAGACATTCGGGGGGCAGGTGGCGGATGCTGGGGGTGACGACGTGCTGCCCGGCAGTATATTTTTCGGCCCACAGCTCGAACGGCAGGGGAAACGTATGCACGCAGACGGTGGGCTTTTTGTGCGTTGCCAGCCCTTCGTAACCGGAATAAATCAGGCTGTTCCCGGCGGTGATGAAAATCGAAACCCCCAGATCGTGATGCTGCGGCACGAGCCGGGCGTTGTGTTCGAGCAGTTCGAGCACGAGGTCGACGAGCGCTTCGCGGGTGAGATCGATCTCGAACCCCACGTGCTTGAGCGAGCGGAACAACCGATCGACGTGGTCGCGCAACCGAAAACACTCGTGGCGAAACGTGCGGGCCATTTCGGTGATCGAGGCCCCCATCACGACTCCCATGTCCCACACGGGCAACAGAGTCTGCGACACGGGCGAGATTCGCCCATTCAGATAGGCCAGAGGCTCAGGCATCTTGACACTGCTGCTGAATCGTGAAGAATAAGGAGCGCGTTCAGGAAGAAACGATGAAATCGCCGCGTTGTAAGACGAAGCGATGCAAGACGAAGGAAATGCACGCGAGGAAATACGGGCCGTGTTGCCGCAACGGAGTTTCGATTTGTCCGACCGCAGCATTATAGCAGCGGGGCCCGGCATTTCATCAGACAAAGTTCAGGAAGAAGCGCCATGATCGCTCGCTCATTCGCCCTGGGTTCGCTGTGTCTGGCATTCAGTCTGACAGCGGCGCCCGTTTTCGGCCAAACCGAACAAGAGGTGACGGCGGCTCGGAACAAGGGGATCGCGTTTCTCAAAAGCCAGCAGAAATCGGATGGAAGCTGGAGCTTCACGGGGCATGACGTGGGGATCACGGCTCTGTGCACGATCGCGCTGGTTGAAAACGGCGTCCCCCTGACGGATCCGGTGCTGCAGAAGGGTTACGAATACGTCAAAAAGAACGCCAATGCACTCAAAAACACCTACGACTTGTCGCTTGTCGTCGTGCTCCTGTCGCGGTTTGGCGATCGTCGCGACAGGCCCCAGATCAAATCGTACGCCGCGCGCTTGATCGCCGGCCAGTTGGACAGCGGCGGCTGGCATTACACTTGCCCAGGAGCCGAGCTCGACGTCGAAAAGGTTTTGCGCGACACGACTCTCGGCCCGAAAGCCAAAGAGGGATTTGGCGACAACAGTTGCACGCAATTCGCCGTGCTGGGGCTGTGGGTTGCGTCTCGTTCCGGCGTGAACGTCGATAAGACACTGGTCAAAGTCTCTCAGCGATTTACCAAAAAACAATTCCCCGACGGTGGCTGGGCTAATGATGAATCAAGAACTGGTTCCGAGGAGTCGATGACGGGGGCCGGGCTGTTCTGCCTGGCGGTCGCGCAGGCCAACCAGATCCGCGACTCCCTCAAGTCGGGGAAGAAAGCGGAAGGGGATGCCGCCACCGGAAAATCGCTCCTGGAGAACCCGGTTTTTGCCAAGGGTTTCAAGCGGACGGGAGAGTTCGTCAAAGGGCTCGGCCCCGGGTCGGCCCGTTACTTTCTGTGGTCGGCGGAGCGCGTCGGCGTGTTGCTCGGGCTCGACCAGATCGGCGACGTCAACTGGTTTCAGAGGGGGGCCGACGGATTGATCAAGACTCAGCGCGAAGACGGCGGCTGGCCTTCGGCGTGGGTCGATGCCGACAAGGAAGGGCTCTCGGATACCTCGTTTGCCCTGCTGTTCCTGCGGCGGGCCAACCTTGGCAGTGATATTTCGCGTCTGCTGGAAGGGGAACAGGACAAGAAATTCGAGATCGTGGGACGCAAGCCTGTCGCCCGGTTCGACACGCTGGAAGACGCGGTCGCCGCAGCCAAGCCCGCCGAGACGATCCGCGTGGACGGTGCCGGTCCCTGGAAGCTCGGTCATCTCGAGATCAAGAGCGACCTCACGATTCAGGCCGGTTTCGGCTATTCGCCGGTCTTCAAGTATGAAGTCGGGAAGAATCGGCTGGGGATCAAGCTGAAACCGGAAACCGATCCCAACGGCCGCGACATGATCAGCGTCACCGTCGGCAACGTGACGCTGGAGGGGCTCAGGTTGCAGATGGATCCTTCCAAAGAGTTCAAGAAACCGCTCCCCTGGCGGGCGGTCACCGTGAAGTCGGGCTCGGTGCGGCTGCTGAACTGCGCCATTTCTGAGACGACCAAGCAGGGGACGACCGGCGTCGTCACCGAAGCTCCGGGTAAGGTCGCGCTGCGCAACTGCGTGGTCGTGGGAGGCAAGGCGGCCGTCGAGCTCGTGGGCAACGGCAAGCAGCAACTGACGATCGACAATTCGGTCGTCTTCAGCAATGGGGGAATCGTCGTTTCGAACGATGAAAAAACGAAGAAGCCGGCAGAAGTCGAAATCGAGATCACGAACTCGGTGTTCCAGGTCAAAGAGGTCGTGCTGGCGCCCAAGGTCAAGGGAAAGATCGACGTGACGAGCCGCCTGAGCGTGTATCAGAGCGATTGGATCGGCTCCAGTTTCCTGGCGACTCTGGTAGACAAGAAAGACCGATCGTGGAAAGGGGCGATCAATCTGTATGACGTCAAGCAGTGGATCGGCACGAACGGCAAGGCGTCGCCGGACGTCAACAATGCCAAAGAATGGATCAAGTTCTGGGGGAACGTCGAAACCGATTCGTACAAGATGACGGCGCCGTTCGTCGCCGCCGGACTGCGACAGGTAGGCAGCTTCACGCATGAATGCAACCCACAAGACTGGCAACTGGATTTCCCGCCACAGGCCGAGCCGGTCTTCCAGCGTTCGCGCGTCGGCGTCAATTCGTATCTGGCAGGTCCGGGCCAGCCCTTCGACCAGTATCGCGAGACGATCGGCTACTCGGACTGGCTGCGGGGCCGCGTCGATATGACGGTCGGGAATTGAATTCTGCTCAGAGTAGCAGGCACACTCCGTGTGCCGTCGTAACTCGTTCCCAAGCGTCAACTCGTTCCCAAGCTCCGCTTGGGAACGCACCGTTCGAAGCTCTGCTGCGCGAATTCGGGTGCTGGCTGAGGCACATCGGATGCCGCTCAGGCGACATTTCGATGCTCCCCCTGCAACGGGAAGCAGAGCTGCCGAAATAGCATTCCCCAGCGGAGCTTGGGAACGAGTCAATGTCGCGTGGCAGCTCACAAAGCGCGGGCGTGGAAAGTGCACTGCCGGCAAATGCGTGGGAGCCGGAAATTTCATGCCAAACTGCGAAATTGGGCTTTCCGAAAGCGCGCCGAATCGGTAGAATTCGTCACAACTCCCGGTTGGGCAAAATGCCGGGCTGAATTCATCCGGCCCAGGATGTCGGCTCGGACTGCTTCCGTGGGTTTCCGCAGCGGGTTTTCTCCGAGTGCGGAGGCTGTCGTTATGCGATCTCCTAGAGCGTTTCCTGTTTTTCCCACCTGAAAGGCGAGCGCCGAGCTATGAAGAGTCACCTGAAAGGGGACGATCTTCGGTTTTAGCCGGCCGCAGTTTCAGGAAACGCCCCCGCCACAACAGATCGCTCCCAAAAATTCCAATTCGTCTGTGTTGTGTCGGCCAGGATGCTTTCCCGGCCCGAATTTTCAGTTTCGATTCATCGGTTGACACGAGAAAACTTCAAGGAACCTTAACAAAATCCACGGATGCTCTTGATATGCTCGCCCGCCCGCGACGGCGGCCGGGAGTTTGATTTTTGCCTCTTTTTTCGCGGTTACGTCCATGAAAGATCTTTCGAAGCTTCGCAACATCGGCATCTCGGCCCATATCGACTCGGGCAAAACGACCCTCACCGAGCGGATCCTCTTTTACTCGGGGCGGATCCACCGGATGAACGAGGTCAAGGGCGACGGCGACGGCGCCACGATGGACTACATGGACCTCGAAAAAGAGCGGGGCATCACGATCACCTCGGCATGTACCCGGGTCGAGTGGGGCGAGAACCCAATCAATATTATCGACACCCCGGGGCACGTCGACTTCACCGTCGAAGTCGAGCGCAGTCTGCGCGTGCTGGACGGG
>DASYAR010000235.1:0-2745 GCA_036501235.1 Planctomycetaceae bacterium
TCCGTCGTGCATTGTCAATCCGTATCAGGACGGATCGGCGTATGGCATCAGCTACGGCGATGCTTACCGGGTGGGACATCCCGGCTTCGCGTGGGGGATGTGCCTGCTCTCCTACCTCGAGCAGTCAAATCTGTACAACCAGTTCAATTTGAATGAACCCTGTTGGTCACCTCTCAATGCGCAGGCGGCTCGGACCAAAGTTCAGGCTTTTCTCTGTCCCTCTGCGAGCGGCGGCAGCGATGGCTTCGACGTCCAGCAACCGGAATCCGACAGCCGTCACGGCATCCCACTGACCCGGTCAGACGGCACGACAATCTATTTCGCCCACAGCCACTTTGTCACCAATGCCGGAATGAATCAGCCGTGGGGCCGGTCGACCGCGTACTGCTACAACTTCGACATCCCGGAGCCGGTCCCGGGGGCCCCCGATGATATCATCAATGGCCCCTTTTACCCGAACTCTCACACGCGCACGACCGACGTCACCGACGGGTTGTCGAACACCGTCTTCATCGGCGAGCGCAGCTCCTTCCTGAGCAACAATACGTGGGTCGGAGTCGTCCCCGGCGCGGTCGTTGTCCCGCGCCTGGACATGCGACCTTGGCCGTCCGAAAACAACGCGGCCACGGATCTGGTCGGATGCCATAGCGGACCAGACGTGCATGATCATCCGCAGGTCATCGTTCACGCGCCGAACAATCCGTTCGGACATACCGATGAAATGTGGGGCGAACATGGACCGGGTTGCAATGTTCTGTTCGGCGACGGGTCGATTCGATTCTGCACGGCGTATACCGATGCGAACGTGTGGGTCGCGCTCTCCACTCGAAATGGCGGGGAAATCGTCAATGCCGAGTAGCAACGCAGACCCTCGCCGTCGTCTCGTTCGAATTGCGTGCGCCCTGGCTTCGGTCGCGGCGATCTGGCTTCTCGTGCGGGCGTTCCAGCCCCCGCCACAGATCGGGACGGATGCAGAGGTCTTTGTGACCGTCGATGCGCTCTTCACGGCCCTCACGAGCCGGGATGACGACCGGCTCGATGCCTGCGACGAGCGCCTGCACGCGCTCCGCGAAACCAACCGATTGCCGGCGGCCGCCGCGAATTATCTCGATGCGGTCATCGACCAGGCGCGCAACGGGCAATGGGAATCCGCTGCCCGAAAACTCTATGACTTCATGTATCGCCAGCGTCGCGAAAGCGCGAACTCATAACGATCATGCTCAGGGAACGCTGGTCGTCTTGTGGTCCGGCCCCCTGATGGACGGCCGCGTTACCCGACCGATTCGTCGAATGGAACAGGTTCACCGTCGCTGGTAAATTGGTATGCTGATTTGACACATCCTAACGTCTTTGTGACAGACCTCTGTCGGTCAACCTGAAAGATGCAGCAGGAAGATGGACAGTTCGACCTCCGCGCTTGCACCGGCCCCCGTCATCACACCGCAAACGCACGGTACACTGGCCGTCGGTGAGGCCCGACGGTACCGACGGGCGCCGGTCATGCCGGTGGCGGTTTCTTTTGCCGGGGGGATTCTCTGCGATCATTGGCTAGCCTGCGAGTTGCAAACCTGGCTCATCCTGTGCGCCGCGTGCCTGGCGGCATGGGGGACCTGTTTCGTTCGGCACTGGCCGCGAGCCGGGGCGGCATTGCTGTTGCTGTCCGTTCTGACGGCGGGCGCAGGCTGGCATCATTGGCGGTGGTCGATCGTCGGCTCAGATCATGTCAGCCGGTTCGCGGACGAAGTTCCGCAACCGGCACATCTTGCCGGACGACTCGTCAATCAACCGTGGATCGTGCCGCGCAAGGAAAGCGATCTGCCGGCGTCGATCCCCCAGTTCGACCGCACACTGTGCACACTCGAATGCCGAAAACTCATCTCGGCGACCGGGGAGCAAACCGTCTCAGGACGCGTGCGACTCGATATCGAAGGGCATCTCGCGCAAGGATCGGTGGGGGATGAAGTCGAAGTCGTGGGGTTGCTCTCGCGGCCGGCTGGGCCGCGCAATCCCGGAGCATTCGATTTTCGCCGCTTCCTGCGTTCCGAGGGTTTGCTGGCGACAGTGCACTGCGGTGAGCCCGACGACGTCCGCGTCGTCGAGGGAGGCTCGAATCTGTTCCGCCGCTGGCAGGGCCGATTGCGCGCCCGTGCCGAACGGATGCTCGACGACAAGCTTTCGACCCGCACGGCTCCCGTCGGTGTCGCCTTGTTGCTGGGGACGCGAACTGCGATTCCGGAGGAATTGCGCACGGCGTTCGCCGAGAGCGGGACGATGCACATCCTGGCGATCTCGGGATCGAACGTGGGGATTCTGGCAGGCTTGCTGTGGGCATTGTCGCGGCTGGCGGGATTCGGTCGCAGCGCAAGTGTGGCCTTCATTCTGGCGGGAGTGCTGGCGTATTCATTCGTCGCCGATTCACAGCCGCCGGTGATGCGGGCTGTGCTGATGGTGGTGGCGCTGCTTGCAGGGCGACCGTGGCACCGCGACGGATCGCTGGTAAACGGGCTCGCGCTGGCGGCGCTGGGAGTGCAGATTTGGAATCCTTCCCACTTGTTCGACGTGGGAGCACAACTCTCATTTCTGGCGGTCGCCGGATTGATCTGGGCCCCCTCATGGAGCCGATCGCTGCAACAGTTTGCCAGCCCACCCGAAGAACCTGCGGCGGGGCTCGAACATCCCTGGCTCACGCGCGGCTGGCGCTGGACACGTCGGACCGTCGTGATGCTGCACGTCACGATGGCAGCT
>DASYAR010000236.1:0-6535 GCA_036501235.1 Planctomycetaceae bacterium
GCCGTCCTTTGCGTCGCCGTCCTTTGCGTCGCCGTCCTTTGCGTCTCCGTCCTTCGCGTCGCCGTCCTTCGCCTTTTCACCTTCATTGGCCTTCGGTGCACCACCGGCCGGGCCGCTCATATTCGGGGCCGTGGCCGTACCTGTCGGCGTCTTCGTGGGTGCCGGCGCAGGCGCGTCACCACAACCCGCAACGAAACCGCCTAATCCCACCAATGCCACCAACGCAAACAACTTCTTCATCGGAATGCTCCTCAAATGGTAATCTGACCGATTGCGGTCATTTTTTTGGCGCCGATCTCTGCCCCGACACGGGGAACCCGGCTGCAACATACTGAGATGCGCGTGACCCGCAGATTATTCCCGACAATCGTACGCCGAACGGGAATCAGCCTAAACGTCCGTACCGGCGATTGCAAGCCGCCCGGCCCAACGCCTCGAATTTTGGCATAATCGCACCCCGAATAATATACCATTGTATACATTTGTAGCTCGGGTGAGGATTGAGCCGCGCCAATCGGAGTCCTGAGTCCTGACGAGATTCGACGCCTCCGATGTTCCTCCCCGCCCGCGGTTAGTGTTCTCGTGACCGATCTGCGAGTACGATAGCAGTCCGTGCAACCGTCATGGAGCCGCGCCATGTCCGACTCGCATTCGATTCTCGCCGAGCATGCTGCCGTCTCACGGCGTTATTTTCTGAAACTGGGCGCCCTCGGGGCGGCTGCCTGGCAATTCTCGCCGCTCGCGGCGGCGGGCGACGACGCCGCAGGAAAATCCGCGCTCGCAGACGAGCTCGCCAAGCTCGATTACCTCACAACGTGGGACAGTTTTCGGCTCATCGAGCGTGGTGAACCGCTGCCGTACACGCATCCGATCGAGAAACTCCGCGAGGTCGGACTCACCCAGGAGACGTGGAAGCTCGAAGTCGTCTCCGATCCCGAAGCGCCGGCCAAGCTCGACAATCCTCTCTCGAAAGAGCTCGGGACGGCCCTCGACTGGGAGGGGCTGATGAAGCTCGCCGAGACGCGCAGTGTGCGATATCTCAAGGTCATGACGTGCAACAACATCGACACGCCGCTCGGCATGGGGTTGTGGGAAGGGGTGCCGCTGCGAGACGTGATCTGGCTGACGCGGCCGACCGAAAACGTCCGCCGTGTATTTTATTACGGTTATCACAATGACGCCCACAAGCAAATCTTTCGCAGCTCGCTGCCGATCGGCCGGGTGCTTGAAGATCCGCCGGGCGAATACCCGGTGCTCCTGTGTTACAAGCTCAACGGCGAGTTTCTGGACGGCAAGCGCGGCGGTCCCGTGCGCATGCTCGTGCCCGACGCCTACGGGTTCAAGTCGGTCAAATGGCTGATTCGCGTCGTCCTCACGAACGCCCCGTTCGGCAACGACACCTACGCCAATGGCAATAACGACGTCGAGAGCTGGATGAAAACGAGCGCCCGGATCGTGTCGCGTCCGGCCAAAATCAAGGCTGGCCAGCCCGTCCCCATGACGGGCCTGGCCCAAGTCGGCATCTCCGGACTGACGAAGGTGCAATATGCCCTGTCGCCGCAGGAGCCGGCATGGCCCGCCGACGACCCGTGGTTTACGAAAGCCGATTGGAAGGAAGCCGAGATTCTCCCGCCGCCGGAAAAATGGGCCGGTGGATTGCCCGGCGGCACATTGTCTCCCGGAACGCTGGGATTCGATGCGCACACCGGCAAACCGGCGTCGTGGCCGATGCGGTATTCGATCGTGCATTGGGGCGCGCTTCTGACAAATATCGCCGTTGGGAAATACGACCTGCGCTGCCGGACGATCGACGCCAATGGCTATGCGCAACCACTCCCCCGGCCGTTCCTCAAATCGGGAGGGAATGCGATCCAGACGCTGCCGCTGACGGTCGAGGAGGCCTAAACCCTGGTTCACTCGTGCCGCAGGGCTTCGATCGGGTCGAGCTTGGCAGCGGCACGGGCCGGGTAGAGGCCGAAAATGATCCCGATGCCCACCGAAATTCCGAACGCCAGAGGGAGGCTCCAGGTGGCGACCGTGGGCTCCATCTGGGAGAACATGCGGCTCGTTTCCGACAACGCGCCGGCCCGCGAATCGAGGATGAAATTGAGCGTAAACCAGCGGATCACCCAGAACGTCGGTTGGGTGCACAGCCCCAACAGTACCCCCAGCACGCCCCCGGTCCCCGACAGCACGACCGTTTCGGTGAGGAACTGCTCGATGATGTCGCGCTGTTTGGCGCCCAGCGCGCGGCGGATGCCGATCTCGCGCGTCCGCTCGGTGACCGTCGCCAGCATGATGTTCATGATGCCGATCCCGCCCACAACCAGGCTGATGGCGGCGATCGAGCCCAGCACGATGTTGAAAATCTGGCGGAGCTGGTCGGCCTGCTTGAGCAGTTCGAGAGGCACGACGACGGCAAAGTCTTTTTGCGTGTGAAACCTTTCGATCGTCCCGCGGACGACGTCGGCCGTCCTGAGCACGTCGGACACGTCGTGCACGGTGAGCGTGATCTGACTGAGCTCCATATATTCGGAATCCATCCCGCGCTGCTTGGGGATGAAGATTTCGTCGCCGATCCGGGCCCGGAACGTCGTGATGGGGACGTACAGGTCTTTATTGAAGTCTTGCGCCGCCAGGCTGCCACCGATGCCGGCCGAGGCGGTACGTTCGCCGGTCACGCCGATCACGGTGTAGAAGATGCTGTCGATCTGGATTGCCTTGCCCAGTGGCTCTTCAATGGGGAAGAGCTCCGTCGCGGCGTCGTGCGCCAGCACGACGACGTTGGCCCGCGTGTCTTGATCCGCGTCGGAAAGAAATCGCCCCTTGGTCATTTTCAGGTGATTGACTTCCTGATAATCGGCCGTACAGCCGACCATCCGGCAGTTCATCGTCTTTTTGAGATGCCGGGCCTCGCGCGGCAATTCGCGAACGGGGATGGCGTTGGTGATCGTCGAAATGGTTTTCTGCAGGCGTTTGAAATCGGTGCGAGTCAGACCGTAGCGAGGCGAACCGCCGGCGTTCTGGTCGTTCGACGAGCCTTCCACCGGCTTGATGCTGCGGACGATGATATTGGTGGCCCCCAGCGCGACGATCTGCTTCTGCGCCTGGGCGCTGGCCCCCTCGCCGATCGCCAGCATGGCAATCACCGAGAACACGCCGAACACGATCCCCAACATCGTCAACCCCGAGCGCAGCTTGTGCAACAACAGGCTTTTCAGCCCCAGTTGAATGATGCGGATCAGGCGGGTGAACGACATGTGATGAAGTGCGGAGTTCGGAATTTGGAGTGCGGAATGAAAAGGCGAGTTGCGGATCACTCAAGCGCACGGATGGCATTCCGTGGGTCGCGATGAATACGCGTGCATGGTCAATGTGCTCCCACGGGCTCTCCCTGGGCGGCGAGAATATCGGCCGTGAGCGCTTCCTTGAACACCAGCCCGTCGCGCATCACGATCTGCCTGCGAGCCCAATTGGCGATGTCGGGCTCGTGCGTCACCATGATGATCGTGCGCCCCTCCTTGTTGAGGCTGGTGAGCATCTCCATGATTTCATTGCTGGTGGCCGAATCGAGGTTACCGGTCGGTTCATCGGCCAGGATGATCTCCGGATTATTGACGAGAGCGCGGGCGATGGCCACGCGCTGCTGCTGACCGCCGGAAAGCTGGAACGGCCGATGATCGAGCCGTTCACCCAGGCCGACCTTCTTGGCCATCTCGAGGCAGCGCTCGGCCTCGGCAGCGCCGATGGGGGGATAGCCTGGGCGATAATGCAGCGGCAGCTCGATGTTCTCGAGCACCGTGTACTGGGCGATCAGGTTGTATGACTGAAAGATGAAACCCAGCTTCTGGTTGCGGACGTGCGACAGTTCGGCATCGTCCATCTGCGAGACGTCGATGCCGTCGAGGATGTATTTGCCGGACGTGGGTCGGTCGAGCCCACCGAGCAGATTCAAGAGCGTGCTTTTGCCGCTGCCGGAGGCCCCCATGATGGCGACGAAATCCCCTTCGGGAAAATCGAGCGTCACGCCGCGCAGGGCCTTGACGAGAATGCGGCCTTCGTCGGCCCCAACGGGGGCGAAGTTGAGGTCTTGCTTGGCCCCTCCGAGCGGCTCGACCAGCGATGGCCCCAGATCGTAAGTCTTCCTGACGTCCTCGACGCGAGCGGCGAGCTTCATTGACCGCCACCTGCATCAGCCCGTCCACCTCCAGGAGGTCCACCACCACCGCCTCGCGAATTGCGGAAGGCTTCCATCGCCTTGATGAATTCGTCTTTGTCGATGGCTTTATCGCCGTTCGCGTCCATCTGCGCGAATCGGGCTTTCATGCGATCGTCGGCTTCGTCTTCCGTCACCTTGCCGTCGCTGTTCTTGTCGAGTGCCGCGAAGCGCTGCGCCGGATCAAACCCTCCGCCCCCGCCCCGACGGCCTTCACCTCCGCCGGCCATCGGCGGGCCACCGGCGCCGCCCCCATCGCCGGGAGAGCCCTCTTCACCACCGCGGCCACGACCACCGCGACCTCCGCGGCCTCGACCTCCGGGCACACCTGGACCACCTGCCGGAGGAGCCGCCTCGGGAGTCTTAAGTCCGGTCGTGGCGGATTCGACCGTCGCCGGCACATCGGTTTCCAGTTGGGAGATTTCCTTGGGAAGGACGGTTCGGGGAGTCTGAGCGAGCCGATCTCCCTCGGACAGACCGTCGACGATCTCCATCATCTGCTCGTTCGACTTGCCGACTTTGACTTCGCGCCGCGTGAGCTTGTTATTGACCAAGACCCAGGCAAAATGGCGGCCGCCCCGCTCGACGAACGACTGCACCGGCGCTTGCAGGACGCTGGCCAGCCGGTCGATCAGGATTTCGATCTCGGCCGTCATCCCCGGCTTGAGCTGGCTGACCTTATCGATGTCATCGGTGAGCTTGATGAACGTAATGTATTCCTTGAGATTGACGTTCGGCCAGTTACCCGACGTGGGGACGAGCGAGACCATGCCCACTTCGCCGCGGAACGTCTCGCCAGCCTGGGCGTCGAGATGAATCGTGGCTGGGAGCCCGATGCGAACCATCGAAATCTTCGATTCGTGGATGCGGGCATTGACCTGCATGTGGGTCACGTCGGGAAGATTGATGATCGGCTGCCGCTCTTTGACCTTGGCCCCTTCGTAGATCAGCGGTTCCTGACTGCCTCGAAATCCGCCGGAGCGGGTGTTGACGTACACGACCATCCCGTCCCGCTTGGCGTAGATTTTGCAGACCTTGATCTGGTCGACGAGTTTGTCGTACTTGGCCCGTTCAACTTCATACGTTCGCTGAGCGGCCTTCAAATCGGCCTCATATTTGGCAAGCGCGGCCTTGGCTTTGAGCTCGACCCGTTCCAGCTCGCGCTTGAATTCTTTGGCGTTGGCTTCGAGCTCGGCTTCCTGGCGCTCTTTGGTGTATTCTTGAAGAACTTCCATCTTCTTCTCGGCGACCTGCAGGCCGATATTGGCTTTTTGCAGGGCCACGCGGTCGGCTTCGACTTCGCTTTGCTTGGCGTAACCCTTTTTGGCCAGCCGCTTGGTGAAGGTGAATTTGTCTTCCGCGCGCGTCACTTCCTCCTGGGCCAGTTTGATTTCCCCGTCGATCGTATCTTTTTCCTGGACGTAGTCTCCCTCTTTGTACTTCTTGAGGTCCAGAACGGCCAAATCGCATTTGAGCGCAGCGGCAGCAATGTCGCTGGCGTTTTGCGTTTCCTGAATCTCGAGGTTTTTCTCGGCGGTCTTGAGAGTGGCGGCGGCCTGCTCTTTGGTGATTTCCTGGGCCGTCAGGTCGTTATTGAGCTTTGAGGAATCGAGCTCGACGAGCAGATCACCCTTTTTGACTCGCGTCCCTTCGTCGAGGATTTTGAGAATGCCGGTTCCCGCCTCCCCTTCGACCATGCAGACGATCGTTTCGTTGTTCGCGCTTTCGAGGTTCCCGCGCTCAGTGATCGTGATCTCCAGAGGGCCTTTCTTCACCGTTTCGAAGATCAGGTTGGTCGGTTCTTCGTCGCGGTGGAACGGATTTCCGTGCCAGGCGTAAAGTCCCGCCGCTGCTAGAAACGTCAGCGCTCCCGCGAACAGGACTGCCTTCGCCAATCCGCCGCGGCGGTTGCGAGAGGCTGCCGTCAGCCTCGTCCGACAATTCGACCAGCAGCTCGACCGACGAATCATCGGGCGACTCGCTCGGCGACTCTGCGGAAGCCAGACGGATATACCCCGGCTTGAAAGGCTTGGCAACCGGGTCCGGCTGATTGCCGGACGACGTTGCGGATTTCTTGACGAGAATGTTGTTCTCGGCAATACGGCCATTTTTCAACTCCTGATCGTCAGACGGGGAAGAATAATCGGAGGGTCCCTGCAGCGGGGGATAGAGGCGACTAGGGTTCGCACGGTGAGCGCGGGCCCGTGCTTGATAGAATTCGTCGGTCCAATACCCCTCGTCGTCTATTTCTAGTGTACCCATAGAATTGTACATGTCGAGTCGGAACGACTCATAATTAACCCAAAAGTTGATCAGGTT
>DASYAR010000237.1:0-10055 GCA_036501235.1 Planctomycetaceae bacterium
ATCTGTGGGGCCAAGCCCAGCCGTAAGGTCCTCGGTTATCAACGCGGTCCTGAAAGAGGATCCATTTCCAGCGAGTGAAGCTCGTTTCTCTGAATCCAGCTAGGAGTTCGGACAACTGGCCGCGAGAACTCAACCCGTCAAACAAAACACCGAAAAGTCGTCGGAGCTGAGAATTCTGACACGCCAAATCCCTGTGCGGCGCCCCACGGACCGCCGGTCATGACTCTCGACGACTGAGAGGCCAAGCATATCCATGCTTGCGCCGGTCCGACACACCGACGCACGCTGGGCGGCGTCGAACTGCAGTTATTCGGCCAGTTGTCCCAATAAGTGGCCGTGAATGCGAAGCGGCGCTGCGGCTGCGCGAGGGGGGGGAAGAGACGAACAGCCGCGTTATTTCTTCTCCACCTGCACCGGCGTTGACAGCCACAAAACGGCGTCGCCGTCGCTGCTGGCGGTGAGGATGCTGGAGCCGTTCGGGGAAAAGGCGACCGTCGTCACGGGGCGGTCGTGCCGGCTGAGGGTCAGGAGTTCGCGGCCGCTGTGATCGACGGCGGCACCGGCGGGGCGGGGGGGGTTGTCGGCGGGGAGGCGCGGGTCCCAGACTTTGGCGAACGTGTCGGCACTGCCGGTGACCACGCGCCGGCTGTCGGGAGAGAAGGCGACGCTGCGGACGGCGGCGGCGTGACCGGTGAGGATGGTCTGCAGGGCCAGCTTGTTCGCGTCCCACACCAGGGCCTTATTGTCTTCGCCGCCGGTCACGATCCACTTGCCGTCGTGCGAGAAGGCCACGCCGTGCACGGCCCCCTTGTGACCGCCGGCGCCGGGCGCGGCAGTTTTGCCGACCGGTTGTTTTTCATCGGTCGATTTCCAGACCCAAGCGGTGCCGTCTTCGCAGCCGCAGGCGATGCGCGATCCATCGGACGAGAAGGCGATGCCGCGCACTTCGGAGTCGTGGGGGAACGACCGCAAAAGCTGCGGGGCCTGCGACGTGCCGTCCCAGTTCCAGAGTTTGACGACCTTGTCGCGGCCGGCCGACAGCAACTGGTACGACTTGGCGGCGGGAGAAAAAGCGGCCGAGTGCAGCGCGGCAGCGCCGTGTGGCTCGACGATCTGGCACAGCGCGTTCCGCTGATTCGCGTCCCACAGTTTGATCGTGCCGTCGGCGCCGGCCGTGAGCATGAACTTGCCGTCGCTCGAATAGGCGACCGCGCGCACCTGTCCGTGCTGGTTGGAGCGGGTCACGAGGCGGGCGCTGGAGTCGTACAGCTCGGCTCGCGTGCCATGCAATGCGAGCACGTGCCGGTCTCCCGGTTTGCCGACGTTGGCGGGGGCATAAATGGCCCCCCAGAATTCGCGCAGGTCTTCTTTTCCCGAGGCGTCTTTGCCGGAGGCCTTGAAGACGTGACCGGCGCCGGTTTCGAGATTGTATTTACGGACGACGGTGCCCCCCTGGCCTTTGGGGGCGGCGGCGACGACCAGCGCTTCGTCTCCCTGTTCCGCCAGCGAGAGAGAGAAGACGCTGTTGGAGTCGATGTCGATCGCTTTCTGCGAAGAGGCCGCGTCGATATTCCACTTGTGGAGCACGGCCGCTTCCTCGGCATTGCGCAGGCGATCGACCTGGCTGACGGTGACCAGCGAATTGCCGTCCGGATGGAGCGACATCAGGCGGACGTGTGAACCTTCGCGCAGCGATGCCACGACGGCGGGGCGGGCGGCCTTCCGGGTGAGGTCATATTGCCAGACGGTTCCATCTTCGCGGGCCGTCAGCAGGCGGTTTCGCGACGAGCGAAACACGGCCGCGTTGATGTTGGTGTCCGCCGGCAGCTGGTCGACGATTTCCCACTTCGAACGCCCGCTGCCTTGCTTGAGCTCCCACACGAGGCCGCCGCCGGCGTTGTCGTCGGGCAGACGGCATTCGAAACCGGAATAGAGCCGCGCGCCGGGCCCCGGAGCGAAAGCCAGCGCCGTCAAACGTCCCTGGCGCTCGATCGGGCCGACGGCGTCGCGTTCCGCTGGCACAGCCAGTGCGCCGGTCTTGAGGTTCTTGACGTTCCAAAATTGCACTTTGGGCTTGGCCTGGGCCGACTGGACGCGCGACGCATCGCTGGCGGAAGTGGCCACCCATTCTCCGTCGGGCGAAACGGCGATCACGGCGGGGACGCCGGTGTGATCGATGCGGGCCCATTGCGTCCCGGTCGCCGCATTCCACAACAGGGCCCGGTCGTCCATGCTGGCGGTCAGGAACCACGCCCCGTCCGGCGCGTACGCGGCCGTCCAGATGGGAAGCTCGTGCCCCTCTTCGATGATTCGCGCGGTGGGGGCGAAGTTCAGGTCCTGCTTCTGCCCGGTGCGCACGTCCCATTGATAGGCATGATGATCGCGGCCGCCGGTGAGCACTTTCGACCCGTCGGGCGAAAACGCGGCCGAGAGGACGTCGCGGTCGAGCCCGGTGGTGCCGGCCAGGATCGGATCGTGAAACACCTGCTCTTCTTTGTACGACGTGACGTTCCAGCGCATGACTTTGGTGTCGTGCCCGGCCGAAATGACAAACCAGTCGTTTAGCGGTTCGCGGCCGGCATCTTTCCCGACCCGCAAGGCGCCATCGGTCGCCAGTGCGCAACCGCGCACGTTTCCGCCATGACCGCGGAAGGTGGTGACGTCTTCGGAACGTCCCTGCTCACCTGATTTTCGCAAGCGCTGAAATTTGACCGTGTGATCGTCGCTGCCGCTGACGAGGTATTTTCCGTCGGACGAAAAGGAGACGGCGTGAACCGCCTTATCGTGCAAAGCGAGCGCATCGTTCAGGACGGCTCCCTTACCGCGGTCGGCCGAGTTCTTCTGATTCTTGAGCAGGTCTTTGAGCTCGTTCGCTCCTTCGCGGACTTCAGCCAGGCGGCCAGGAGCCCAGACATACATCTGGCCGTCTTCATCGGCCGTGACGACTTTCGTTCCGTCGGAAGCAAACGCAGCCGCCAGAATCGGGCTGTTGTGCAGCATGAACGGCTTGCGGCTGGAGGTGAATTGACCCGTCTGAGTAAGGTCCCAGACGACGGCGAAAGAATCATCGCCGACGGTCACGATCCGCGAAGCGTCGGGCGAGAAAATCGCGCGCCGCACGGGGGAATAGTGGCCGCGCAGCGGATTTCCGCGTTTCGTCGGTTGCCGGCCGTCGTCGGCCAGTTGCCAGACCTGGGCCGAACTGTTCGCGCCGGCGGTGAGCAACCAGGTCTCTCCGCCGCGCTCGGCAAAGTCGAGGCTGAAGACGGCTTTACCGTCGCCGCCGAACGGTTTCCCGATGCGCTTTCCGTCGGCCGACCAGAGTTGCACGCTCCCTTCCGGGGTGGGATCGCCGGCGGTGGCGATCAACTTTCCGTCAGGCGAAAAGGCAACGGCCAAAACCGGTTGGCCGTGTTCGAGGATGACCGCCTCGTGATCGGCCGCGCCGGTCGAACCGACGACGGCGGTTCCGTCGCGCCGCCCGGCGACATAGAGCGTTCCCTGCCGGTTGAGCGCCAGGGCGTCCACCCGCAGATCGCGCGCGCCGGCGGCATCGTGTTTGGGAGAGAGCAGAGCTTGGGCCTGCCCGGCCAGGTAATCGAGCCGATTGAATTCCCAGCCACGGAACGAGGCGGGCGCTTTGGCGACGGCCAGTTTCTGATCGGGTTTTGCTGCCGCCGCTTCTGCGGCCCGTTTCCGAGCTTCTTCCTGCCGCTGCAATTCGTTCTGGCGGATCTTGGCGAGAATGCTGCTCACGTCTTCGAAAGCGGCCGATCGGAGCTTGGAATCGGCCAGACCGATCTCGGCGATGTAGGCTTCGTATTCCTGGGCTGCCTTGGAATTCAGCGCCTCGACTTTGGCGACCGTTTCCTTGTCTTTGGCCTGTTTTTCCTGCTCGCGCGCGGCGAGGGCCATCTCTTCGGATTTTTGCGCGGCGATCCTGGCATTTTTTTCCTCTGCCTCGGCCTGCTCGGCTTTCTCTTTTTCAGCCTGGGCGAGCAGCTTGGCCTCTTCTTCCTGCTCTTTGGCTTTCTCGGCGAGAATTCTGGCGTCCTTTTCTTTCTCGCCGGCATCCACGGCCCGCTTTTCGGATTCTTGGGCCGCGATTCTCGCCTTCTCTTCATCGTTTTTCGCGTTCACGGCTTCCGTTCGCGCGTTGTTGATCCAGATCGTGGCCACCGTCAGGCCGATCAGAATCAGCGCGGCCAGGCCGGCGACAAGGCGGCGGGTCGTCTGCAAGCGCCGCTGCTGGCTTTCGCGATCTTTCTGTGCCGCGCGCAGCTTGACGATTACGTCGCGGTGGGCCGGGTCTTTTTCTTCGGCGATTTCGAGACCGAGGTCGAAGGCCCCTTTCTTGAGGGCGGCCGTGGCGTACGCCAGCTTGGCCTCGCCCACGCCGCTGCGCGCTTCTTCATTCCCGTGCCACAAGGCGTAAGCTTCATCGTAGGCGAACACGGCGCGCTGATAATCGGCATAGTCGCCGGTCTGCTCGGCTTTGACGAGGTTCGAGCGGGCGCGGCGGGACAGGGTGCGGCTGTTGGAGTGCTGCTGGAATTCGCGGATCGCCACCTGAAATTCCTGCACGTTGGCGTAGCGCTCGGCCTGCTTCGTGGCCATGGCCTTTTTGGCGATTTCGAGCAACTCGCCTTTATAGTCGGTCGGGCGAATCTGATTGCTGCGCAGAATGGAAAGTACTTCCGACCGGCTGCTGGGATACGGATGCGGCGGGTTGCCCGAAATGATCTCGAACAGCACCGCGCCCAACAGGTACACGTCGCTGCGAACGCCGATCTGTTCGACCGTTCCCAGAAACAGCTCGGGCGCCGCGTAGAGTGGCGAACCGAAGCCGCTGCTGGATTGGGTCAGGTTCGCGGCCCGCTCGAAATCGGGGGTCACGAGGGCGGCGCCCCAGTCCATCACGTACACTTCGCCGTGCGCCCCGACCATGACGTTTTCGGGTTTGATGTCGCGGTGAATGATCCCCTTGTCATGGGCGAACGCGATGGCGTCGGCCACTTTCAGCAGGATTTCGAGGTTTTCCGCCTCGCTCCGGTCGCGGATCATCTTGTTCCAGGGAGTGCCACGGACCCACTTCATCGCATAGTACAGCGCGTTCTTGCGATCTTTAATGACGTCGTACACCGGAACGATGTACGGATGTTCGAGGTTGGCGGTGACCATCGCCTCGGACAAAAACCATTCGCGGTCGCGGCGATGCAGGGTCTGCTCGACGCGCGAGAGCTCTTCGGTGGAATAGCGCTTGCGAGCCGAATTATCGAGCTCGCGGGGCTTGATCATCTTGAGGGCGACGTCGCGGTCGAGGGAGGCCTGGCGGGCCTGATAGACCATGCCCATGCCCCCTTCGCCGATCAGTTTCGAGACGTCGTAATCGCAATCCGTGGCGATCTCTCCGGGAGTACAGCGGACGCCGCGAGGCTGGATCACCAGCGAGTCTTCGAGGGGGACGCCCGGTTTGCGTTTCGACGTCGACTGGGGCGCACCGGAATCGAGCTGGGTCGCCGCCGCCTTCGGCCGCGGGGGCGAAAAGCCCGCATTCAAAGTGGCGGACGCCAGCGTGGCGAAGGGCATGTCGCCCAGCGCCTCCTGGACGAGCGTCTTCTCCGCTTCCTGGCGCGGATTGACGGTGCAGTTGGGATCGAAGGCCGTATCGCTTCCCTCGCCCGGCGGGGGAGGAACGGAAGGTCCCAGGTCGGTCGAACCGACAAAAACCGCCCCCTGCGCGGCGGCCGGGGGAGACGCTTCATCCGGCGGTTCGGCCGCCGTCCCCGGCTCGAACATCGCCTCGGTCGCCCACGATTCTTGTTGTGGTAGTTTCGGCGATTGGTGCGCCTGCTGTGATTTCTGCGGCAGGGGAGCGGGCAGCTCGAAATCGTTCGTGTCGGCGCGCATGGTCTGATCAGCCGCACCGGTGGCCGCCGGGCGGATCTCGTCTCGACTGGTCTCGTCGGGTTGAAAGTCGTCTGGCGCGTTTTCTTCTGCGAGAGAACCCTGCTCAGCATCAGCCGAGTCCGGGAGCGGAGGCTGGGCCGTTTCCAACAGGGCAGGGAGGGGGGCGCCGCATTGCGGGCAGGCCCCCGTCAGGCGATCGGCTTTCGTGATTTTGTACTGGCAACCGGGACACTTAGCCATGAGCTTCGCCTTGTCAGTCAAACCTTAAACGGAACTTTGAAAGTCGTGGATTACAAGTTATTCGGGAACGGAATTCAGCAATTCGGCAGCGCGGCGACGGAGCCGCGAATACAGCCGGCCGGCCTTCGTCAGGGGACGCGCGTCGGCCCATCGCTGTTCGGCGTCGGCCTGTTGCTCGAGGCGCCGGCGCAATCCAGCCAGGGCCAGCGCCGCCCCGATCGCCGCGGCGCCCTGCAGCGGTCGAGATTCTGCCGGTTGCGCCGCGGGCGAACGGCCTTTGTCGGCCGGTTCGCTCGGCGGAATCCCCGTCGCGGCCGACAATCCTGCGGCGGCAGACGCGGCCTCTTCGGACGCCGGCCCCTCGGGAGAGACGGCCGGCGAATTCTCGATCGTGGGCCGCTCGCCTTCGAGCCGGCTCTGATCGCCCCCTGGCGGCTGCGCGGCGGCCGGCGCCTCGGGTTCCTCCGGCGGGCGACTGGGCTCTTCGTCGAGGTCGGCAAAATCGACGACCTTCCCCTGCCTCACGTACACATCAAGGACGACCCGTTCGGTCGTCGATTCGCGGGTCGGTTTCAGGACGATGCGGTAATGTCCATCGGGGAAGCGGGCCCAGGTTTCGCTGCGCAAATCTTTGTTCAGCAGCTCGCGGAATTGCTCAAGCGTCAATTCCGCCTGGTCCTGTTTCGGATCGGATTTGCCGTCCGGATGGATGAATTGCAGAATCGGAACGCCGAACGTGTCCTTGGCGACGCGGCCGCCAAACGTCTCCTGTTCCAGGACCAGGACCGGCTGCTGCGGGAATGCGGGAACGACGGGGAGCGGCACGATTTCCTGCACGACTCGCACAATCTGCCGTTCGGTCGCCTGGAGCTGATCCGTCAGAAAGAAAGAGGCGTTGGGAACCAGCCCGAATTGCAGCGCGGTGGCTGTCGCGGCTTGAAACGTCGTGCCGTTGATCGTAAAGGCGGGCACGTTCGTCGGATCGATCGTGAGATGCGGAATCGACACGATCACGGTGACGAAAATAGGGGCCGTCTGATTGCCCAGCGAGTCGGGACGGGTCAACGCGAAGCCGTTGTCGTACGTGTGCGTCACCGTAACCGATTGAGACGCTCCGGTCACATTGAACGTGTACGGAGTCGTGATTCCGTCCCCCCAGTTCACGGAGACGCTGACCAGGCCGGATTCATTGGCGCGAGACAGATTTAACGTCAGAGAGACTTCTCCATTCGTGCCGATGTTGACGGCCCCGCCGCTGACCGTCGTGGCATCGACCGAATTGACGCGCGGTCCGATGCCGCTGACCTGGCTGGCGCCCGTGGCGATGAGAAAGCCGTTTCCCGGTTGCAGAACGACCCCCTTGACCGCCGCCGGATCCTGGCCGTCCACGCGGAACGAATTCATGGGATTGGTCAGAATAATTCCAGCCATGGCCTGAGTGGCCGCATCCGCAGGACTTCCCGGCAGAATGTTTCCCGTGACGTGGATGTCGATGTTTCCGTTTCCCGAAACCTTGATGTCCGGCAGCGTATTTCCGGAGTTGACTTCGTGAAGAGTCAGGTCCTGGGCCACATTCAGGGTGAGATTTCCACTCCCTTTGTTCGTAATGGTCGTGCTGGCGGCAGCGTTGGCGTTCACCGTCATATTGCCGGCGCTCGTCAGCGTGATGCTGCCGGAGCCGCCCGTAATCTCCACGATGGAATTGACCACGAGATCGCCGCTGGCCGTCGTCATTGCCAGGTCTCCGCCCGCGGTCGTGACGCCCGTGACAGCGCCCAGCGAGCCCACGGCTGGCACGGTTCCGATCGCCAGCGCCGTCGAATCAACGAAAACAAGCCTGCCGCCGGGCGCCGTATTGCCGCCGGCGAACGTTGGGACCGTGTTTCCCTGGTTCAGAACGATGTCGCCTGACGCGGTGTTCACCGCGGACAGGCTGGTCGCCGTGATCGCGACTCCCGCGGCCTCGCTGATTCCGCCCTGGCCCGACAGGGCGATCGTCTGGCCTGTCGCCGTGATCCCCGTTTGCGCCGCCAGAGATCCCACCGCTGAGACCGACCCGATCGTCAAAGCGACCGTGTCTTCGAACGCCGTGTTCCCCACCGTGTTCGACAAGGCGAGCGTGCCGACCGCATTTTCCTGATCGAGGATGATATTGCCGGACGTGGTATTCTCCAACGACAGACTGCCTGCTGCGATCGGAGCTCCGGCAGTCTCGTTGATCCCGCCGACCGCCGACAGCGCGACCGTCTGGCCTGGCGCCGTGATTCCCGTCACGGCGGCCAGAGAGCCCACCGCGGAAACCGACCCGATTGTCAGTGCCCCGGGATCCTTGAACTCCGTGCTCCCGACCGTGTTCGATGCGGCGAATGTTCCGACCGCAATCCCTTGATCGAGAATGATATTTCCCGACGTGATGTTCACCGCCGACAGGCTGCTGGCTGTGATCATGATTCCTGACGCTTCACCGATCCCGCCTTGGCCGGACAGCGCCAGCGTCTGACCCGTCGCCGTGATCCCCGTTTGTGCCGCCAGGCTTCCCACCGCCGAGACCGATCCGATTGTCAGCGCCACAGTGTCTTTGAACGCCGTGTTCCCGACCGTGTCCGACGAGGCGAATGTTCCGACCGCATTCCCTTGATCGAGGATGATATTTCCCGACGTGATGTCGAGGGCCGACAGGTTCGCCGCCGTGATCGTAGCGCCGGACGTCTCGCTGATCCCGCCTGCCGCCGAGAGCGCCACGGTCTGGCCTGTCGCCGTGATCCCTGCCACGGCCCCCAGCCCACCGGCCGCCGAGACCGATCCGATCGTGAGCGCCACGGTGTCATGGAACGCCGTGCTCCCGACCGTATTCGACGCGGCGAATGTTCCGACCGTCATCCCCTGGTCCAGAATGATATTACCCGACGTGGTATTCGCAGCAGACAGGCTCCCCGCTGCAATCGTAGTTCCGGGTGCTTCGCTGATCCCTCCCGCCGCCGACAAAGCCACCGTCTGACCGGTGGCCGTGATTCCCGACTGCGCGCCGAGACCACCGACCGCTGACACGGATCCGACGGTCAGTGCGAAGGTATCCTTAAAGCCCGTGCTGCCGACGGTGTTCGACGCGGCGAACGTCGCCACCGTGTTCCCCTGGTCTAACGCGACATTGCCCGACGTGCCGTTCACGACCGACAAGTTCGTCGCGGTAATCGTGTCCCCGGAGGTTGAGCCGATCCCGCCGGCGCCAGACAAGGCGACGGTTTTGCCCGTCGCCGTGATCCCGGCTTGCGCGGCCAGTCCGCCCACTGCCGAGACCGATCCGATCGTTAGCGCTACCGTGTCTTTGAACGCCGTATTCCCGACCGTGTTCGACGAGGCGAATGTGCCGACGGCGTTTCCCTGATCGAAGATGGTGTTTCCCGAGGTGATGTTGAGGGCCGACAGACTCGCGGCAGCGATCGTGTCGCCCGACGTTTCGCTGATGCCACCTGCCGCCGACAGCGCTACCGACTGGCCTGTGGCCGCAATTCCCGTCTGCGCTCCCAGCCCGCCGACCGCCGCCACCGATCCGATCGTCAGCGCGGTCGTGTCCTTGAAACCAGTGCTCCCCACCGTATTCGACGCGGCGAACGTCATTACCGAATTCCCCTGATCCAGCACGACGTTGCCAGAAGTGACGTTCACCACCGACAGATTTGTCGCCGCAATCGTGTCGCCGGAGGTTTCGCCGATTCCCCCCTTACCGGACAAGGCAACTGTTTTGCCCGTGGCGGTGATGCCCACCTGCGCACCGAGGCCGCCCACTGCGGAGACAGATCCGATTGTCAGCGCGACGGTATCTTTGAACGCCGTATTTCCTACCGTGTTCGACGAGGCAAATGTTCCGACGGCATTCCCTTGATCAAGGATGATGTCGCCCGACG
>DASYAR010000238.1:0-6312 GCA_036501235.1 Planctomycetaceae bacterium
ATGATCTCCCATGCGCGCCAGCTTCGCTGAGAACGTCGATCGTCTCAATGCAGGCAGCAGAATCCCCGTTGCGACGACTATGCCCCCTCTCGACGATTTATCTGGCGACTGGAAGACGCGATTGGCGGTCATTGTCGACACCATGCGCGACATGAGCCGGCATACCGATCCGCAGCAGATGGTCCGGGCCTATGGCGAACGGATCGGTCCTCTATTTCCTCATTCGCGGAGGCTATCGCTCAGTCGTCGCGGATTGGAAGCTCCAAATTACCGCATCACGCGCAGCACGACCTGGACGGAAGAGATCAATCCCTGGAAGGAACGGGACCGGCTCCCTTTGTTCGCGGGAGGACTGATTGCCGAGTGGATCTATGCCGGTGAGCCGCAGATCATTGACGATCTCGAGGTTCCCTGCCATGAACCGGCTGCCGAGTATCTGGCGGGTTGCCGGTCGGTCCTGGCGATCCCGATGTTCGAGCGCGGCGAGTCGATCAATATGGTTTTGATCATGCGCGAAGAGACAGGCGCGTTCCTGAAAGATGAGATCGCCGACATCGTCTGGCGCACAAATCTGTTCGGTCGCGCCACGAGCAATCTCGTCTTGAGCGACGAACTGCGGCAGGCGAACCGGGCCCTCGATCGTGAGATGAAGGTCGTCGGCCAGATTCAGCGGTCACTGTTGCCGGCGAAGTTGCCCCATATCCCCGGACTCGACGTGGCGGCGTATTATCAACCGGCGCAGCGCGCCGGGGGGGACTACTACGACTTCTTCCCATTGCCGGATGGAAAGTGGGGCATTTTCATCGCGGACGTCAGCGGCCACGGAACGCCGGCCGCCGTCTTCATGGCCGTCACGCACTGCATGGCGCACACGCATCCCGGCCCGGCGAATCCGCCCGGCCGGGTCCTCGATTATTTGAATCAGCATCTCGTCGATCATTACACCGGCGAATCGGGGGTCTTCATTACGGCATTTTACGGAGTCTTTTCGCCGGCCGAGCGAACCCTCAATTACGCGAGCGCCGGACACAACCCGCCGCGCCTCAAGCATTGCCAGGACGGTTCACTCGATTCGCTGGACGGCGTAGGCGGCCTGCCGTTAGGGGTACGCACGGGCGTAAGATATGCCGAGACAAGCCGGAAGCTGCAGCGCGGCGACCAGCTCATTTTCTATACAGACGGCATCACAGAAGCCCACAATCGGGAGGACGAGTTGTTTGGACTCGATCGGCTGGATTTGTCGCTGAAGAATTGCAAGCAGGAAGCGCAGTCGCTGCTGGATGAAGTGCTGCGAGCCGTGGAATCGTTTACCGACGGCTGGCCTGCGGATGACGACCGCACGCTGATTGTGGCGCGCGTGTCGTAAGACGTATCAGGCCTTATCTCACGGAGTGAGAATGACCACACTGGACGATCTGCCTCGTTACGTCATGATCGCCGTTCGGGTGCGAGACAGCTCTTCCATGAACCGTAGCGAGCGGGTGGTGGTCTCTTCCACATCGGGCACCAGGCCGTCGAGGATCTGGGTGTTCGCGAACAGTTGCCGGCCGCAGTCGCGGATGAAGTCGTCGTTGTCCGGATTGGCGGTCAGCTCGCATAACCGCGCGATGAGCGGCGCGTGCGGATTGAGTTCCAGGATCCGCTTGGGCATCTCGAATTCCTTCATCGAATGCCGCAGGACATTCTGCAACTGGCTGCTCATCGTTCCCTGCACGTTGACGAGGCAGCAGGGACTATCGGTCAATCGCGACGATTCGCGGACGTCGGACACTTTGGCATCGAGCGCACCGCGGATCAACTCGACGACTCGCGTGAAATTCTTAGGGGCGGCCGGTCGTTCCGACTCGTCGACGGGTTTCGTCGAATCGGGAAACTTGACGTCCGCCGAGTCAACCGAGATCAGTTGCTTCCCTTCATACTGGTGAAGCTGCGTGAGGGCGAACTCGTCGATCGGATCATTGAGGAACAACACTTCGAGGTTTCGTTTGCGGAACGCTTCGAGATGAGGATGCCGGGACAAAGCGGCGAGATCGGGACCCCCCAGGTAATAGATCTGGGTCTGCCCGTCGGCGGCGCGCTTCAGGTATTCGTCGAGCGAAACGGTGGGATCGCCGGCTTTTTCGTCGCTGCCGCCTACGATTTTGCTTTCGGCTGCGGTGTGCGTCGAATGGAAACGCATCAGCTTGGCGATCCGCTCGCGGTTCTCGAAATCGTGGCCGATCCCGGTGCGCAGGATCGGGCCGAACTGCTGGTAAAACGTCTTGAACGTCCCGGCCTGTTCATCCGCCAAGCTCGCCAGGTGATCGAGCACTTTCTTCGTCAACACCCGCTTGAGCTTGGGGAGCAGCTTGTGATCCTGCAGCGTCTCGCGCGATACATTGAGCGGCAGATCGGCCGAATCGACGACGCCATACAGAAACCGCAGGTATTCGGGGAGCAGATCGCGGCAATCGTCCTGCACGAGCACCCGCTTCGCGCACAAATTGACGCCGTGCTCGATCGAGCCGAACCCGAGCATCTCGTAGTTCGTCGGCGGACAATACAGGATCGAATGGAACTGGATCGGCGAATCGCTCGAAAGTTGCAAATGCCAGAGCGGCTTTTCGTCGGTGCGATGCGTCAGCCACTGGTAAAATCCGGCGTGCTGCTCTTCCGTCACCTGGTTCTTCGGCTCGACCCAGATCGGCTTCTGCTCGTTGATCGTCTCGTCGGCCAGCCGGATCGGGAATGGCACGAACGTCGAATACTTGCGAACGATAAACTTGAGCCGCGTTGGCTCGAGGAAATCGTTCATGTCATCCTTAAGGTGCAGGCGGATCTGTGCGCCGCGCGGCACGTCCCCCTCGGCGGCGGTGATCGTGAAGCGGCCCGAGCCATCCGACTCCCAGCGCCAGCCTTTGTCTTCACGGTAGCTCCGAGTCACGACTTCGACTTTGTCAGCCAGCATGAACGCAGAGTAGAAACCCACGCCGAACTGGCCGATGAGCGATAGATCGGGCGGCCCCTCTTGGGGCTGGGGAGCGGCGGCCAGACTCCGCAGGAAATCTTTCGAGCCGCTGTGGGCGATCGTGCCGAGGTTGGCGACGAGCTCGTCATGAGTCAGGCCGATTCCCGTGTCGCGAATGACGAGCAGTTTGGCTTCTTTATTCGGTTCGAGAGTGATCTCGAGCGGATCGTCGCTGCGATACTTTTCGTCCGAGAGTCGAATGTGACGGAGCTTGTTCAGCGAGTCGGAGGCGTTGGAGATCAGCTCGCGCAGGGCAATTTCAGGATTCTGATACAGCGAGTGCGAGAGGATATGAAGGAGCTGCTTGATCTCGGTTTGAAACGTGAATTCCTGCGTATCGGACACGGCGAACTCCGGGAATCTGGAACTGACGGCGTAGAAAATGGCAGACAGACCTGCGGCCTACGATACTCGCAACGCAAGTCGCGCGCCAGTGATTCCGCCGGCGAAGAAGTGGCATTTTTGCGGAATTTGTCACGTCGCGGCCTGCCGACGATCTGTCATTTTGGCAGAAACAACACAAAATACCCCAGCCGCAGAGGGCGACCGGGGCATTTTTTTGTCGTGTGGATTTCTGAACACACGGATAGGTTACATTTTGACGCGGGGGTTAAGATCTCCGCTATGAAGATCGGTGGTCAGCTAGCGAGCCGACGATCCGGCGGGGCGACCGCGGCCACGCCGACGGCTGCGAGAGCGAGAACCGCTTCCGCCTCGATTGGCTTCGTGAGGACCGAATTGCCGGCCGCCATTTCCTGCCGGTCGATACGAAGAACGCCCCTGCTGGGACGAACCCTGGTAACGACGGCCGTTCGCAGCACCTTGCGATGCGGGAGCTGCCGACTCGCCGGCGTCCACCGATCCTTCCACGCGTCCTGGTCGGACGTGCTGCGGAGGTGCCTCGTTCGACCGTGGGTACTCGGGGTGGTCGTTCTTGACTTCGATCGTGCGGCGGATCAGCCGCTCGATCGCCCGAAAGTCGGACCGCTCTTCGTGATCGCAGAACGACATGGCGATGCCGGTCGCGCCGGCGCGCCCCGTACGACCGATCCGGTGCACGTACGTTTCAGCCACGTTCGGCACGTCATAGTTGAAGACGTGCGAGATGGCATCGACGTCGATGCCTCTCGCGGCGATGTCGGTGGCCACGAGCACGGGAACCTTTCCGGCGCGGAAACCTTCAAGCGCCCGTTCACGGTTCGCCTGCGATTTGTCGCCGTGGATGGCCGCCGTTCGCACACCGGCCAGTTGCAATTGCTTCGTGACGCGGTCGGCCGTGCGCTTCGTCCGTGTGAAGACCAGCGCGCGGGTCAGTTCCGTCGTCTTGAGAATGTGCTGCAAGAGGACGGGCTTGTTGCGCTTGGCCACGTAGTAGACCGATTGCTCAATCAGTTCGGCGGTCGTCGAGACGGGCACCACCTGGATATTCACCGGGTTGCGCAGAATCGAGTTGGCCAGTTCGCGAATATCGGCCGGCATGGTCGCCGAGAACAGCATGGTTTGCCGTTCGACGGGGAGCCGAGCCACGATCTTCTTGATGTCGGGGAAAAACCCGAGATCGAGCATGCGGTCGGCTTCGTCGAGCACCAGGACCTCGACCGATCGCAAGTCGACGTGCCCCTGATTCATCAGGTCGAGCAGCCGGCCAGGCGTCGCCACGACGACGTCGACACCGTTCCGCAAAGCTTTCACCTGCGGATTCTGGCTGACGCCGCCATAGATGACGGTGTTACGGAGCGGCGTGTTGCGGCCGTAGGCGCAAAAGCTCTCTTCAATTTGTGCGGCCAGTTCTCGCGTCGGCGACAGCACCAGCACCCGGATCTTACGTCCCGATCCGGGAGCCGGCCGTTTCGACCACAGCCGATGCAGGATCGGCAGCGCGAAGGCGGCCGTTTTGCCAGTCCCCGTCTGTGCGCAACCGAACAGGTCTTTGCCCTCCAGCACCACCGGGATCGATTTCTCCTGGATGGGGGTAGGAGTGGTGTAACCTTCCGCAGTGATGGCCCGCAGGATTGGCTCAGCGAGCCCCAAGTCTGTAAACGTCATTTCTCTTCTTTCCGGAAATTTCTCGCCTTCGCGCTGGTGAAACCGAGTCGGCCCGGTCTTCCGACCGGCAGACAAGTCACCAACAGCCACGCTTCCCGGCGGGTGACGACAACCTCTTCAGGAGCTGCTGCCAGAGACAACCGTGTCTCGCCAGCATCTTGTCGTGCACCTGCTGCGCTCGAAACAGCGCGCGGCGCGAAGGGAGGAACTTCTTACGATGAATCCAGGACAGAATCGCCGGACGCGTGCCGCGTCCTCTCAAAGCCATTGATACCTGGCGGTTATCCCGATGGCTGAAAACGCAATTCTTCCAACAGGATAGGGTGGGGTCTTGCAACCCGTGCGAAAAGTATAGGCTATTGCCTGCTGAATACCAAGGGCAAATGGAAAAGATCCGCGATTAACCCCAGTCCCCACTTGCAGTTTCCGTCAGGAAAGAAGTTCTGTCCGCGGATGACTTAGCCCGGCCTGCGGCCGGAACCAAAGTGATTTGCCGCTGCGCGGCGGCCGATGACGCGCACTGAATCAGCTTTCCTACGGTTGAAGTTATCGTTGTTGAGCTCAGCTCGGGCTCGACAGAAGGGGACCGCCCCTCCCACCTTCGCCTTCACATCGCCGCTGCAGGGTGAGGGCGATGCGAAGGCGAAGGCGGAAGGGGCTAGCCAATTCTTTCGCAGGGGGCGACAGGGTCGCCTGAACGGACAGATGGGCTGCGGACTGGCTTGTGCTCCTGTCGCCTTGAAAAAAATGGCGTGACCCCGGACAGTCCCGTGACGACGTTTCAAATCTTCACCAGCCTGCGGAGTCACGCCATGAAGTCCTTTCTCGCCCGCCATGCTTCGAAAATCAAGGGAGTTCTCCAGGGATTTGACCGGATTCGATTCCGCGGCACATTGCGTTGGCTGGCCAACACGAAAGGGATGATGAATTGGCTGTGGCACCAGCAAGTGCGACTCACGGGGTTCAAGGAGCTGGCATTGTCGCTGACCGACCAGATCGACGAGGAGGCGGAACGCCTGGCGAAGACCGTGGGACCGAAGGTGACGTATCTGGAAAGTTCGAAAACATCCAAAGAAGACGTGGCCCAAGTGCTGGCGGCAGAGAGAAGGATCCACGAGGGAATGGCACTGCCGCTTGCGGGCCTTGAAGTTGCGGCGAGCGTCGCGACCGGCGGCGCGGGGCGAGGGAGGCTGTCAGGTGGGCCGGCAGGTTGCGCCGGCGGCCGGCATTCGCGGCGCGCACGACGAACGCACACGCCA
>DASYAR010000239.1:0-5926 GCA_036501235.1 Planctomycetaceae bacterium
AGCCGCCCCGACGTGCCGGAACAACTGGAAACCGTTTTCTGCCAAATGCTGGCCAAGAAGGTGGAAGAACGATATCAGACGATGAGCGAAGTAATCGCTGATTTACGGCGCTGCGATCCGTCGCAGGACGAGTCGATCAATGCTCAGCCGTCAGCAGGTTCTTTTGCCGACACCGGTCTGACGAACTTTCTGGATGACATCGCGCGATTACCTGCCCATCCGGCCACGCGGTTCCGGAAAGCCCGGTTCGATAAAGCCTGGCTCGACAGGAACAGAAATTATCTGCTGATCGGCGGGGGCATGCTCGCGGCACTGGTGCTTCTGGCTGGAATTGTCGTCAGTCTCAAGACGAAAGACGGAACGCTGGTCCTGACAGTGACCGAGCCGGATGCCGACGTGCAGGTGCTCACTGAGCAAGGCCAGATCGAGATCACTCGCAAAGGCGAGAAGGAGGCGTTCTCGATTTCAGTCGTTCCCGGCAAGCATCAATTGAAGGTCCATAAGAATGGGTTTGAGTTGTTCACGCGGAGTTTCGAGATCAAGTCGCAGGGCAGCAAATCGATCACCGCGCAGCTCGTGCCTCTGGAGGGCGAGACAGTTGCGGGCGTCAAGGGCTGGCACGGTTGGCCCGCCGAAGCGCCCCCGCCGGCGATCGCCCCGTTCCCCGCGGAATTGGCCAAAGCACATCAGGAAGCCTGGGCCAGGTATCTCAAGCTTCCCGTCGAGTACACGAACAGCATGGGCATGAAGTTCCGCCTGATCCCGCCCGGCGAGTTCACGATGGGCAGCACTCCCGCGGAGATGGATGATGCTCTTCAGGCTGCGGGCGAAAACCAGCTCTGGCAGCAATTCGTCAAGAGCGAAGGCCCGCAACACAGGGTGATCCTGACGCAGCCGATCTATCTGGGCGTCCACGAGGTGACACAACAGGCCTACGAGGCCGTGATGCGAAAGAATCCGTCGCACTTTGCTCCGACGGGGCCGGGGAAAGACGCCGTTTCCGGGATGGACACGGCGAACCACCCTGTGGAACAGGTCAGTTGGAACGACGCCGCAGATTTCTGCGCCAGGCTCAGCGAGAGAGAGAAGCTCAAACCGTTCTACTCCGTCGTCGGCGAGAGGGTGGCCCTGGTGGACGGCATCGGCTACCGCCTGCCTGCGGAATCCGAATGGGAATTTGCGTGTCGCGCCGGATCCACCACCAGGTACTGGACCGGCGACCAGAACGAAGCGTTAGCGCAAGCCGCGTGGATCCGCGGGAACTCCGGCGACCATCCGCACAAAATTGGTGAGCTGAAAGGCAATCCGTTCGGCCTCTTTGATGTTCACGGCAACTTGTGGGAGTGGGTGCAGGACCGGTGGGACTTGAACTACTACTCACAATTCCAGGAGCTGCCGGCGGTCGACCCGCGTGGTCCGGTTTTTGACGGCTCCCTGTGCGTGATTCGCGGCGCCGATTGGGCCGGCAGCCCGTACGGCTGCCGGTCGTCGAATCGCGACGCCCAACCCGTCACGGACCGCAATCACCGCACTGGATTTCGGCTGGCGCTGGTGATTGACGCCGTGCGGCAGTCTGGCGTTGCCTTCGGCAAGAAGCCACTGGCCTTCCAGACACCGGGCTTCGATCAGTGGGTGAAGGACGTCCAGGCCCTGCCCGCCGAGAAGCAGGTCGAGGCCGTCAGTCAGAAGCTGATGGAATGGAATCCGGGGTTTGACGGAAAAGTCACCGGTCACGGGGGAAAAGGGACTCCTAAGATCGAAAACGGCGTGGTCACACAGCTTGGTTTTGACAACGAACACGGAACACGAAATGTGACCGACCTTTCGCCGTTGCGAGCATTGAGGGGCTTGAACTGGCTGTGGTGCGGACTCGCTCCGGGGCAACTGAAGGACCTGTCACCTCTGGCGGGAATGCCATTGGTCAACTTGCTTTGCCCGTACACCAAGATTTCCGATTTGTCGCCGCTGGCCGGGATGAAACTCGAAGTGCTCGATTGCGCCGCCACACCGGTCTCCAACTTGTCGCCGTTGACAGGCATGCCCCTGGGCTTGCTGGGCATTTCCGATACGCAGGTTTCCGACATTTCCATCCTGCGGGGGATGACGACTCTCAAAAGGCTGGCGATCGCCAACACCAAGGTCACCGACTTGCGCCCGATCCAAGGCATGAGCCTGGATCTCTTTGTTTGCGACGGCGCTGCGGTATCCGACTTGTCACTTGTGAGAGGGATGCCTCTCAAGCATCTTGCTCTCGACTTCAAGCCTGAACGTGATACCGAATTCGTCCGCTCATTCAAGGACCTGGTGTCGATCAATCGCAAACCGGCAGCACAATTCTGGAAAGAAGTTGAGGAGCAGCAGAAGGAGCAACAGAACGGGAAGTAGCCCCGGTCGGCCTGTCCGATCGATCGGGTTTTCACGTCGATCGTATGAGCGTCTTGCCGAGTTGTTTCTGGTCAGGTTCGGTCATGGGCGTTCAGTGAGCCGTTTGCTCGACCTCGACGGTGAACGCCTCGGCATCATCCGGACAGATCAGTCGCACAGTTCGCGCAGCCGTGCGGCGCAATCAGCGAAGATATCCTCGCGAAGTTTCGCGAGGAACTCTGAAACTCAACTTGTGCATGGCGGCAGGACGCGACGACCCCTGCCGGCTCGTCCGGCAGGTGAGCAAGATTGACTGGCTAGAAACCCCAGGCAGCGCCCTGCCTCGACCCCTGCCGGTTCATCCGGCAGGTGAAGAAGATTGTGCAGCTATGGTCCCCCCTTACCGGTAACGACTCGCGGCTGCTTGCTCGATCTTCACGCGAATCGCATTCATATCGTACTCGCCAAACGTCCCGGCGTAGTACCCGTTCATCCAGATCGCACCGCGCTTCAGCATGTGGGCCAGATTATTCTGAAATGCCAAGGCGATCTCCGCAGGGGATTGGTTGATGTTCCCCCGCACAGCGACATGCAGATGATCCGGCATGACGGCAAGCGCGGCAATCCCATAGCCCTTCTTCTCTGCGATACGCCAGCATCCGTCGCGAATGACCGTTAATCCCGGCTCGTCAACGACCCGACACCGACCATCGACAACCAGCACCAAATGCAGATTGTACCAGTACCGACCGCTGCCGGATTCGGACGGAACCGAGAGATCAACCGCCGGATTAACCACTGTGAACTGCCGGAGAAAATCGGCAAAACGCGCATCGACAAAATGCTCTTCAACGACCTGTGATCTGATATAAGATTCAACGGTCTCTGTTCGATTTTCGCCCACAGCCCGAACCGCAAGCTTGCGACTGAAATCGACCGGTGATTTCAGATTCGCGCGGCAGGCGTGTTGAAGCCGGCCTTTCGCTCGCGTCGCCAAAAGAACGGGCGACACGTCAGGCGTTGTGCTGAACGTCAGGAGTATTTCGCGGGGCTGGACTTTCCGCTCCAGGAGCCGGAGTCCATCGTTTTCCCAGGCAGCGGCCAGCGCGAGCCAATTTTCATTGGACAGCTCGTTCAAGTTGCCATTTGCGGCCCAGGCCGACCACGAGTACCGCAGGGCGTAGGCGGGCGTTTGATCGCGGACGATGTAGAGCGGTTGCGGGGCCATAGCTGAAAATCTTATTCACCTGCCGGATGAACCGGCAGGGGTCTGGGTGAAGTTCCGTCGGTTTTCTAGCTGATCAATCTGATTCACCTGCCGGGCGAGCCGGCAGGGGTCGCCAGCACGTGCGGGCCCTGCCGATTGCCCATCGGCTTAATATACGCCCGCACGGCATCGGTGGTCACTTCGGTCGCGCCGGTGCTCGTGTCGGCCGAACCCGCTCCTTGCAGCAGCCGCGTCGGATTCCAATTCGATTCCAGCGCCCACGCCATAGCTCAATCCCCCTCCGGCGACGGGAAGAGCTGCTGCATCAGGCATTGCTTGTGCGTCTTGAGAGCGGCGAGTTTTTCGACCTCGGCGGCGATCCGGGCGTCGAGGGATGAGAGGCAGTCGGCGATTCGCTGTTGCTCGGCGGGCTGCGGCAGTTCGGCCCTTCCCTGGTAGTGCAAATTCACACCTCCACCAAGACAAGCTTGGCAGGGGGCAGTTTGAAGTCGATGGCTATTGCCCGGCATTGCTTCGCGCGATCTGCATGCCCGCCGCCTTTCCACGGACGTAGAGCAGTCACGGAGCACCCCGAAGAGGGGTGCCAGAAATTAGCCGGGGGTTGTCGCGAAGCGACCACCCCCGGTGATGATGCAAACGAACCGTCGCACCCCGGAGGGTGTGCCAGAGCGCTGCGATCTGCGGTTCAGATCCCAGATGCCGCATGCGAGTTGTGAGCAATCATGCACGACAAATGCCGGGCGACTCTGCGACCCCACCGGGGTCGAACTCGCCGCACGCCACGATCAGCGTGCCCAGGAGTTGCTTGCCGGTCGAATTGCGACCCATGACTTATTTGCTAAATCGGGTGGCTATTTCAATCAAACAGCGTCGGGGCTTTCTTCTTGCGCTCCGCGGCTTCCTCAGTATGCCGGGCGTCGGCAACCGAACTTGGCCGAACCTGATGCCGCCACTTGTTGTGCGACGTGAATACATGGCTGTTCGGCGTAACCCTCAGGGTCATAGGACGTTGCGGGCATTTTCATCATGGCGAGACTCCGGTCAATGGGTCGCACCAGGCCCGAATGGCACCAAACCGACTAATCCTCAAATGGATGCGATTTGAAGTCCACACGATGGCGCAATTCACCAAACCTAGCTTTAAGTTCCAAGAATGCATGCTGCGTTACCAGCCAACGCTCGCAAACAGGTTGGCGATATGAGGGGCCGTGTGGATTATTGCGCAAAGGTCCGTGCATCCTGTCATACTGAGCCACCCAAATGGGGCCACTGTACCATCTCAGTGCATCGTTAGGGTCAGGCCGCCAGCCCATGCCTTCGTACCACGAGCTTGGAGGTTGAATTTCGAAACCGCAATTGCAAAGGCGCTGCGTCCCACCGACAAACAATCCGGACACAAATTGATCCTCGGTTGTCGTTGGCTGAACGACTTTTCCGAGCCACCATGCGAAACTGCGCCCGCCGAGACACATAGGCACGCTTGGTGCACGAATTGTCAAGCCGTCGCCTAAATCCTCCCACCAAACGTAGGCGGCGAAATCCTCCTTCCACGAGTAGTCAACGACTTTCGCAGCGATCGTGATCCACCCTTTTGGGACATCACCGTTCATCGCTATTTCGACCAGTGCGTCGCGCGTCGCCTCCGGTCCAATCGAATTTGTGCCGTACTCACGGTTCGGCCATTCGATCCGTGCGCTCGCGGGACGCGGAGGGCATCGTTGCAGCCAAGCGTCCTCGTTACTTAAGAAACCTTGCGCGAGCAACGGAATGAGTTGCTCATCCAGCCAATCTGCCGCAAGGATGGAGTCGATAGCGTCGCCGACCACTTTTTCGGAGTCGAGTGGTGTGCAAGTAAACGGATTCCGACGGTGGGGCCCTTGGTGCGTCGCACCCGCAATGGAGGTAAGTTTACTGGCTATTATTCCAGACAGCGGCCGGAAATTGAACCCGAAGTAGGATAGACGGCTTAGCTTGCTGACTGCAGCTGCATTTCGATCGACCAGCTCGTGCCGCCCGAAATGAACTGGGGGGATTTCAAGAATTCCCTCGGACGTGGGTTGCGATCCTGAGCCAGCCGCCGTCGCTGGAATCGGAAAGCGAGGCCGTTTCGCGCAAATGGTGTCGCTGTAGCGACATAGCACAATCCAGCTCTGTAGTTTCTGCTCAAACTGACCGGTTCTGAGAATCTCAACGAGCTCGTCGTGGATTTCGCGAATTGCATCAGGATGCAATGTTGCCCAAGATTCTGCGGCGATGAGTAGCCAGCGTCTCGCCCAAGGAGATTCTAAGCGTTCGAATAATAGAGGTTCCGCTGCTTGGTCAAGCGCGACGAGG
>DASYAR010000240.1:0-14971 GCA_036501235.1 Planctomycetaceae bacterium
ATATTTGACGGCATTGTCGTAGTCCCCTTGCGCCAGGCAGCAGGGAGACACATTGTCGGCCCACGTGGAAACGCCCTGCATTTCGGCCATTGCCGCAAACCGGCTGGAAATTTCAAAGGCCTCCTCGACGCGGCCGGTTTCCAGCAGCAGCCTCATCCGCAGTAGTTCAAGCCGCCTATCGCCGCTCGTGAGTTTGGGATCGCGGTCGAGTTCCATGAGCGCCCGCAAATAGCAATCTCGCTGCAAGAAAGCCTGCATGCGGGCCAGAATGGTCTTGCTGTCGGCCGATACGGTTCCCGCCTGGGCGACTGCTTCGTCGACCTGCTTGAGCACTTTGTTCAGCTCGCTGATCTGCTGTCTGACCATTTTCGTCTGTTCGTCGGAGTAACGATCGGGACGTGCCAGCATGTCGTCGTCCAGGGCGGACAGATGCCGGAAAGCCAGGTCCGGCTTGCGGGCCTCTCGGTAAAGCATCAGCAGTCGCTGGTGAGCCGTCATATTGTCTGGTTCGCCGACCAGCGCCTGATTGTACGCGGCAACAGCCTGCAGATATCGCAACCCGTTCCGCACGGGACGGACCCCCAGCGAAGCCTGATATTCGATTTGTGAGAGGAAATCATACGCCTGTCCCAATGCGATATATCCATTGACGTCGTCGGGGTCTTTCGCGAGACCGACTTGCGCCCGCCGGATTGCCAGATAAGCCATTGCCGTTCGCGACGATTCCAGCCGGCGAGGCAAGGGGAACCCGGCCAGCGTGGCGAGTTGAAACGCTTCTCGCACGTCGGCGGATGGTTCGACCTTCGTCGACCAGAAATACTTCTTATAAAACGAGGGGGCCCGAATCGAGCGCAATCGCCCGCTGCTGATTTGATCGGCGTCGCGTCCGGCCTGGGCGTCGTCGTAGGCCATCTTATGGAAGTCGATCTTATGAGACTCGACGTACGCCTTGTATTGCTGCGGATCCGCGTCGGGCACCGTCGTTCGGTAGAACACGACGGCCGAGGCCCCCAGGCCGGTCCATTCCCAATTCTGTTGCTGCAGCAGTTCGAAAAACAACTCGTAGTCGCGCTCCATCGCCAGTCGCACGACGACGTGAGAAATGCCGTATTGATCGAACGTCTTGCGCCAGGACCCGTTCCGCTGCGCAGCGCCCTGTCCCGGCGCGTCGGCCCGGCGCCGGCCGCGCAACGCATCCCGCGCCAGGATATGCTGCCGTAGAATGTTGTCCTCTTCGACCGGCGAGTAATAGACGCCCACGCGATTGTCGCAAAACACTTTTTCGCCGATCCAGATCAACTGGTCTCCCTGCGCGAGAAGCGAATTGAATGGGCGAGGGTCGAAACTGGCGTCGTCGGCCAGCAATCGCTCCAGATCATCCACTTGCACCGAAAGAGTCTGATCGATCCCATATCCGGGCCGCGCGGCCGAGGCGTCGCGCAATCGTCCCGTTCCGCCGAAAAACCCGAGCGCGGCCAGAGCCAGAACCGTCAGCGCACGCCCCCCGCGCGAATACAGCAACTCCCCCGTCTCGATCGAATAGGCCTGGCGACAACTGGCAACATACCAGCCTTGGCCGTTCAGCGTCGCCACGACTGCTGCGACCAGTCCCGCCGCCGGCAATTCGTGCAAACAGGCCAAAGCAAACAGCGCAAAACCGACCAATGCCGTCAGCAGTCCCCAGTCGAGCCGCGCTCGGTTCAACGCCACGGCGACCACGGCCAGCGCGACGACGGCCAGGGATGCCAGGATCCCCAGGTTCAGGAACTGCCAAGTCCACAAGTCTTCATTCGTCATGGGGAAGAACGTGAAGTTTGCGCCGGTATTTGTCCGCGCCGGATCGAGGACGGTTTCGAGAATGTAATCGCGGAGTGCCGGATACTCGACGCCGTACAGGAGCCACGGAGATGCCAGAGATTTCCACCAGAAAGGATGCACCAGCGTAATCGCCAGAGACGCCCCCAGGGCCTGCCACAATTGCTTCCGCGCGCCTGCCGCCAGGGCGGCGGGTGATTTGAGCCAGGCCCCGAGACGATCCCCCATGGCGTAAAGCAGCACGTACGCCAGCCCCAGCCAGGCTCGCGAATCGCAATTACTCCAGAGCAGGAAGAGAGGCAGCAACAGCCACAGCCGCTTCGGCTTCTCTGGCGTTTCCCGCCAGGAATAAACAACCCACATTGTCAGTGCCAGACCCAGATAGGTCATGATCTGCGGCTGCGCAGGCATGCGGAGATGACATCCCAAAAGCGCGAGCGCTCCGCAAACCGATCCCCACCAGGTGGGCGTTCCAGGACGGCTGATCCGGCCAATGATCCAGAACACGAGAGCTACGACCACGGCTTTGACAGCCGACAGGGCGGTGAACGAACCCAAGCCATAAATACCCGCCACGAGCAAATCGAATCCCCATGAGAGATTGGTCCACGGCCGCTCAGGCGCCGTGTACGAGAAAATGTCTGTGCGAGGGGGCAAGATTCCGTGTGACGCCAGATACTCCCCGGCCTTGATATGCACCAGCGTCGGTGTTTCGGCAATGTGCGTACTGGCCAGCAGAAACGCCAGCAGGACGACGGCCCAGCGCAGCACGAAGTCGTTGCGAATCGCTTCTTCTTCGGCAATTTCGGGGGTAAGCTCTTCGTATTCGTCGAAATCGTCTGCTGACGACGGGGCCGCCGCTGGCGGAATTTCCGGGCCCGATTCAGCAGGGGGCGATACGACTGGTGTCGACGGTTGGAGTGCCGGGTCTGTTACTGGCACGGGGTTTTCGGGATCAGGCACGGATTGGCTCGAGCGATGGGAAGTTGACGGGAATGATTTGAATTGAGATCGCCGCGTGGCGCTATCTCAGTACGAGACAAAGCGACAGAACTTGCGGATTGCCAATCTGATACGTCAAATCAGCCGCCGCCGCTGGAAATCTGCCCGTTGAGACGAGGTTTCCATGCTACGGACCAATGCAACGCTCGGTCAAGTCCCACCCACCGTCATAGGGGATTAGCTGCTGCGACGCCCCGATCCATGAACGAAGTCGTGGGGCGATTGCTTGACAGCACTCTAATTGAGAAACCCGGACCTACGATCAGACGCGAGATGCCTCGCTCCTCGTCTCCTTCACTGCGTCATCGGTTTTCATGACGTCAGAATGTCACGCCGAAGCCCGCGCTCGAATAGAACTCGGGCGAGACGGAGTTCAACCCCGTGCCGACTCGCAAGTTCAACTCGATGGCCGGCGTCAGCAGAACTTGCAGGCCCGGCCCGGCGAAATACTGCGGCACGCCTCCCGACTGACCATGGGGCAGGACGCCGAAGCCTTCGACCTGGGCCGTCCAGCGTTCTGCGAACGGCACTTTCAGCACGATGGCCGGGCTCCAGGTTGACCAGTCGTCTCCGAATTCGGATTCCGTGGCGTATCGAACGGAAGCATTGAGCTTCCAGCGGGGAGAGAGCTCCCAGCCGATGGCATACGTCGCGGCGACTTGTCTTTTTCGCGTGTCGCCAAACGACGGAAAATAGCCCTCGAAGAGCACGGTGTTTGCCGGAAACAGGCCGTCCTGATCGAACAGCCGGACTTTCAAGCCACCCATGAACCGACTGGCCGAGACGATGGTCTCTCTGTTGGGCGCCACGAGCCCCTCTTGCTGTTGAACCGGCGAAATCACCGAGCCGCCCCCGCCGATCTCCTGATTCCAGCCAAACCGCGCCTCGATCCGCTCGGTCAAACCATATCGGATGACCAATTCGGGCATACTGTGCTGGCTCGGGAGATTGCGATTTGCAATGAACGAATACCCCGATTCGAGGATGACGTTGCCTACCGTGGCCGTCGAGAGGGCCGGAGTGAATGACGCACGATCGGTTTCAACCCCGTGATAGAAGGGATTTTCGTCGACAGACAGATCGGGAAATTGACTGTCGAACGGACCTTCGAGATGACTTAAGTCCTCGATCGAGACCTCGGGGACTGGTCTCGGGACGACGTACTGCTCGCCGGCCTCGGGTTCGAACGAATTCCGCAGCCAGTCATTCTCCGCGGCATTCACCGGCGAGGCCAGCATGCAGCCACAGCAGCAGGCGGCCAGCAAAGTCTGACAGAAACTGCTCATGCCGTCTTTCGTGACTGCGCGCACCGGGTGTCGCGACAATAGGACTATCCACCATCAACTTCGGCAATTGCGAGAGCCCGACTTTAACGGTTTTATCGGTTGTAGGGGCTGTAATCTCCAATTGACATTGCGGGACGCCGGTCCATAATCTAGATAATGCCACGCCTGCGAACGCGGGCCCGATCGTCGCTCGTCAAGCGTTCACTTCCTCTTTGTCAGGCGACTTCGCTCCCCGACATGTTCTCGCGATTTCCAAACTGGTGGATCCTGGCGGGTGGTCTCGTCCTGACGACGGGACTGACCGGCGCCGATCATCGAAAACCCGTCGGCACTCCGCGGAAAGCCGCAGAGAATCTGGCGATCGCCAATCAATTGAAAGAGGTCTTTGACGCCGGCTTCGTCGTCGGACCCCGAAGCGTTCAGGAGGCCCTCGGGCGACTCGACAAGGTACGCCGTCTTGCGCCCGGCGAGCCGCGGATCGACTATTCCCAAGGCCTGGTGCTGGTCAAACAATCGCAGATGAAGCTGGCGAGCGACCAATTCGAGGCCGCCCTCACGCAGGCCGGGCCTCCGTTATGGCCCGCCTGGAAGGCCGCGATTTGGAGTCACTTTGTCAACAAGCAGTACGAGATGGGACTGAATCGGCTCGTGGAGTTCTCCATTCTGGTGCGCGACACGGGAACTCCCGACGACTCAGCAGACGGTGCCACAGACAAACCATCGCTCACATCCTCGGCTAAATCCTCAGTCGACGCGACCGGCGGGAACACCACAGCCGAGAAATCCGCAGAGGCCGCGCCGGTCATCACGGAAGCTCAACGTGAGGCGGCGCGTTGGATCGGCCAACTCCTGGAAGCCCTGGCGCTCCTGCCCGACTCCAAGAAGTCCAAAGGATTGATCGAAGAGCGCCAGGCGCGGGCGCTGGACGCGCTCGGCGAGGAGCTGGAGTTTTCTGTCGAAGAGGGGCGCGAACTGCTCCGCGCTCGAGCGGCCGAACTGGAACTGGCGGCCGACGCCGCCCGTGATACGGCAGGGCAGCTCGCGAAACGCCGCAAACTGGATAAAGAGTTCGACGCACTCGACAAAGACAAGGGGGCTCCGCCTCAAACCAAAGAGGAATGGAAGGCGTGGATCGACGATCTCCTAGGCAAATTCGACAAGCAGTTGGGTCTCTTGGACCGTGATTTTCAAAGTCTCTCGCAACGGGCCGATGGGCTGAACCGGTCTTACGCGCAGGCCAACGCGCAATTGACAGCGGCCAGAGCCAATATGCCGCTGATGCACCGCATGGGCCCCGTGGGCATGACGATGATGAAGGAACAAATGGTCGCCTACAGCGACCAGATGACGGCCTATCAGGTGGAATACAACGTCGTCGTCGGTCGGATGGCCGACGTCGCCGAGCGGGCTTCGGGAATCGCCGACCGCAGGGCCAACGCTATTGCCCGCTACGAAAAGGAGACGGGCGACACGATCCCGAAAAACCCCGATCTCGATAAATGGGCGACGCGGCTCAGCAGCAAGCGGCCGAAACTGGCGACCAAGCCCGCCGCGAAAACGGCAAAGAAAGATCCGGCCGACAAGAAACGGGCGCCGACGCTGAAATCGCTGATGCCGCTCGACCTGGAACAGGAACGGGACGGCGTCCTCGCGTTCTTTGGCCTCCGCCCCGCCGAGCCGCCGAGTCTCTTCGAAGATCGCGCTGCGAAATCCGATCCCGCCGGCAAATCCAGCGCGAAATCGGATCAAAAACCGGCCGGGCCCTCGGATAAGTAGCGCATCAGGAATCTCCCGATGGTGCTGAAATAGAAAACTGGCATAATTGGGTTACTGGATTGCTGGCCCGGTCCAGTTGCGGGCGTCTGGAGCTTTGCTTCGGACGCCCGTCTTTTTTTTGCCCGCTTCTCATTGACATCCGTTTTCGCTGTCGACATTCTAGGCCTACTTCTATCCTTCAGGGAAAAGAAGTCCAACATCCGGCCGTCTCTCGAGAGCGCTAATCGAGAGAGGGCCGCTTGCATTCCGGACGGGGGCCGGTCCAACCGGGCAGCTATGCAGAATCAACTCACGGTCGAAGAGCGCGTCATTGTCGCCATCAGGCGGATCACCAGGTCGGTCGATATTCATTCCGATTTTCTGAAACGCAACTTCGGGCTGACCGGCCCGCAGCTCACGATTCTGCGCGTCGTCAAACGTCTGCAACCGGTTCCCGCGGGAGAGGTGGCCAGGACCGCCAATTTCAATCAGGGGACGCTCACGGGAATCTTCGATCGTCTGGAAAGCAACGGCCTCGTCAGCCGCACGCGCCACGCCCCCGATCGGCGGACCGTCATGCTGCGGTTGACTGCGGAGGGCGATCGCGTGCTGGCCGCAGTGCCGTTCCTGCTCAGAAAGCGCTGCCTCGAGTCGCTCGAAACCATGCCGGCGTCGGAGCAGGCCCTGCTGCTGAAGATGCTGGAACATCTCGCGCATCTTATGGAAGACGACAGCCCGATCGCATGACGGCAAGCGCGTCATATTTGCGGCCCCCGCGTCACGGGATTAGCCCGGACTATTAACGAAATTACCGGATTTAACGCCCCAAATTCTTTCCAATTGTCGGGTCGTTCCGCCACCGCCCCAAATCGTGGCGATTTTTCATCAAAAACGACTGATTTGTCCGGCGCGGTCGACTGTGGCGATCTAGTGTTGCCACATTCCCACACGCAATATCAGCCATGGTTGCCAATACCTTTACCGGCTTTTTTCTCATTGGGATCGCCCTCGCCTCCTGGCAGCGGTCGGTGCTCGGGTGCTTGCTCGCCGTTAGCCTGATGATTTACATGGCTCGGATGAATTCCCGCAGGCACGCAGCGCGGAAGAGCGGCGGGCGACATCTCCCCCCCACAGCGGGCGCAATCTCCGCCGAAGCCGCGACAAAAGCCAAAAGCGAATTCCTGGCGAACATGAGCCATGAGATTCGAACTCCAATGACGGCGATCCTCGGGTATGCCGATCTGGTCCTCGACGAAACCGATTTGCGTCCCTCCGTGCGGGATTCGGTCGCCACGATCAAGCGCAATGGCGAACAACTGCTGTCGATCATCGACGACATTCTCGATCTGTCGAAGATCGAGGCGGGAAAGCTGGTTGTCGAGCAGGTTGCCTATTCGCCTCGGAAACTGGTGGGCGAAGTCGTCGAACTGCTGAGTCTCCGGGCCACAGACAAGGGCTTGCGCCTGGACGCCGAATTCAGCCCCGCGATTCCAACGGCGATTCTGATTGATCCCACCCGTTTGCGACAAATCCTGCTGAACCTGGTGGGAAATGCCGTCAAGTTCACGAAATCGGGCTCGGTTCACGTTCGCGTTCGCTGGGAAAACTCGGGCAGCGCAAAACCCATGCTGCTGATCGAGATTCATGACACCGGCATCGGAATGACTCCCGAGCAGTTGGCATCGTTGTTTCAGCCATTTCAGCAGGCCGACAGTTCCATGTCGCGCCAGTTTGGCGGCAGCGGTTTGGGACTGGCCATCAGTCAGCGGCTCGCGCAGATCCTCGGTGGGACGATTGTCGTTGCCAGCGAGTTCGGGGTCGGGACCACATTTTGCGTCTCAATCGTCGGGCGCCCGGCCGATCTGCCGAATCTTCCCCGCGCCGGTCGTCAATCAATCAGCGGCGAGACAGACAATCCGACGCAGAAGGAGCTTCCCTTACTGCACGGTGCGCGGCTCTTGCTGGCAGAAGATGCTCCCGACAGCCAGCGGCTGCTTTCCTACCTGCTGCAACGCGCGGGCGCCACAGTGACGATCGCCGAAAATGGCCGAATCGCCTGCGATCAGGCCCTCGCAGCGAAGGCCCAGGGGGATCCGTTCCATGTCGTCTTGATGGATATGCAAATGCCCGTGCTGGACGGTTACCGTGCCACCGCCGAGTTGCGCGAACGTGGGTACGAACACCCCGTCATCGCACTCACGGCCCATTCCATGTCGACCGATCGACTGAAATGCCTCGATGCCGGCTGCAATACTTATCTGACGAAACCCATCGACCGGCTTCAATTCCTGACGACGGTGAGACGCTGGTGCGGTGGAGAGGCGGAGCGCAGCCTTCGCGATGCCCCCCAGCCGACGTCGAATGACGACTTAACGACTGACGGTCCGGCGAGGAATCGCGACGGTAGCGATGCCCCGCCCCCGCTCTGCAACGATCACCTCTTGGCGCTGTTCGCCGCGGATGCGGAAGCCGTTGACTGTTCGGTCGACGCATCCGACATTCTTTGGCAGGTCGAAAACCATGCGGGCCAGTCGGTTGCCGAGCTCGATCAAGCTCTGCGTCAAGTGCTGGCGACGACGCCGTGAATGTCGCGCGAAATGCACGCGGTGCGCCGTGATTCATGGCGAGACAGCGGAGCGATCCGCGCGGCCCGGACTTGTCGATCAGGGGCGATCACGGGCCGAGCAATCCATCGACGATCTTCGAGACATTGACGTTTTGAGGGTTGCCAGCGGCCACAATCGTTCCCTCCGCGTCAATGACCACGACGAGCGGCAACACAACGGCATCAAAGGCCCGTTTGACTTGTGCGTCGCCCCAGACGTTGTCCGTGATCTTCCAGTCTTCCTGTCCGAGCCGATCATTCGCCGTTTCCTGTTTTTCGTCTACGCTCAAGGCCAGCAGCGCCACACGCTCGCCCCAGGCGGGGTACTGTTGCGGATAAGTCTGCATGGCCCGCACGGCCATGATGCACGGCGCGCACGAGCTCGTCCAGATTTCCAGCACGACAATCTTCCCCAGAAAGTTCCGCAGATTCACCGTGCCACTTCCCGCCAGGCGTGTGACCAATACGTCCGGCGCTGTTTTCCCGATCAGATCGGCGCCCCGCAGAGATTCCCGAATGAACGCAACCACCTTTTTCTGCGCAGCACGACTGCCGGTCGGAATGATCGTCAGCCGGACTTCGCTCCCTTCCGGCCCCTCGAGGAGATTGACGACTTCGCGGAATTCCCTCCCCTGGCAATTGATCGGCGGATCAGCGCCCTGAGCGACTGCTACGATGAGGTCGCCAACCGCGAGCTCTCCGCTTAATGCCGCCGGTTGATCGGGCTGCAAGAACGAGATCTCGCACGCGTCGCGAAAGATGTGTTTGCCGCCCGTAGCCGGCGGCAGCTTGATGGCGACGCCGATCCCGACGAAAGCTTCAGACGGGTCTCTCGCCTCGAGATGCCCCGTTTTGTTCGAGACAGACTCGCTGTTGGATGCCGGTCGGTCAATCACCAGCGCCATCGCCGCCGCAACGGCGACGGCTGCGACAATGATGGCAATTTTCTGGATTTGCATCGTTCGGCACCGTCGATCAGCATCTGAATGCGGTCGTGACTGGATCTCGATTTTCCGGTTTGCGTGTATTCTATCGCCGCACAGGCGCATTCGACATCAGGGCACCGTCCATTCCCAAGATGTTCAGGAATTATTGCGGCCGGGCGAATCGCCGTGACGATAAGAAATCCGTCAGCCTCATGACTCCTGAAACTTGCGGCATCGCAGGTTATGGGCGGAAATGAAGCCACAATCGGCGCCTTAGCCAAGCAGCGAAGGCAACGGATTGCAACTCCGTCATCCCTGGTTCGAATCCAGGAGGCGCCTCTTCTTCCCGGTCCGCGCCTCGTCAGAGAACCCTCTCTGCGAGGCTTGCGATGTGGCCGGCGCGGCGCTGGCCACTCTCGCCACGCCGCCCCCATCCGAAGCGCCCGCCACGCGCCACCGTCCCTCGCTGATGTGATGCGCACAGGGCTACGCTCCCGAGGCCGTCGTTGTTGCCAGGAGATCACGCAGTGCCTTTCGCGTCTGGCCGAAGGTGAATTAACAACCGGCAAAGATCACCCCGCATAGCGAAACAAACGACTGAACCACGAATGTATCGAACCGCTCACGCAACGGCGAATCGATGGATTATGGACCATTGACTTGGCAGGCTATAATCTCGCAGGGCATTCATCATCTCGAGCGGAATGTCGGCCGGGCGCTGCAAGAGGTTATTCATCATGAAGCCAGCATGTCGAATCACGCATTCACAGATCTCGGCGGGCACTTGCCCGTGGTGCGAATCACCGGTCGGCGACGGCGACAGCATGCAAACGTCGCTCGAGACAGTCTGGAACATTGCAGCCGTGAGCGCCGCTCTCGACGATCCCGATGCTGAGGTTCGTTTGATGACGGTGACAAACATTTTCCGCGACGGCCCCCCAGCCGTCGTCGCCGTACCGCTTCTTGCCAAGGCTTTGGCAGATCCTGTCCAGGAAATCCGCCGCGATGTCGAACACGGCCTTACGCATCTGGGCCAGAACCTGACGGCGGACGACGTCCGCCGAATTGAACAGCAGATTCCTCACCCGCAGCACGAACTGGGATTGCGAATTCTGGCTTTGGGCTATTACTTTATTGGACAGCGAGAGTCGGTCTCGGCACTTGACAAACGGCATCAGCATATCTTCTGGTTGATCAGCAACGCGCCCAATTCGGAATCGGCAGGCAGTCCGGAGGCCAGCATTCAGGAATCGGTCGGACAAGCGTATGAAACAGCGAAGAATTTGTGGCTCGCTCAAATCGATTCGCATCCTGAGGACACCAAGGTCCTGGGAAACGCGGCTCGATTTTTTCTGATCCACGATCGCGAATTGAGCGAGACGCTGCTTAAGAAAGCCTGCGATCTGGAGCCCGCCAATCCCGAGTGGTCCGAACGATTGGGGCAACTCTATTCGCTCGGAAGCGGGCGCAAGACCCCTGAATCGCAAGTAAACGCGCGGCACGCCCTTCGAGAATATCGACGTGCCGAGCGGATACGGTCGGAAGCCGAAACCGGCGACGCCGGAACCTGTGATCCCGAAGTGAAAAAAACGCAGCAGTTATTGGAACGGATCAACTATCTCCCGCATCTTGCAGCGGCGGCCTATGACGCTCGCGAACTGCAGGTGGCGAAGAACTACGCCACGGAATTGTTGAGCGCTGCCGCGAGCTCCGATCTCCCCGAGTTTTTTCGCAACGACGGAAATGCGATCCACCATGGAAATCTGGTCCTCGGCAAGGTGGCCCTGCAGAACGGAGATCTCGATCAGGCCAGGGAGCGCTTGATCGCATGCGCCGGCACGACAGGCTCGCCGCAACTCGGCTCCTTCGGACCGAATATGTCGCTGGCAAAAGAATTGCTCGAGCGCGGCGAACGTGACGTCGTATTAGAATTCTTCGAACTCTGCGCGAAATTCTGGGAACATGGCTCCGACACGCTGATGGAATGGACTCACCAGGTCCGAGCGGGCGAAATGCCGGATTTTGGCGGCAATCTGCGCTATTGAAACCGCGTCATTGGCAGATGCCTCGAGTTGGTTGCGCAATGAAGTCGGTCTCCGGCGGGACCATTTGGGCTGATCGCGGCGACTTACCGCTGGCCGCGCGGCTTTTCTTCTCCGTTCGGGAGGTTTTCGGGAGCCGTGTCCCCCTTCAGCAGATCGGTGAGACTGTCGAACAGGTCCTGATCCTTCAGGACGTAAAATGTGCCCCCTCTTCCGTTCTGGCTGCTGGTCATGGGCTGTCCCACGTGCGCATAGCCGGTGCGCAGCGCGCCTTGCTGATTCATATCGCCGAAGATGCAGAACGGCTTCGATTTGTCCGTGCTGATGCCGACCTTGGCGTGATTCCGATCGGGGCTGTCTCCCCCTTTCAGGCCGATCGCTTTGCCATCCCAATTGCCCGAGAGGGCAATCGCCACGGCCCCGGGGCTGCCCACTTCCGTCGGCCAGGCTTCGATTTTCGTTTTGGCATCGGTCGAATAAATCATCGGCGTGGCCCACCAACTGGCGACTCGCAGCGGAAGCCCGTCGAGTCGGGCCGACACGACTTGCCAGGGAGGCGCGGCCATTTTGGATGGTTTGGAAATCAACTGCACGCCGCTGGAAAGTTTCGCGATTGTGCAGTTGGTGCTGGGTGACTCCGGGCCGAGCTTGTTGACCAGGGCCTGCACACTGGCCGGCCCGCCGTTTTGAACAATTTCGGGGCGTTGCACCGACGTCACGATGCTGGCGTTCGCCAGGCCCTGGAGCACGGCAACAAGGTCGCTCTTGCTGAGCTTGAGCGCAAAGAAGTGCTGGCTGACTTCAATATCGTCATCGTCGACACAGCCCAGCGTGTTGCCGTCAACCGGACGCGGATGCCCTTTGCTGGCCGACCCGGGCCAGGAAGGAGTCGAGACCTGCAGCACCAAACCCTCGCCGTCGTCATTCCAGGCCACCATTCCCTTGGAGTGCCCGGCGGGACTGTCTTTCGACTCGATTGGATTATTGTCGAACTGATCATTCCACACGACGTAGTGATAGCCCCGCGTATTGTAAATCTGTCCAAAGGTTGCTCCGAGCGGATCGTCGAGCGTCGCGCCAAGGCAGCCCGCGCCCTTCACGAGTTTGGGATTTTTGCTGGTCGCGAACACATATTGCTGGCTGTGCTTTGTCTTGTAGTCCTGCACCGTGCCACCGAAGATGCCGGGCGAATCGATCTTCGGGTCGCGTCCTCCACAGCCGGGGAATGTGGCGGCGTTGAATTTGAAGATGAACAGCCAATCGACGGGCTTTCCCGGACCGGCGAGCGGGGTGGGAGCGGGGAGCTTCGTGCCCGGCGCGGCTGTTTGAGCAAATGTGCGCAGCGACGATGACAGCAGCAGCCACGAAACGACGAATGTGACTATTCGGTTTCTGGGAAACATAACGGGCCCTTTGAAAGAAGGAAGCTGGACGAAACCCAAAGGCCATCCTGCATAGTTCGGGACCGGTGGAGAGAAGATTCGCAGAGTTGCGAAAAGATGCTGGCCCCTTGCAGGCGACTGCCTGCGTTTGAATCCTCGGATTCAAGAATCCAGTCGCGACCGCGATTGCAATCGCACCAGAACCGTCAGCCCGTATGGTGCGCAGAGTGCTTACGGATTTCAAGTCCAGCCGCTGGACTACGCTAACAGTCTGTTGAAAACGGGGACTGTCCCTGTCTGATGAGTGAATTCTCCGTAACAAATCGATATGGCGGAGAGGGACTGTCCCCTTTTTCAACGCGCCCCTTTCGTTCGCTACCGTACAGACCAGATTCTGCAAACGGAGTTCGCCCAAGGGGAATCATTGATTGCCGTCGTCGAGAAATATCGGGACGTCCGGATTATCCGAGACTCACCGTTTATCCGAGACTCACCGTCTGCCATGAACACGGCGAGCGTCAATGCCGAGGTGACGTCGCTGCGGGCGGTGTTCCGTACGATTGCGAAGGGGATCACGATCGCGGCCCAGTCCGTCGAAGCCGTACAGGCAGAGATCGACAAGGTGCTGGACGCTCCTCCCGATCCGCCGATTCCCTGATCTAATCGTCAACACTCCAAAAACTGCCGGCGCTGCAAACCGGAAAACAAAAAACCCCCGGGATAAGAAGGAATTCTCCGGGGACTCAGTGATCCGACGAACGGTCGCTACTGGACTCAAACCAGTGACCTCCACAATGTCAACCAAGCAGTCTGGATCGCGAAAAACGCGAGAAAACACGGCGTTTCTGGGCGATACCGCGCCACCACGGGGATTGCCACGATCTACACGAATATCGCGGAATACTGGCCAGTCTATGTGGAAGTGTGGTAGCTTCGTGGTAGTCGGATCAGCCACTAAACTCATTCGAAACGGGCCGACAGAATGCCACTCCCCGGTGAATTCACGGCGCACGGACAACCTTTTAATTGGCAGACGCTCAGCGACGTTTATGATTTTCTGGGACGCGAATTCAACACGTGGCATCGATTTTTGGAATCAGCGCAGAGCAGTGGTTTGTCAGCAGCGATTGATCAGGCAAATACCCGTCACAAAGAGCTCGAGGACAGCCACAATCGTATTCGAAACGAAGTAACTTCCGGCGGGCGAATTGAAAACGTGCAGAATGATGTCAACTTTGCACGCGCCTGGGCTGAAGGCCCCTGGGCTTCGATCAGTCGAGGGGCTCAGCGATTAGATCATGCACGCGAGGTCTACGGCGCACTCATCTTCGGCGGGTTCCTTGCTGCGTATGGGGCAGCGAATGAGGGGGCCAGGCCACAATATGGAAAGGACAATGCTGAAGAGATTTTTGCGGGCAGGCTCCTTGCTCTGTTGCTGAAAGAAAAGATTCCCACCGACTCCGACTTCAATGAACCGCGACTGCTTCGGAACGAATGGGACGCCAAGCTCAAAGAGTTTTCGGATCATGCCGAGTCGGTGTTGGGCACTCGCGACAAAGCTTTGGCCATTTTGCAGGAAGATTGGATAGCCCGGGAAGAGAAGTACCTCAGGATAAAGGAATTTGATGCGGCGGCCGATTACTGGGCCGAGAAGCGAACGCGACACATTCGGGCCGTAGCCTCTCTGGCACCGGCAATCGTCCTGATCGCATTTTGTGGCGTATTCCTACTTGTCAACCGGAACGAAGCAGCACTGTCGGACATGAGGACCCTGATTCAAAATGAGGCTGCATTTCCCGTCAGGATTAAGGAATCGTTACGAGCCATAGAGGATTTAAGAGCAGCGGCCGGAGGAAGCAATGGCCCAGCCGTGGCAGCTTCCCATGATGCGAATGAAGCAGCCGACTTGCTCGCCAAGGAAATAAAAATCGCCACTGAATCAGATGCGAGAAGTGATGTATGGCGAGTTGCACTTCTGATCCGTGAGTCAATCCCGACACTAATCATTGCCGTAGCGCTCTTCTGGCTCTTGCGGATTCTCGTTCGCATCTTTCTGACGCAATTGCATCTCTGGTCGGACGCATCCGAACGCGTCGTGATGATCAAAACTTATCTGGCAATGCATGTCGGTGCCGGTGTTCTCGAAGGGAAATCGGCT
>DASYAR010000241.1:0-3893 GCA_036501235.1 Planctomycetaceae bacterium
CGCCACGGAACTGTTTGGTTTTGTTCGCAATCAAACCCGGCCCGAGGACATATGCCTGTTCTTCAAACCGCGCGCGCTGGCCCTGTACACAGGCCGGCGATCATCGGCCTATCCCCTCGGAACTGATGAACAGGAATTTCGACGCTATGCCGCATCGATTGGCGCGAGCATGATGATCGTCCGCGTGGGAGCTGGCGCTCTGACCAACGAGGACCAGACGTCCGAGATGCGGGCGCCGTTTGGGGCTCCAGACGTCGAGATGGTGTTCCGCAACGCCGAGTTCCGCGTATATCGCTGGAAGGCGAACGGTCGGTGACATCGGAAAGCGTCGGGTGGCCCGGCCGTCCCGACAGGGCGGTGGGGTCTCTGCTCGAGTCGACGGCGTGCGGCGCCAACTACAAAGCCGATCGGACGACGAGTGGGACTCGGCGCCGAAGCCGGATCAATGTGCGGCTTTCCCTCGGAGCAAAGGATAAGCCCCCAGCGCGGCGGCCAGAAACCACAGGAGATTGCCCGCGGATTCGAGAGGGGGGTGGTCGCCGGCGGAAGAGCTGGCAACACCTGAGCTGGTGCTGCCGACGCCCCGAGCAATGGCTTCCGAAGAGACGTAGTGCTTGGGGCCATCGCTCGAATCATCTGTCGAATGGATGCTGCCGCTCCCCACGGCCGCCAGAATTGCGGGGACATACATGTTTCCGAAGTATCCCAGCGGCAGCGCTGCGGCTGCCATGTTGCCGCCGGGTTCGACATTTAGAAGTGCGAGCTGAAAGGCGTCGATCCCTTGCCAGTTTGCCAGACTTCCCGGGGAACCAGACATGGTGCCCGTGGAGATGTTCCACGGATCGTCGATCGACATGCTGCAAGTTGCGACAATACCGGACGATGAACCAGGCAGCGGCGACAAGAGATCGCGTAACAGTGGATTAAACGGCGGAATCGGATCGCCATTCTGGTGACGGCGCGTCATTTCCAGGCACAACCCGAGAATTCCATTCGAGGATGAGCCAAATTCCGGGCCTGTGAAGACGCTGGGTGAGGGATTGCGCCTGGTCAAATCGAGTGGGCCGATGCCTGCCAAATCTGCGTTCATTCGGGGTGAAGCGACAGGTCGACTGGACGGTTTGCTGATCGACTTGGCGTTGGCGGCCGATCCGCCGATAACGGTCGGAATTTTGCTCGTGATTGGGCTTCCGGTCGTCGTGATCTGGCGAGTTCGCGCGTCGGTCGCCGTTCCTCCCACGATGATCCCGGCCTCACACGAACGGGGCGTGACAAGGAGCACCGAGAGCACGAGCGCACCGCAGATGGCGATGACCGGAATGGCTGCATAACATGATTTACACGGCAACTGTCGCATCGAATTGTGCACCAAAGAGATTTGGATGATGAGGGTAACTCTCGGCTTCCACGCCCGAGATTGTGGCGCGACGGATCACTACGACAGAGATTCGGAGAGCGATCGGAGCGTCACGGGAGCGGCTTCGGTCGTCTCGGCCTCTAGGCCGGCGGCACGCTGATAGCCGCGCTCGATTTCTTCCTGATCCGGCAAGACGACGGTGCGCCGACAAAAGCGGTTCAATTCTCGCAGCAGTCGCCAGGCAGTGAGGCACATCAACTTGATGTCGAGCCACGGCGTCACATAGCGCACGTAATACAGGTCGTATACGACTTTGCGACGCACGCTGTCGATGCTGGCGTCGGCAGGCAGACACATCTGGGCCAGGCCGGTGATCCCCGGCCGAACATTCAGCCGTTCGCGATACCACGGAACCTCCCAATCCAACCGGGCGACGAATTCAGGACGCTCGGGGCGCGGTCCGACCAGGCTCATTTCCCCGCGCAGCACATTCCAGAGCTGGGGAAACTCGTCGATGTGCGTGCGCCGCAAAAGATGGCCGAGCGGGGTGATCCGCGGGTCATTTTCGGTCGACCAGACCGGCCCGGTCGCGGCCTCGGCATCCTGCCGCATCGTCCTCAGTTTGAAAAGCGTGAAGTGGCGTCCCCCCTGCCCCATGCGCACTTGCCGGTAGAGTGCCGGGCCTCGCGACGTCAGCTTGACCAGGATCGCTCCCACGGCCATCACCGGCGCCGCCAGCACCAGCAGCACGGCAGCGAGCAGGCCGTCGGCACAGCGTTTGACGGGCGTATACCAGGAATGCCCCGGGACGAAGCTGGCAGTTCGCACGAATTCGGAATGCGACTGCGAATCATGAACTTCGCTCGAGAACGCCGGCGGCGTGGCGCGCTGTGCCCCCACCGGTTCTGTGAGGGGAACCGTCTGGTGTCGCTGCAAACCCGGATTAGCAATAGATCCGATACTCATGGCAGGGAAGATTCCTTCAAAGATGCAGTTGGGTATTCGAGACCTAAAATTGAAAATACAGAAATGGTGAATCGCGGCCGCCCATCATGATTGCGAAACAGGCTCCCAAGACGACCGCCAGGACATTCGCCGTGCGCAGGTTCAAGCGGAATTCGCCGTGCCAGTCAAACGCGTTCGGTCCGGCCATGCTCCAGGCGGCGGCCAGTGCCGTGACGAATGCGAAAGCTTCCCATTTCTCAATCAGGATGCCCGCCGTCGGCACGAACATCGACGTCAGCACGTGACCGGCCACCGCCAGGCTCTCGGCTCGAAACAGGACCCAACCGATAACGACCAGCAGGAAGAAAGCCGGCTGGCGGAAACTGCGTGGGAGGTCGTCCCACCGACGGCCGAGAAATCGATGCCCGATCAGCAGGATCCCGTGATACGTTCCCCACAAAATGAACGTCCAATTCGCGCCGTGCCACAGCCCGCCCAACAGCATGGTGATCATCAAGTTGAGATAGCGGCGGAGTTTGCCGTTGCGATTTCCACCCAGGGGGATGTAGAGGTAATCCCGCAGAAACCGCGAGAGGGTGATGTGCCACCGTCGCCAGAAGTCGACGATGCTTTGCGCTTTGTAAGGAGAATCGAAGTTGATCGGGAGGCGTACGCCAAAGAGGCGCGCCAGACCGATCGCCATGTCGGTATAGCCCGAGAAGTCGAAATAGATTTGCAGCGCATAGACCAGTGCGCCAAGCCACGCCCTGGTGAGGCCCGGCGTCTGTCCCGCCGCCACGCCATCGAAGACAGAGGAAGCCGTTGGGGCAAGGCTGTCGGCAATCAATACTTTTTTGGCCAGCCCAAAGAAGAAGAGTGTCAATCCGACGCTCAGGTTTTTTGCACTGATCCCGAACATCTTACGGCGGGAGAACTGGGGCAGAACTTCTCGTGGATGAACGATCGGGCCGGCGATCAACTGCGGGAAAAAGACCACGAACAGGCTGTAATCAAGAAAGTTCCGCGAGTATCCGTGCCCGCGATAGACATCAACCAGATAGGCGATCTTTTGAAACGTGAAGAAGGAAATGCCTAGCGGAAGGATGATGCTCCGCAACGGAAATCCCCGACTGGTCAGCGCATCGAATGTGGAGATCAGCAGATTGGTGTACTTAAAATAGCCGAGAACCGAGAGATTGAAGACCAATCCAAGGATCAGCCCCGGCTTTCGCATTGGTCGCGTTGGAATTTGCAGCCAGAGCGTTCCGATCAGGTAGTTCACCCCCATCGAAAAAAGCAGCAGCAGGAGGTAATGCCAATTCCAATATCCGTAATAGAACAACGAGCAGAGCACGAGCCAGAACAGTCCCGCTCTTCGGCGGCCACTGGTGGCGAGCAAGGCGAAGCCGATCAATGTGATCGGAAGAAAGGCGAAGATGAAGACAAAGGAATTAAAGAGCATCCAACGGCCGAGCCTGGCATCCTCGAGTCACAACCCCGCGCAAATGCTAAGGAAGATTGCTGATTTGAAATATATGCCGAAATAACGAATTGTTCACATTTTTCTATTGGCCCAAGCTCTTTTGACGGT
>DASYAR010000242.1:0-7516 GCA_036501235.1 Planctomycetaceae bacterium
AAAAACGGCACACGGAGTGTGCCTGCCACTCTGAGTTTACAACCGAAAATGAAACGTCTGGCGGAACAGGCGATACAATTGCTGGCCGAGGGGGACTGAGCCGACGCGGATCTTGGCGCGGCCGCGGGCCCGCAGCGAAACCGGCAGGTCGCGCTCGGGGATCGTCACCCGCGCCTGGTACGACGTTTCGGCCGGACGCAGTGCGCCAACACTGTCTCGCACTACCGCCGTGTCGTGCGCGCCCACCAGTTCCGGCGGAATCGCTTCCAGATTGACGGCCGCCACTTCGGTGACTGTTCCCTGCAGGATCTTTCCGGGAAGCTCATCGACCAACAGCCGCACCGGTTGGCCGGCGGACACCAGCTCGATTTCGGATTGTCCGATGACGAGCATGGCTTCGAATTCATGCGGCTGACCGACGATGCAGAGCACGGTGCCCGCTTCGAGCCAGCAACCGATATTGCGCGGGTCGAGAGGCGTTCGCGACCAGGCTGGCAGCTCTCGTCGGTCCGTCGCCGTTTCCGGAACCTCCGCCGGAGGAAAAACGACTCCGTCCACGGGGGCCCTCAGGCGCAGGCGCTGTTGGTCCTGGCGGCGCTGATCGAGGCGCTGCCGGGCGCGGGCCAGTTCTTCAGCCGCGGTGGGAATGGCCGCGGCAGCTTCGGCATCTTCGGCCCGACGCGCGTCGAGGTTGCGGCAGCGGAGCGCGAGCAGGTCGCATTCCCGGGTGAGCTTGTCGATCTCGTGCCGCAGCGGCTCGCTGTCGAGCTCGGCGATCACGTCTCCGGCCGAAACGACCGTTCCCGCCGGCACCGCACGCAGCAGCCTCCCCGGCACGGTCACGTGCACGTGTCTGTCGCCGGCCGGCTGCAGGACGAAGTCGGCGGTGACCCGTTGCGGAAGGGGAATGAGAAATAGTCCCGCGGCCAGAATGAGCCCCGCCAGCAGCGCCCAGCGCAGACGTGTGGGATCCGCTTCGCGCCGCCGCACGGGATCGCGCAGAAACTGCACCGCGGCGGCCACGGGTGGCAGAGCCATACCAGCCAGCACGCACAGCACGAGTCCCCCGCCGAGCACTCTGAGGTTCCAGGCGGCAAACAGGCCCCAGCAGAACCAGAGAATCATCGCCACGACGAACACCCGATAGACTCCTGAAAAGACCGCGTACGCCAGGAGCCAGCGCCGGGCGCCGGGCGACAGCCGGTCGGGCGGCTGAGATCTCTCTCCCGCCAGCCAGTCCCACGCCTTCCGTCGCCAGAGGCCATTCGCCTGTTCCGCCAGGTTCGGGATTTCGAGCATATCGGATAACATATAGTATCCGTCGTACTTCAGCAGCGGATTCCCGTTGAACACCACGGTGCCGATCGAGCAGACCAGCACCACGTTCAAGAACACCGAATTGAGCAGCCCCGGTTCGCTGAACCACCACAGCACGAGGCATGCCGACGCCAGAAACAACTCGACGAGGATCCCCGCGGCGGAAATCGCCACGCGCGGCCATTTGCCCGGCAGCATCCAGGCGTCCGAGACGTTGCAATACAGGCACGGCGTGAAAACCAGCAGCAACAGGCCCAGCTCGTGGCATTCTCCGCCGAAGTGCCGGCAGGCCAAGGCATGTCCCAATTCGTGCAGCACCTTCGCAGCCCCCAGGGCGATCGCCAGCCACAGAATTCCCGCCGGCGTGAAAAACGAATGCAGCTCCGGAAGCCGCTGGCTCATTCGCTCGAACTGCCCGACCACCAGCAGCCCCGCACAGACCATGAGGAACACAGCGACCGCTCCAAACCACGGCGTGAACAGCCACCGGCACCGCGGGTAGAGCCAGTTGATGAACCGTTCGGGGTCGACGCCGCGAAACCGAATCGCCAGCGGATTGATCAACGCCGCGGTCAGCCCCCGGCGGGCGGTCGATCGGCGGCGCTCGAGCAGCTGCCGGCCCTGGTCGGGAGTGTCGGCGAGCGCCAGTCCTTCCCCATGAAGATGCGCGAGAAACGCCTGGAGCCGGTTCAAGCTGAGGTGCTGGGGCGCAAATCGTTGCTCGAACTGCCGTTTGATTTCGGCCAGGCTGGTCCGGCCGTCGAGCAGCATCAGCACGGTGTATTCGTCGTCTGCGAGCTGAAAGTATTCGAGCGACAGAGGATCTTTGATGCGCCAGCACCTGCCGCCAGCCGCGTCGATCGCCAGCGCCGTCAACTCCGGCCGCACCCGGAGCGGCACCGGACGGTCAGTCGACAAGGAGGATGTTGGCGTCATGAGCGACCGATAGAATATCCTAACTGGAGAGCCAATGGCGGATCGCCCAGTTTTCGACGTTCTTCAACGTATTGGCGTAACTGCCACATTTACGGCGCACACGAATGAGGAAACAGGTGCGAAGACGAAAGGACTGTTCGTGCTCTACCAACTCTGGGACGCCGCAAAGAGACGTCCGACCCGGACCATGCTGATTATTGCGGCGGTTTTAATTATCGGGGCTGTGGCCCACATGGCATTGTGTATCCAGACTTACTTCGCACTCCTTCGAGCCAGATCAACTCACCAGGAAGGCACCGTAACCATCAAGTCGGCCACGCCGATCTTGTCGGCAGCATGGAACGCCGATCTCGTCGTCTTGGCATGCGGCGTGTTGCTTCTCTTCTGGGCGCGTTGCCGAGCATGGGCTGGTAAGCGATGACAAACTGAGCCTGCCCGGCGACCATTGATTTCGTCCATCTGTGGATAAGTTCCTTCAGACCTACCTTTTGCCCGGCTTCGGTTCGATCGTCATCTCGGCGCGGAGGCCGGGGCGGAGCTCGAGTTTGGGATTGTCGATCTCGGCCCAGATGCGGACCTGCAAATTCACCGAGTCGATTTCAGGGCTGACGAAGACGACGCGCCCGGGATACTCGGCCTCGGGCTTACCGGGAAGCGCCACTTTGACCCGCACCGGCGCATCCATCAGGTCGCGCTCGAGGTCTTTGGAAGTCACGAAGCCTTCGGCCCGCAACCGGTCGAGCCGCAGAATCCGCAGCACTTTTTCACCCGGCTGCACCCATTCCCCGCGGCGGTGATGGACCTGCACGACCATCCCGGCCAAGGGAGCGGTGATTTTCCGGCGATTGAGGTCGCGCTCCACGGTGGCCAGGTCGTTCTGTTTGACCCGCTTCGTGAGACCGGCGATCTGGGCGTCTTCTTCCGCCTGCTGGATCGCCAGCTCGCTCTGCACGATCGTCAAGTCGTAGCTGTCGACGTCGGACTTCTTCACACGCTCGGTCAGCCGGGAGATATCGAGATCGTACTCGGCCTGGTCGGCTTCGTATTTCGATTTTTCAACCTGCAACTGCAAGTTGTCGATCTCGTTTTCGGAGACGCTGGCGGCCAGCGTCTTTCGCGAGTTCAGGGCCCGCTTGAGGTGCGAAGAGGCGACTTCCAGCGAGCGTTTCGCATAGCGGATCGGCGCGTCATTTTCGGCGAGACGTTTGGCCGCTTCCAGCTCGAACTCGGCCCGGATCTTGGCAAAGCGGCTTTCGATCAGCGCGTTTTTCGCGACCTCCACCTTGAGCGAGCTGGCCGCCTTTTTCTCGGCGATGGCCAGGTCGAGCTTCGCGCGATCGGCGGCCAGCACGGCGTCGGACTCGTCGATCCGCGCCACCAGGTCGTTCTCGGCGACGAGTTGTCCTTCTTTAGCCGGGATGGCGATCAGCACGCCGCTGACCTGGGCCGGCACTTCCACCTCGTCGATCAACCGCAAATGAACGGTGCTGGCCTTCACGACGTCTTTGTGCTTCGGGCCGTCGTCTCGACCCGGCCAGGCGAGCAGGCCAGCCGCCACAACGAATGTTCCCAACGTGCTGGGCATGGATCAAATTCCTTTGGACATTAAAACAGCAAGCGGGTACTAACCGCGTAGTACACGTCGCGGAGCCAGACGTAGGCCAGCGAGCGACGGCCGCAGTGGATTTTTGCCAGAACCGTGGCCCCCGGACGTGTATTGGAAACGACGTCCGCCTGGACGCCCGCCAGCACACGCAACGCGGGATCCCCCGAGGCGGTCCGCTCGATCGATTGGGCCACGCGATCGACCGTCGTCTCATGAGATTCTCCAGCATCGGTCGCCATTCGATAAGTCACTGGCAGCGGTGTTCCCTTCGCGGCCTGTTGAGCTTCCAGAACGTGTCCCGCGTCGCGGTCGGGAACTTCGAGCTCCAGGTCCCAGGGCCCCTGCGGGTCGGCAATCGTCATCAAGGCCTGCCCGCGATGCACCGGCCGGCTTTGCAGCAATTGCGGCAGGTCCCAGGTGAGCACCTGGCCGGCGATCGGGCTGGCGACATGCAGCTCGGTCTCTTGCGCTTCGAGCAGCCGGTGCTGCCGCGTCAGTCCCGCGACCAGTTCTTGCAGCTCGGCGTCTTCCCCACTGAGCCGGGCGGCCGCGACCGAGTTGGAACCGGATGCGGCCGTTCCTTCGACTCGCGCCGTTTCAATCGCTGACAGCCGTTTGCGAGCCGCCTGCAATTCTCCCCAGACCCGCTTGAGATCGAGGTCGAGCTGAGGATTGCGGAGCCCCAGTAGAGGCTGGCCCTTCGTCACTTGCGTCCCGTGATCGACGAACAGCTCATCGACCACGCCATCGTCGGGGGCGAAGACGTCGCGGCGGCTGCGCGGCTGCAACACGCCACGGGCCTCGACTTCGAAATCGGCCGGAATCAGGCACGCCGCCGAGAACAGCACCACGGCCCCGAACCCGGCGACCAATGCGGCGCGGCCGCGTCGGCCGAGCGCTCTCCAATCGCGCTGGCGGAATAAACCGGCCCACGGAATGCGCTGCACGAGCAGCGCGTGGTCGAGCGCCTGCCTGCACGCGACGCACGCTTCCGCCGTCCGGTCGCGGTGCTCGTCCGTCAACACGCCTGAAAACTGTTCGACGACCAAGACGCCGATCGACATCGGCTGGTCTCCATCGTTGGCGGGAGGACGAACCAGCGGCAGCACCAGCACTTCGCGGACCTGCGCCGCTTCCAGATAGGCATCCAGCGGAATTCGCACCTGCGGGGGCAGGTCGGCTGCGAGGCCGCCGGAAGCCAGAGGACCGCCACCGGCGGCTACCGCCGCACATAATTCTTCCAGACGAATCACGCTGTTCGACCGCCGGTCCCAGCGCGCCGCGCCGCTGATCGCCAGGATCTCGCAAGCCGGGCCTCGGCAAGCGAGCACGGTGAGGCGATCGCAGCCGATGATCCGCCGTCCCTCGTTCACGATGGCGTACGCTGTTTCATTCAAGTCGATGCTGTCATGGACGCGGCGGTTGAACTGCGCCAGCTCGTCGCGCTCGGTTCGCTCCCGCGCGTATTCCTGCAACTGGAACCGGCGCAGATAATCGCCGCACAACTCGGCGACCGATTGCAGCACTTCCGCTGCCAGTTGCCGATTCGGGCCCGAACGCTGCCGATGCAAAATCTCGATCACGGCGGCCGTGCCCGTTTCCGACCGAATCGGACACAGGAGCCAGGTCTGGTCGGGCATGGCCCCGGCCTCACTTCCCGCATCAGTGTGCACTGCGGCCGGCGCCGATCGGGCCGCGCCGCTGGCCAGCACCGATTTGATGCGCTCCTCGCGCTTGGTGTCGTCGCCGGCAGCCTGGCCCGTCGTCGCAGCCCCGTTGGCTGGAGTGTCGGCCTGTGCACGACGGGCTCGCTGTCGCAAGCGGCCGTGCAGGTCTTGTTGCCAGAAAGACTCGGCCTCGGTCGCCAGCACTTCGTGCAGCCACGCCAGGACACGCGCCGGAAAATCATCGGGGAGCGGGTCGGCTTTGGCCTGCGCGGCAAGATCGGCCAGCATGCGCTCGATGCCGGTCCAGAAATCGTCAGCGGGATTGCCGCCGGTCCGCTCGGCTGCGCGCTGTGCAATTTTGGATTCGGCCATACCCGCCCCACGCCTCCGTGAAAAACGCTCCGATGATCCTGAATTGTATCAGATGCGTCAAACCTGCCAAAGAGGGGTTCGCGACTACGAATTCCCCGTAATTTCTCAATGATTCCCAGTTTTTCGTGTAACCTTCCCGGGCCGCTGTCACGACGCTCGCGACCTGTCCAGGGCAGAAGTGAGGAATGCAGGAAGGCGGGAGACCAGGAAGACAACTGGCTAGGGCGCGACTGAATTCGTTTCCTGCCTTCCTGATTCCAAGGCCCTTAGACGCGTCCCAGTGAAAGTGGGCTCATGGGATGTCCGGATCGACACGGCCCGAAGCGGCTTTCTCTGGGGGCCTCTGCGGTTCGATTTTTATACGGGTGAAGAACGAGCAAGCGATTCACGGGCAGGTTGGAAAACCCGCCCTGCGGGTCTTAAGCCGCGCCTCATCGCTCGTGTGCTGTCATCTTCATCGGGGTTGCTGGGCGTGTTTGTCCCGCCGGGCGGTGCGTGTTGCGGTTGGCGGACGATTTCCGCGGCCGTCACGGGCCATGTCGGACCAGACGGAATCCCAGATTTCCCGGTAATTCTCCAATGATTCCTCATTTTTCGCGACCTCGGCGGCGAGATTATCTTTCCGCGGCGCAGTCTCCGCTTCGAGAGTGGAGCGGCCTGGAAAATCCGTCGAGTCGGGCGACGATTCGATTGTTCGAGATTCGGCGGGCGCTTCGAGCTTGTCTGCCAGGTTAGCGGGGCTGCTCGCTTCCTTCAGCCGGGCGCTGACCGCCATGCGGTACTCGCGCGTCGACCAGAGATAACCTCCCTCGGCGCCAAAGCCCGCGCCTTTGTGGCTTTCGATTCCCAGCCTCTTGCCGGCAGCGCGGAGTTGCTTCTGGTTGAATCCGCACTGACTTCCCAGGCGAAAAACGTCTGGAGCAGGGGCGCAGCCGTCGCGCAGCACCTCGTTCAAGCAGGCGTCGATCGCCTTGCGCTGGCCCAACGGATCGACCGGATCGATCGCTGACTCCGGGTCCCACACGACCTGCCCATCGACGACACGAAACGCCAGCCCGCGCGGTTCCTGGCAGAAGTTGATCCGCCGGGCGAAGAACAACCGCCGGGTGTGGTCGTCCGGATCGGCGGCAACCGTCCACACGCAGCGAGCCGCGTCGGTGCGCCAGCGCGACGAAACGCGCGGCGCCCCTTGAACATCGAACCGCGTCTGAGCTGGCAGCGTGACCACGATCGCCACGTAGGCATTTCGCGCCAGCTCGCTGAGTTGCCGCAATGCTTCGGCCAATTGCTGCGGCCCGCTGCAGAAGTCGGAGAGAGGATCGATCACGATCAGTCCGATTCCTGCCTCGTGTTCTTCCAATTCCTTCTCGATCGCCGGCAGATCATGAGGCAATGCCAGCGACCGCTCTTCATGCCGCATTTTTTCAGGATCGTAAGTCAGGAAATTGCGGAATTGGCGGATTCGCTGCATGTCGGCCCCCAGGCTCTCCAATCGGCGGCCGATTGTCGCGTCGTCGTCCTGACTGCCGATGAACAGGACGTTTACCGGCCCGTCGGCCACGGAATCAGGGTTACCGGGACCGACCGCATCGGGCCACGGCAAGCCGCGCGTGGCACG
>DASYAR010000243.1:0-21264 GCA_036501235.1 Planctomycetaceae bacterium
GCCGCGCCGCTGGTGTGCCCCACGATCTTTCGCGACCGCAGCGTGTCGAGGACTTTCGTCACGATCCCAAACGGCAGACACAGACAGGTCGACAGGGCGCGTCCGGTCATATTGCCGGCGACCGCCAGTTGCTTGCACATCAGGCCGTGAATGAATGTTTCACTGAGGCCCGTTTCTTCCAGAGACGTCGGCTCCACCGGAAAAAAGGCGGCATCCATCAGCAAGGCCCGGAGCAGCAGGGGATCGATCGTCGTACTCTCGGTCGTGGTGGTCGTCATCGCTTTGCAACTCGAAGTCCTGTCCAGAGCGTGATTACTTCGTGCTAGAACCGGGCGGCGTCAGGTAATGGGCGGCCGGCATCGGTCTTCCGTGATGAAATCCCTGCGACAGTACGAAGCCGGCCGCCACGCAGGCGTCGCGCTCTTCGGTCGTTTCGACTCCCTCGGCCAACGAAATGATGCCCAGATCATTCACCATCGCCACGAGGCCAGCGACGACTCGTACGCGCGAAGCGTCGGCCGTATGCAGGTTCTTGATCATCGAGCGGTCGAACTTGATGTAATGCGGACGAACTTCCGCCAGTTCGACGAGGCGCGCCTGCCCGGCGCCGAAGTCGTCGAAGGCCAAGGTCATATTGATGTCGCTCAGGCCGCGCCGCAGGGCGGCCATCTCGGCGACTTCGGTGATCGCCGCTTCGTGGATTTCAATCGTAATCCGATGATTCGGGGCCGACCGGCGGAGCGCTTCGCACGACTCCAGCAGCGTTTGCGTCTGTAGCTCGCACGGATGCGTATTCAAGAATAAGTGGGGTGCATCGCCGAACCGGCTGCTTTCATTGATCGCCACGCGCCGCAGTTCTTCACTCAGGGCGGTCGTGAGTCCCAGGTGCGCCGCCGCGTTGAACATGAATTCGGGCGTTTCCAGCCCGACGAGCCGGCTCCGCGCCAGGATTTCGTAGGCCACGATGGTGTTCGATCGCAAGTCGATGATCGGCTGGTAATGCGGGACGACCGACTTGCCCTCGAACAGCCGGTCCATCTGCACCAGCGCCAGCGCCTGATCGCAGGCATTCTTGCTGCGCGTGTGCGAGGGGTGGTTCGATTCGCTGCGGTTCAAGCGGAAAGGAGTGTCAGCGAACTGGACGAGATCGTTATCGTGCAGCTCGCGCGGGGCGGTCAGGCGGTCGCCGTTGACGAACGTGCCATTCGTGCTGTTCAAATCCCGGATCCAGAGCGCCAGTTGCTGCTCGTAGAATTCGGCGTGCGAACCCGAAACGGTATTACGTGGCAACGTCAACGACAAACCCGATTTACGTCCCACGCGAAACGGGAGCGACGTCAGCGGAAATGAGCGCGGCTCCTGTCCTTCGACGGGGCGTCCCGTCAGCACCCATTCCTGAGTGCCGGCCAGGAGGTCGATTTGTGGGCTGGGTCGCAGGGTCATGCCAATTCGTTGATAGGGTGCCAACAGGGAGCGAGCGCCTGATTGCATATTTCGCCTGTGAAATCTGTGCCAGAATTGTCGGTCCGTCAAATGATGCTTTTGAGAAACATCACCGAAGCCGGGCAGTTTGTGCGTGCCGTAACGGTTATACCTCACCAGGAGTCAACACGATTGACGGCTCATGTCCCGGCACGTCATCTGACTCAACAAGCTGCTTCAAGCGGCTCAAACTGGAGGGTGACCCGACCGTCACCCCTGATCGCGGGTGATTTTGGCGAATTCAACTGCCGCGATAAATCATGGCCGCACCGACGGCAGCCAGTCCCGCGATAATGGCGCCCGCTGCCGGCCAGACGAAGCGCAGCACGTCGAGTTTGTGCGCCCTGGCGCCCAGGCATTCTCGCTTGAGCGTCCTGAAACATCCCGGGCGAACGATCACTCGGGTTCCCGGAGGCAGCCAATCCTTGCCGAAGACTTCTTCCACGTCGAGGGTCTGCATGACGAGGAGCACCGGATATCGACGCGCCACTGCCAGCGGCACAAAGGCCTGCAAATAGGATTGCTCGGAAATCGAAACCTGTTTGGCCATCTGCACGAAACGAAAACCGGCATAAACCACGGCTCCCTTATGGCGATTGGCCGCGAGGAGATTCTCGATTTCTTCCCGGATGACCCGCACCTGCTGTCTGCGCTTTTTTCGCCGGGCAAGAGACGCAGCAGCCTTCTCTGCGGCGGCAAGATCTTCGTCGTCGCCATTTGTGACCACGGGTATCTCGGTGGAGCTGAGGCTCGTCGCCGAATTCGATTGACCCGAGACATGCTCAAAGCCCAAATCCTCGGCCTGCTTCACAGGCCGCCGCAGGAGATCATCAGTCGCCATCGGAGGCACCCTGGTTACATATTGGCCGCACGCGATTCGATTTGGAAACAATACGTCACTGAACGCGGGCATTATCCCGCTGGATGACAAGGGTAACGTGAACCCCGCGCGAATAATAGGTGAATGAAGTCGACGGATTCATGGCGGTCCGTGGAAAATATTCTCATCGCGAATCCGTTTTATCTCGTTGCGAAATATCTCGGCGGAGCGGGCCATGTGTTCGGTGATGACAACTAAGATAATTGACAAGGAAGATAAATAGCTAGTGTCTTGCCGGTCGTTGATTATCGCGCACCCCCGCGACGGGAGCAAGCGCAGACCGCCCCGGGGAGCGGCGAAGTCGCCGGTTTTCCCGTCAAGGAATCACGAACGACAGCGAATTACGTCCACCCGGCCAAGATACCGGAGAGCCTTCATGACGCCCACGAAAAGCCCGGACACCCATGAATCTGCCGTCGAGACTTCCGATCAGACCCCCGTTCGATCCCCGCCGACCATTGCCGCGAAACCGGCGCGATTCTGGCTTCCGATCTCGATCGTGATCCTTGGTGTGGAGAGCGACGTTGTGATAGGCTGTGGGCCATCGGCCCGGTCACCGATTGAGTCCCTGATCGTAGCGAGGCAACTACAGCCGTGTCCTCAAATTCGCCTAACTTTCCGGAATCGCCGACGGATGCCGAGCCCGATCGGCAAGTACCGGACTCCGCTGCTGACGCGGCGGAAAAGTCCGCCACGGGGCGGAAGTTTCCGTGCCCCGGATGTGGCGCCAAACTCGATTTCGATCCGTCGCAGCGGGCGCTGAAATGCCCCTATTGCGGTTATGCCGAGGAGATCGCTCCCACTTCGGAAGCGGTCCGCGAGCGCGACTGGGAAGAATACTGGCAGCACGCCAACGATCAAGGATCCACGATTGCGGGCCGTTCTTCGGAAGTGCAGTGCAAAGCCTGCGCAGCGGTCGTATTGCTCGAAGACAAAGTCGCCGCGGACCGTTGCCCGTACTGTGGGAATGATCTCGAAAATAAGCCGGTTTCCGCCAAGAGTATGATCCTGCCGGAGGGCATTCTCCCGTTCCGAATCGATCAGAAGACCGCGGTGAATGGCTTTAAGCGTTGGATCGAAGGACGCTGGTTTGCCCCCGGCGACCTCAAACAGCTTGCCAATTTGGGACGCTGGGCGGGAATCTACGTGCCGTTCTGGACATATGATTCGATGACCTACACTCACTATACCGGGCAGCGCGGCGACAATTACCAGGAACTGGAAACGTACACCGAACCGGAGACCTATTTCACGACCGACTCCAACGGCAATCAGGTGTCGCAGACTCGCATGGTGACCAAACAGCGGATGGTCACCAGAATTCGCTGGTGGCCCGCTTCGGGAGACGTCGAAAACTTTTTCGACGACGTACTGGTCTGTGCGTCACACAGCATCCCGGCCGACCTGATGAACCAGCTCGAACCGTGGGACGTGCACAACGTCGAGTCATTTCGGCCGGAATTTCTGGCCGGATTTCAAACGGAACGATATACGGTGGATTTGAACGAGGGTTTCGAGCACGCCCGCGGCATCATGGACGGCCAGATCCGCACGTTGTGCTGCCGCGACATCGGCGGGGATCACCAGCAGTTACACACCGTCAGCACGCAGCACACGGCCATCACGTTCAAGCACATTCTCCAGCCGGTCTGGCTGGCCCCGTACCAGTATCGCGACAAGACGTATCGGATTGCCGTCAATGCACGTACGGGTGAGGTCGTCGGCACGCGGCCCTACAGTTATTGGAAACCGGTGCTGTGGATCCTCGCGATTCTGGCAGTCGCCGCCGTCGTGGCGGGAATTGCGGCCCTGGTCGGTGCGGTCGGGAAGAGTGCGCACGGGGATCGGCGGTTGCCGATGAATCGGCCGGCGCAGCTTGCCGTGAAGGCTCGCGTTTTTCAGTCAAACTGGCAAAGTGCCGCTATGAATGGCGGTCAATCATGTTGACTATCACCCCTGCGATCCAAATCCCGGACGATGAATTCGAGTTCACGTTCGCACGCAGCTCAGGGCCCGGAGGGCAGAACGTCAACAAGGTAAACAGCAAGGCGGTCATGCGCTGGTCGCCGACGACAAGCCCCAGCCTGCCGGCCGAGGTCCGCGAGAGGTTCGTTTCGCGATACGCATCTCGGTTAACCAGTGCGGGAGAATTGATTCTCACGAGCCAGCGCTCGCGCGACCAGAACCGCAATATGGAAGATTGTCTCGAACGGCTGAAAGAGATGATCGTGGCCGTCGCGCGCAAACCGCTCACGCGCCGACCGACCAAAGCCACCCGCGGTTCGCACAAAAGGCGGCTGGAAGGCAAACGCCTGCAATCAGGCAAGAAACGCAATCGCCGCCGTCCACCGTCAGGCGACGATTGAATCACTTGCGCAGATTCATGGCTTAAATCGTTGATTGATTCGAATTATTGGACAGGAGTGTTCCGTGGCCCGTTCGAAACCGCTGGATGGCAAACGGCTGTTGATGTTTGTCGACGACATCTACGAAGACCTCGAGTTGTGGTATCCCAAGCTACGGATGATCGAGGCTGGCGCCCAGGTGACGGTTGCCGGTCCTGAAGCGGGGATCAAATACGCGGGCAAACATGGATACCCTTGCGTTTCCGACGCGGCCATCCGCGACATGCAGGCCGCTGACTTTCATGGCCTGATCATTCCCGGCGGGTTTTCACCCGACAAGCTCCGTCGCGACACCAAGCTGCTCGAGATCGTCCGCCAGTCGGCACAGGCGGGAAAGCTCGTCGCCGCGATCTGCCACGCGGGTTGGATCCCCATTTCGGCGGGGGTTTACAAAGGAGTGAAAGTGACCGGATCGCCGGGGATCAAAGACGACCTCGTGAATGCCGGCGCAATTTGGCTGGACGCGCCGGTCGTCGTCGATCGCCATTTTGTTTCCAGCCGCAAGCCCGACGATTTGCCTGCGTTCTGCGAAGGGATTTTGGAAGTGCTTGCGAGCAAGTCGTGACGGGCGCAGCGCGAGCGACTTCGTTTTGACGCGAGGCGCAGCCGAGTGTCGCGGGAGAAATCGTTTTCCTGAGAAAGGCTACCAGTATTCGACCGGGCCGTTGGGGACTTTGATTTCCCACGTCGCACGGGGATCTCGACGGGTGCCGTGGCGTTCGCGAATTTCCAAGATGATCTGCTCGAACTCGGAGATGCTTTCGAAACGGCGCAGCCGGTCTTCGAGGTCTTCAGGGATGCCCAATCCGGCCCCGGACCAAGCGGCGAACTTGCGAAACATTCGACAGGATTGGAATTCGCTGTGTTGCTCAACCATGAAGTGAAAATGGCGGGCGAGGAAATCGATTTGTTCGGTGGCGCTGGGGGCAAAATCGGACGCACCCGGGGACTGACGTCCCTGGCTAGCAGTCGAAATCTGCAGGCGTCGGAAGATCCAGGGATCGATGAGGGCGCCGCGGCCGATGGCGACGGCATCGCAGCCCGTTTCCTCTCGCATTCGCCAGGCATCCGCCACGGTGCGCACGTCGCCGTTTCCGACGATGGGGATGTGCTCAACGGCTTCTACGACGGCGCGGATCCCTTCCAGGTCGACGGTGCCCCGAAATCCCTGGGCACGGGTTCGTCCATGAATCGTGATTGCCGCCACGCCCAGTCGCCCGAATTCACGCGCCAGAGCCGGCGCCGAGATCCGCTCGCGGTCCCAGCCGAGCCGCATTTTGACCGTCACCGGCAATTTAACGGCATTCACGACTGCACCGACGAGCCCACAAGCACCGTCGGTATCGCACATCAGTCTGGCCCCACCCCCCTGCCCCGTGATTTTCGCCATCGGGCAGCCCATGTTGATGTCGATTGCCGAGTAGCCGTGATCTTCCAGCCATTTCGCAGCACTCACGATGTGCGCCGTCACGCCGCCGTAGATCTGGACCGACAGGGGCTGGTCTTCGGGATGGGTGGCGACAAGCTGCCGCGCCCAGCGCGTCCCCGACACGAGATGCGCCGCCTGCACGAGATCGGTCGTCGCCAGCCCGACGCCGCCGCACGCGCGCACGACTCGCCGGAATGCTAGATGGGTGTAACCCGCCAGCGGCGCCAGAAAATACCGCGTTGCGAGCGTCCGATTGCCGATGCGGATCGTCTCGTCGCACTCAGGATCTGCCGCTGCCTGAGCGGAGGTCGTGCCGTCCATTCGATCAGTCGTTACCGTCCACATGAATCTGCAATTCCCTGAAACAATCCAGCAAGGCCTCGAGCGGCAGGCCGATCACGTTGCTGAGGCTGCCGGCGACGTGCGAAATAAAAATGCTCCCGGCCCCCTGCAGAGCATAGCCCCCGGCTTTGCCTCGCGGCTCGCCGGTCTCAATGTACCAGTTCAGATGACGATCGACATCGGCAATGAACCCCACTTCCGTGCTGACGATCCGCTCGATTATTTGGCCGCCGAGGATGCCAACGTGCAAAGATGTTAGCGCCACGTGGGTTCGTCCGGCAAAATGGTCGCGAAACCAGGCGCGGACGACGTCTTTCCACGCAGCATCTGCGGGAGGCTGGCCGAGAACGTGCAACACGCCATCGTCCCGTTTCGTCACGATCGTCGTATCAGCGGCGATCACGACCTGTTGGAGTGGTTGATGCGCGCCAGAATTCGTAGCGGCGAGTTGTTTCGATACGTCCGCGAATTTCTTTGCTGCAATTTCGACGAGCCGTGATTGAATGGCCGACATGTCATGCAGGCCGTCGAACTCGGCTTCGGTCGTATCGCGCGGCGGGAGAACGACGATCTGATCCGGCGGAACGACCAACCCGAGCAAGTCGCGCCGCCGGGGGGAACGTGATCCGAGAATGAATTGCGTCGTCAAAGGCAACCTCGTCTCGACGGAGCGAGATGACTACATTATTTACGCGCCAGCCAGTCCTGGAGGGCCGTGACTTCGGCGGTGGGATTGTCAGCCAGGGCCTGCATGGCATGCACGGCGGCCACGCTGCCGGCGAGAGTCGTCACGCACGGAATCCCATACGAGACCGCCGCCGCCCGGATGCGCCCCTCGTCGGTCCGCGCGCCCTTGCCGTTGGGCGAGTTGAAAATCAATTGAATCTCACCGTTGGCCAAATAGTCGAGCAGGTTAGGACGCCCCTCCTGCAATTTGCGAATGGCTTCGATGTTGACCCCTGCCTCGCGTAAGACGCGAGCGGTGCCCGACGTTCCCACCAGGCGGAAACCGAGTTTCTGCAAGATCAGCGCTGCGTCGACGAAGGCCTGTTTGTCGTGCTTCGCCAGACTGATGAAGACCGTACCCGTCCGCGGCAATGCGTTTCCGGCCGCGACCTGGCTCTTGGCGAACGCGATCTCGAACTTCTCGTCAATCCCCATCACTTCGCCGGTCGACTTCATTTCCGGACCGAGGATAATGTCCACCCCCGCAAACCGCTGGAAGGGGAACACGCTTTCCTTGACTGAACTGTATTTCGGCCACGCTTCGGTCGTGACTCCCTGCTCGGCGAGGGTCACGCCCGCCATGATCTTGGCGGCGATTCGCGCCAACGGGACGCCGGTGGCCTTCGAGACGAAGGGCGAAGTACGGCTGGCTCGCGGATTGACTTCGAGAATATAGACGACCTTCTGACCGTCCACTTCCTTGACGGCAAACTGAATGTTCATGAGCCCCCGAACATTCAGGGCTTTCGCCAGGGCATACGTGGCCTGCTTGATTTCATCAATCGTCGCCTGCGGCAGCGAATACGGCGGCAGCGCGCAGGCCGAATCGCCTGAATGCACGCCGGCCTCTTCGACATGCTCCATGACGCCGCCGACGATCGTCAACTGTCCGTCGGAGATAGCATCGACGTCGACCTCGGCAGCGTCCTCGAGGAATTTGTCGATGAGCACCGGATGGTCTGGGGACGCCTCGACCGCTTTCGTCATATACTCGACCAGTGATGTTTCGTCGTAACACAGCTCCATCGCCCGCCCCCCCAGAACGTAGCTGGGCCGGACGAGAATTGGATACCCGATGCGCTTGGCGACCAGCCGCGCCCCTTCGGTATCGGTTGCAATTCCGTTGGGGGGCTGATGCAGCTTGAGCCGCTCCAGAATTTCCTGAAATCGCTGCCGGTCTTCCGCGGCGTCGATCATGTCAGGGCTGGTCCCGATGATCTTGACGCCGGCCGCCTCGAGGCCGCGTGCCAGATTGAGGGGCGTCTGGCCGCCAAACTGCACGATCACGCCGTCAGGCGACAGGCGATCGCAAATGTTGAGCACGTCTTCGGTCGTGAGCGGCTCGAAGAACAAAATATCGGAAGTATCATAATCGGTCGAAACCGTCTCGGGGTTCGAGTTGACCATGATGCTCTCGATCCCCAGCTCGCGAAGCGCGAATGAGGCCTGGCAGCAGCAATAGTCGAACTCGATCCCTTGCCCGATCCGGTTGGGGCCGCCCCCCAGAATCATGATCCGCCGCTTGCCAGGTTTCCGGGCCGGCGTTTCGTCTTCGCTCTCATATGTCGAATAATAATATGGAGTATACGCTTCGAACTCGGCGGCGCACGTGTCGACTTGCTTGAAAGTCGCCTCAATGCCGCGAGATTTGCGATGCCGGCGGACTTCCATCTCGGACGCGTACCACCACCAGCCAAGCTGGCGATCGGAGTAGCCGGCCCGCTTCGCAGCACGAATTAAATCATCGGAGGCGGCCGTCAGATTATCGACGCTTCGGATTTCATCCTCGAACATGACGAGTTCTTCGAGATGCTGCAGGAACCAGGGATCGATGTTCGTCAGTTCGTGAATCTGGGCGACGTTCAAGCCGGCCTTGAAAGCATAGCGCAAATAGAACATCCGCTCGGCATTCGGGGTGGCGAGCTTGTTTTCGATTTCATTCAGGGAGGGCTGGCGGTCGGTCCCCCACAAGTCTTTCTTGCCGCCCCCCAGGCCGAAGTGGCCGATCTCGAGCCCGCGAATCGCCTTCTGCAGCGACTCTTTGAATGTCCGGCCGATGGCCATCGTTTCGCCGACCGATTTCATCTGCACGGTGAGGACGGGATCGGCTTCCGGAAATTTCTCGAACGTCCAGCGGGGGAATTTCGTCACCACGTAGTCGATGGTCGGCTCGAAACAGGCCAGCGTTTCGCGCGTAATGTCGTTTGGGATTTCGTCGAGCCGGTATCCCACCGCCAGTTTGGCGGCAATCTTGGCGATCGGGAACCCGGTGGCCTTCGAGGCCAGGGCGCTTGAGCGGCTGACGCGCGGGTTCATTTCGATGATCACCATCCGCCCGGTGCGTGGGTCGATGGCGAACTGCACGTTCGATCCCCCCGTCTCGACGCCGATCTCGCGCATGATGGCGATCGTCGCATCGCGCATCCGCTGGTATTCCTTGTCGGTCAGCGTCTGGGCCGGCGCCACGGTGATGGAATCCCCCGTGTGCACTCCCATGGGGTCGAAGTTCTCGATTGAGCAGACTATGACGACGTTGTCGGCGACGTCGCGCATCACCTCCATCTCGAACTCTTTCCAGCCGATCACCGATTCTTCGAGCAGCACCTCACCCACGGGAGACATGGCGATCCCGCGCGCCACTCGCGATTCGAATTCGTCGCGATTGTAGGCGATTCCGCCTCCCGAGCCTCCGAGTGTGTAACTGGGGCGAATGATGATCGGCAGGCCGATGTCGCGCAGCGCGGCTCGGGCCTCTTCGAGATTGTGCACGGTGAAACTGCGCGGCACGTCGAGGCCGATTTTGATCATCGCCTGCTTGAACGATTCGCGCCCCTCGGCCTTGGCGATCACATGCTCTTTGGCGCCGATCAGTTCGCAATTGAGCTGTTTGAGGATGCCGCGACGGGCCAGGTCCATCGCCACGTTGAGGCCCGTCTGCCCCCCCAGCGTCGGCAAGAGGGCGTCAGGGCGTTCTTTTTCGATGATCTTCTGGACGTATTCCCAGGTGATCGGCTCGACGTAGGTGCGGTCGGCCGTATCCGGGTCGGTCATGATCGTGGCCGGGTTCGAATTGACCAGCACCACCTCATAACCCTCTTCGCGAAGGGCCTTGCAGGCCTGAGTTCCGGAATAATCGAATTCGCAGGCCTGCCCGATAACGATCGGGCCGGAGCCGATGATCAGAATCTTTTTGAGGTCGGTTCGACGCGGCACGTGACATCCGTTCGTTGAGTTCGTACGTCGGGCTTTCGGGCCTGACGAATGAGGAACTCCCAGCGAAACCGTCAGGCTGGACGACCTGACCGACAGCCCGCGCGCAGACCGATCACCAGCAAGGCCGCAAGGTTTTGGCAGGCTCCCAGCCTGCACGAGGAGTAGGGACGGCGACCGGTGACGACAAGTCTCACCGCGCGGGAGTCGTATTCGGCGGGAAACTGACCTAAGTTAGCAACCTGAGCCGAACCTGAAAAGTCTGCCGGGTGCGAAAAATGAATTGCAAACGACTGATCGGGGATTGAGCAGCTTCCTTCGCCTATAGCAGGAGAACGTGATGAACTGGGCATGTCGCTCGTCATCGAATACGTGTCGCTCGTTTTTGAATTCTGACATCGGTAATAATCTCGCGAGCGGGGAGTCAAATTCGTGGAGCGCGAACGGTGTCGAATGTTGTCGCTGCGCGACCCGGCCGGTGCTGCGCACGCGGCCGCGCCACCCAATTACGGGCCTTGCGGGTCGCAAGTTTCACGCCAGAATCTCCTGCACCACTTTGCCGTGCACGTCGGTCAGGCGGTGGTAGCGGCCCTGGAATTTGAACGTCAGTTTCGTGTGATCGATCCCCAGGCAGTGCAGCAACGTCGCATGCAGATCGTGCACATGGACGGGATTCTCGGCGATGTTGTAGCAGTAGTCGTCGGTCGTGCCGTAGCTTGTCCCCGGCTTGATCCCGCCGCCGGCCAGCCACGTGGTGAAGCAACGGGGATGGTGGTCGCGTCCGTAATCTTCGGCCGTCAGTTTTCCCTGGCAGTAGACCGTCCGCCCGAATTCGCCTCCCCAGACGACGAGCGTGTCTTCGAGCAGTCCACGTTGCGCCAGGTCTTCCACCAGCGCGGCAGAGGGCTGATCGGTATCGCGACACTGCCCGGCGATCTGTTTGGGAAGATTCGTGTGCTGGTCCCAACCGCGGTGAAAAAGCTGCACGAACCGCACCCCGCGCTCGACGAGCCGCCGTGCGAGCAGGCAATTCGCGGCGAACGTACCCGGCTTTCGCGAGTCGGGACCGTAGGCGTCGAAAACGTGCTCTGGCTCCCGGGAAACGTCGGTCAATTCGGGAACCGACGTCTGCATGCGATAGGCCAGTTCGTACTGGGCGATGCGCGTCGAAATTTCGGGATCACCCGCCTCGTCCAATTTGAGCTGGTTCAGTTGCGATAAGTCATCCAGGAATCGCCGACGGGCGGCCTGATCGAGACCGTCCGGGTTCGAAAGATACAGCACCGGATCGCCCACCGAGCGAAATTTGACTCCCTGGTATTTCGACGGCAGGAACCCGCTGCCCCACAGCCGGTCGTACAGCGGCTGATCGTTCGGATTGCCGCTTCCCTGTGAGATCATCGCCACGAATGCAGGCAGGTCGCGGTTCTCGCTCCCCAGGCCGTACGCCAGCCAAGCGCCGATGCTCGGCCGGCCGGCCAGTTGTGCTCCGGTCTGAAAAAACGTGACAGCCGGGTCGTGATTGATCGCCTCGGTATGCAGCGATTTGACAAAGCACAGCCGATCGGCGACGCGTGCCGTGTGCGGCAACAATTCGCTGACCCAGGCGCCGCTCTCCCCGTGCTGCGCAAATTTGTATTTGCTGGGGGCGACGGGAAAACTCGTCTGCGTCGAGGTCATTCCGGTAAGCCGCTGGCCCTTGCGAACTGAGTCGGGCAGCTCGGTCCCCCGCAGATCGGCCAACCCGGGTTTGTGGTCGAAGAGATCCATCTGTGACGGCGCTCCCGACTGAAACAGATAGATGACCCGCTTGGCCTTGCCCGGAAAGTTCGGAAATCCGGGCAGGCCACCGAGAGACTCTTCGCCGGTTGGTTTGGTTTCTCGCCGGCCCGCAGGTGCGTCATCCGCGAACAGTTGTGGCTCGAGCAGAGACGCGAGGGCCGCCGAGCCTAACCCGAGGCCGGCACTTCCAAAAAACAAACGGCGCGAGAGAAGCTGCCGGAAAGCTGATGGCAATTGCATGTCTAAATCCCTCGATCGGATATCCGCGGCCTTCGTGGGAAGAATTAACGCCCTTCTTCCGTCAACAAGATGTCCAATCTAGTCGCCAATTCAGGCGGCAGGCCGGTCAACATGTCGCGATTCAACAGATCGACTCCGATCATATCGCGAAGATGCACTCGGTCTTGATCGCGGTTCGCCATCAGTTTCATTTGGACCAATGCCAACAAGGGGATCACCGATTTGCCGGAATGATGACGGTGAATGTCGCTGATGTCAGGAGACGCCAGCACATTTTCAGGCCGCACTTTTTCACCGGCCCAAATCAAGTGCACTGCACGACGCGGATTCGGATTGTCCTGCTCGAGCAACATACCGACTCCCAAGACCTCGAAATAATCCATTCCGATCGAGAGTCCGGCTTTTCGCACCGCCGGCAGGTCATCGCGCCGCACGAGGAGATCGACATCCTTCGTCACGCGAACTGCCTCTGGATCCTTTGTCGCAATCCACAGCGCGACAGCTTGTCCGCCAACCAGGGCATAGGGAACATTCGCGGCATCGAGTGCTGCGGTGACTCGCAGAAAACGCTGTGTCACGTCCTCGATTGCCATCGCGTGCCGCTCCCAGAGTTCGACGGTGGTGAATGCGGTTTCGCTCATTCTTTGGTGATCGTTTCGTCGAGGTTGAGCAGGAGGCCGGCGACGGTCGTATAGGCAGCCAGCTCAATTACGTCGAGATTCGCCGGGCGCGGCAGCTCGCCGATTTTCGTCAGTTTGTCCGCCGCGTCGGGGGATTTGGCAAAGCGATCGCAATGCGACTGCCAGCCGGCCAGTAGAATTTCGAGTTCCCGGGGGCGGGGCGGACGCGACGTCGCCAGGCGGAACGCCAGCGTCAACCGCTCGGCAGGCGTACTTCCATTGTGCACCATGATTCGCTGCGCCAGGCCCCGCGCGGCTTCGATAAACGTCACTTCGTTCATCAGCGTCAAAGCTTGGAGCGGCGTGTTCGTGCGAGTTTCGCGGACGACGCATGTTTCACGGCCGGCGGCGTCGAATGTCATCATCGTCGGCGGAGCGACGGTCCGTTTGAAATACGTATACATGCTGCGGCGGTAGAGATTCTCACCTGTGTCCTGAACATACTCGGTGTCCGCCAGCTCCTTCCACAAGCCGGCCGGCTGGTAGGGTTTCACCGAGTGGCCGCCCAATTTCTCGACGAGCAACCCCCCCGCGTACAGCGCCTGATCGCGAACCATTTCGGCCGACAGCCGCGTTCGTGTCCCACGAGCCAGCCAGCGATTGTCGGGATCGCGCTGCTGAACCGCCGGAATCAATCGGGACGACTGCCGGTAGGTCGACGACGTGACGATCAGCCTCAATAGTGCTTTGACGTCCCAATTCTCTTTTCCTCCCCCCCTTAGCAAGGGGGGGTTAGGTGGGGTCGCGCTCCCCGGTTCTTGGCCTTCAACTGCATACTGTTTTCCCCCACCGTCCCCTCGATTACGAAGGGGCGCAGGAGAATGGTCCGCCATGAACTCCACGGCCAGCCAGTCGAGCAACTCGGGGTGACTCGGCCACTCTCCCTGCGAGCCGAAATCGTCCACCGTTTTGACCAACCCAGTTCCGAACAGCATCTGCCACATCCGATTGACGGCCACCCGCGCCGTCAGCGGATTCGATCGATCAGCAATCCATCGCGCCAATCCGAGCCGATTGTGGGGCGCTCCAGCCGGGAGCGATCCGAAACTCGACGGAATTCCCGGACCAACCTTTTCACCCGGTTTATCGTACTCGCCACGGATGAGCACGAACGCCTGGCGCGGAACGGGCATTTCCTGCATGACCATCGTCGTGGGAAAACTCTCGATCAGCTTCGGCCGATCTTTGCGAAGCGATTCCACCCGATTGTGCGCCTCACGAATCGGCGAGGGGGCCGCACGCTCCAGAAAACAGGCTTGCAACTTTCGCGTCTGGTCGATTGTGCGCCGTTCGACAGGCACGGCCTTCAGCTTCCCCACCGGTTCGGCCATCGCCAGAATCTGGGCGTCGGTTTCCGTCAATGCGTCGTCATAGATGCGGACGTCATCGATCAGGCCATGAAACCGCCCGGCGGAGCCATTTCCGCCGCCGATGCGCAGCGGCTCCTTCGTGGCGAATGTCTGATTCAAGAGGTCAAGCACGACTCGCAACTTCTGCGGCTTGCCATCGACAAAGACCTGCACGCCCGAGGCCAGCCGCGATCCATCATACGTGACCAGCACGTGCTGCCACATGCGGGGAGCCAGTGAGACTTCGGTTTCCACTCGCAGCGCGTCATCGAGCCAGCGTTTGACCAGGTTGACTTGCACGCGCCCCTGTTCGAGAACGACGTAGTAACCATCCGCATGTTCGGCATCGGTCATTCGCGAGATGATCGTTCCACCTCGGTCCGGTTCCGGGTTGACCCATGCTGCCAGCGAAAACTTGTCGAGGAAACCGAACGGCGCCACATTGCCGGCATTGATGAAGCGCTGGCCGTCGAATTCGCCGGCCTGACCAATCTTGCCAGGTTTTGGCGAGGCCTCGCCGTTTTCCCAGTGCACGAATGCTGCGTCGCCACTCGACCCGCTCGGCACACTTTCGATTGGAAAATGCGCAATTTGGCCTCGCGTCACGGTCCAACCGTCGAGGCCGCCTGCATCGAGCGACCGCTCCCAAGCCCCCTGCACCGCGGCCAGTTCGGGAAGAAGGTTGTTGAATGCAGCCTCGGCTTCCGCCAATTTCCGGTCGAGCGCCTTGAGCCGGTCCTGCTGCTCGGCCGTCGGCGTCTTGATGAACGGAGGCGAATTGCCGTATTTGATTGCTCGCCCGAATTCGGGGACGTTATTGAAGTAGGCGAATAGCTGATAAAACTCCTTTTGCGTGAAGGCATCAAATTTGTGGTCGTGGCACCGGCTGCAACCCATCGTCAGGCCGAGCCAGACCGTGCTCGTCGTGTCCACGCGATCAACGACATATTCCGCGGCGTATTCTTCAGGAATGATGCCTCCCTCGGCGTTTCCGCGGTGATTGCGGTTGAAGGCGCTGGCAATCTGCTGATCGAGCGTCGCATGGGGAAGCATGTCGCCGGCGATCTGCTCAACGGTGAATTGATCGAACGGCATGTTGCGGTTGTAGGCGTCGATGACCCAGTCGCGCCAGCGCCACATCGATCGCTCGCCGTCGCTCTGGTAGCCGTTCGTATCGGCGTATCGCGCCCCGTCGAGCCAGCGCACGGCCATTCGCTCGCCAAAACGCGAAGAGGCAAGCAGGCGATCGACCACCGATTCATAGGCTCCCTCGGACCGATCGGAGAGGAACGCGTCGACCTCATCCGGCGTGGGGGGCAACCCCGTCAGGTCGAAAGAGACCCGCCGGATCAACGTCGTCCGATCGGCCTCCACAGAGAGCGACAGCCCTTCTTTCTCCAATCTCGCGAGAACAAACGCGTCGATCGCGTTGCGAACTCGCTGCTGTCGTGCGACGGCCGGCAGCGGCGCCGCCACCGGCGGAATGAACGCCCAATGTTTCTGCCATCTGGCCCCCTGCATGATCCAGCGGCGGACCGTTTCGATTTGAGCTGGCGTCAGCCGCTTGCCCGTTTTGACAGGCGGCATGCGCTCGCTGTCGTCCGCCGTAGCGAGCCGTTGAAACATTTCACTCTGCCCGACGTCGCCTGGCACGATCGCCCGACGTCCGCCGAGATCCAGGTTCGCACCGGCTTCCGTATCAAGTCGCAGTTCCGCCTGGCGCTGGACTTTGTCGGGGCCGTGACACTGATAGCAATTGTCCGACAGGATCGGCCGGATCTCACGGTTGAATTCGACCGGAGGGCCATGGTTTCCATTGTACAGATCATCCGCCTGCACTTGCACGGCCCCGACTGCGGAAGTGACAGCAGCGAGTAACACGATTTCCGAGAAAAAACGGACTCTCATTTGCGGCAGGCTCCAGAGCCAAATCAAATATGCGCATTCGATTATATCAGCCTCAGGCTCGTCGACACCGTGCAATTTCAGGCCCGCTGCGATGCGCGGGTCGCAGTTTTCATCCAGGTGGAATCGGATCGTCCTTAGCACGCCGCGCAGTCTGTTTTTCTTGAAGGATGGAATGACCGGCCTGCGCCTGTAGCTCGGCCACAAACCGCTCGTCGGCTTCAATATCGGCGTCGATCTCGATCCGATGGCCGTGGTAGTAGGCGAGAGCTGCGAAAACGGCCGGGAGCGACAGGCTCGGGTACGTGACAACGATCTCCTCTGCCGTCATCCCCATGCGCTCGTGCCAGACGGCGATGTGTTGCACCTTGATCCGGTGGCCCATCACATGCGGCTTCCCCCCGCAAAAACCCGGTTTCACGGCGATATATTCGCCGATCACGGGCACCGCAGTTTCGGGGTTGTCAGAGCCAGAGATCCTAGCGTTCGAAACCATTTACCTATCGTACCCGATGAAATCGATCTGAAGCAAGAAATGATGTCGAAAGAGTGATTCTCCTTTCTGATTGCCGCCCCAAACCCGATCCGTGATTTATCCGGTTTTCGTCGATTGTTCATTCGCCGTTCATTGCCGGGAAAATGCGGGATTTTCGAACTGCCCTTGGTCGATTTCCACGCTCGGACTAGAATCTGCGAACCCGATCATTTTGCCTCGACAATCCTTGCCAAGAAACACGCCGTGCGCATCGCCTATCTCGATTGTTCCACCGGCATCAGTGGCGATATGACGGTCGCCGCGCTGATCGATGCCGGCGTCGATCCGCAGGCATTGCGAACGGCGATCGACTCGCTCGGATTGCCGGGGGTCAAGCTCACGACCAAATCGGTGATGCGCTGCGCGTTTCGGGCCGTGCACGTGGCCGTCGAACATCCAGAGCAGCACGCGCACCGCCACCTGGCAGACATCGTCAAGCTGATCGACGGCGCTCGGGCCGTCACGCCTCGTCAGAAGGCAACCGCCAAACAAATTTTCGGAGCGATTGCAGCGGCTGAAGCCAAAGTGCATGGAACGACTGTCGAGAAAATCCATTTCCACGAAGTGGGTGCCATCGATTCGATCGTCGACATCGTCGCCGCAGCGGTCGGCTTCGACCTGTTGGGTGTCGATGAAATCGTGTGCAGCCCCGTGCCGACCGGCCACGGCGAAGTGCGCATCGCGCATGGCGTTTGCACCGTACCGACGCCAGGTACGGCGGAGCTCCTGGTGGGAATTCCACTGGTCGATGTTCCCGTGAACGCGGAGCTGACGACTCCCACCGGCGCAGCAATCCTCAAAACCCTCGCGGCACGGTTCGGCCCGCTGCCTGCAATGACGATCGACCGCGTCGGCTATGGCGCCGGGACGAAAGAATTTCCCGATCGCGCCAATGTGCTGCGGTTGATCGTCGGTGAAGCTTCGGGCACGCCTGAGTCCGACCACGTCTTCGTGCTGGAGACCAACCTGGACGACGTCTCCGGAGAAACAATCGGCTATGTGAAGCAGAAATTGCTGGCCGCCGGCGCACTTGATGTGTTCTCTTCAGCCATCCAAATGAAAAAGGACCGCCCGGCGACGCTGCTTTCAATCATCTGCCGACCGGAAGACTGCGAACGACTCGAGTGCATCGTATTTGCCGAAACGGCGACGTTCGGCATCCGGCGGCATCTCGTCGAGCGAAGCAAACGGCACCGCACGACATGCGTGGTCGACACACCGTGGGGACAGGCGGCCGGCAAACTCGGGAGAATCGGCACGAGTGTCGTCTTCACGCCCGAGTTCGATTCGTGCGCCAAATTGGCGGCGCAATACGCTGTCCCCTTACGAGACGTTTACCGAGCCGTCGAACTCGCGTTCGAACAGAACCAGCACACCCTGCTGGCGAAGTTGGAAGAAACGTCAATCGTTGGTGCGGGAGAATCCGTCGATCCGACCCACGATCATGGACATTCGCACGACCATTCGCATGATCATTCACACGATCACGAGGATCATCTCGATCACGACGATTCCCATGCTCATGATCACGGTCATGACCACCACCATTAGCCACGACGGCCCGCAGCATGTTCCCATTCGAATTCAACGATAATCAATCGGTCGTCGCCCTGGGCCTGACTGTTGCCGCCCTGGTCTTCATCTTGCGGCGGACCGTGTTGCGACCGCGATTTTCCGAGCGGTGCCGGCCATTTACCGAAATCGTCCAGCGCGACGACGCTCTGGAGCTCAGCGGCGCCGCGGTCGTCGAAAAACTCGAAGTCCGCCTGTACGATTTTGCCCGCGAAGTCGAAGGCCGAATGCAGACAAAAATCGCCGTTCTCGACCGGCTGATTGTGGACGCCGACCGCGAAATCCTCCGCCTGGAGCAGGTGCTCGCCGAGTCACGCCGCACGGGATCGCCGGTCTCCGGCACTCCGCGCCAGCCAGATGCAATCGTGCCAGATCAGCGCGACGCGGCATAATCGTCGCGCCGCGTCGGCAGTGCGCTGTTGATCGGCGTACCGATTGACAGGTAACAGGCCGTCCAAGCACATGAACTCATAATTCGGATATGCTGTGACGCATCCCGATTCAATTACCGGGATTAACCCTCCAACCGGTCCGCGATACACTGCCGGCATGACCGCCACAACACAACAGGCGGCGGGGAAACCTATTGGGTGCGTCGCGGCCAGATTCTTCACAAAATGAATGCATACGGTCCGGCGGCAGAACCGGTGGTCCGCCAATACACAGAGGAGCTGTTTGTGGCGCTATGAAGTATTTCGTTAACGTCGGTGATGTTCTCGACGAATGTGCCGACGTCAGCTTTGCCCTCTAGCGGTATTAGGCCCCGCACACTGGCCCGAAACTCGCCATGTAAATCATGAATACGTCAAAACAGTAGATAACACGTGCCATTGGATGCGGCGACCGTAGCTGTCTCGAAAACAAAGGGCGGGACCACGAATTGCGCGAATGAGTCGAATGACGCGATGAGCCCTGCAACCTTTGTTCGAGGTCCGTGCACTTGGGCCTGTGCTCACAATTTACCCACGCGCGCAGCAATGATAGACTGGGCTGTTGCGGGCTGGCAGCCGTCGGAACAGAAGAAACGCGGTGCCATTGCCAATCGGATTTGGGTCGCTTCGTTCAGGAGTTTTTGCCATGCCAGGGCGAGTTTTGTTCGGATTGGTCGTATTCGCAGTGGTGCTGGCGGCGCGGAGTGCCTCAGCGGAAGAGCGCTCACCTGCAGCGATCGCGTCGGATGACGGGGTTGTCGTCCGCATCGGGGCCGTCGCCTATTCGCCGGGGGTGGTCACCGTGTTCAACGACCTACGTCGTTACCTCAACCGACACGACTACCCGGCTGACTATGTTCTGTACTCGAATTACGATGCGCTCGTTTCGTCGCTGATTCGCCACGAAATCGACATTGCCTGGAATACGCCGCTCGCGCATGCGCAGTATCACATGCGTAGCGGTTTCGCCAGCCGGACGCTCGTGATGCGCGACGTTGATTGCGACGTCCGCTCAGTCCTCGTGGCCCGCGCCGATTCGGCGGTCAATTCATTGAATGACCTGGCCGGCAAGAGGTTGATCCTGGGAAGTTCGGATGCCGCCGAGGCGACCGTCCTGCCGATCCATTACCTGAAGAGGGAAAAGGTCGATTTCGGCGCGATGACGATCGTGAGCTTGGACAAGGAAGTCGATTTCAAAGGGAATCCGTGTTGCAGTCCGTCGCACGTCGTGCAGGCTCTAGTCGAAGGGCGTGGCGACGTTGGGATCATTACCGAATCCGTGTGGCGGCTCGCCGACGCCGACCAGTCCGGCACAGCGAAGTTGAAGCTGATCTGGACCTCGGCCCCGTTCAGCCACTGCGTCTTCTCGTCAGCCCCAGACTTCGACGACGTCCGGGCGAAACGCTTCACGGAGCTCATGACGGCGATGAAGCCCACCGATTCCGGCTGCAGCGAGATCATGCGCCTGGAGGGCACGAAAAAATGGCTCCCGGGACGTGGCGAGGGATTTGTCGATCTGATTGCAGCCCTGCGCGAAAAATAGCCGTGCAGGTCACGCGAAACGGACGGACGGTCCGATCTTGGAACAGAGCCTCGTGCCCTATTCCCAGCAGGTGGAAAATCGTCGCCGTCAGGTACTGGGGACCGAGGCGGTGTTTCTTTCACCGAAGTAATCGTGGTGGTCTTTGAGATTGACGATGCAAATGGTAGAGGTGTTGTAATGTGGCGTCGAAACCCTCGATGGCTTGCCTTTCTGGTGGTCGCTCTGGTGGGAAGCTGTCCCACACTGACGCTGGCCAAGGGGGGTGGCGGTGGCGGCGGAGGTCACGGCGGCGGAGGAGGCGGCCATTCGAGCGGCAGCGGACACGCCGCCGGCGGACATTTCGGCGGTCACGGATCCGGCGGCCACCTGAGCACTTGGTCAAGTTCCAGCGGCGGGCACCATCACAGCAACGGTTATGGATTTGGCAATCCCGCCGGCGGCTATACTGCCTCGATCACAATTAATCCAACCTGGAACTATTATTTACCGCTGCTCCCAACCCCGAACGATAGCGCTCCGTCCGATCCGGATTTGTTGCCGTTCGGACCGCCGCCCAGCGCGGGAACGCCGGAGAGCGCTGCCGAATTCATCGAGAAGGGGGAACGGGCGTTCAAAGCGGGCGACTACGATGCCGCGGTTCATGAATGGCGTCACGCGGCCCTCGATGATCCGCAGAACGGCGTGCTGATGATGAAGTTGGGCCAGGCACTGTTTGCGACGGGCCAATACCACGAAGCCGTCTTCACCATTCAG
>DASYAR010000244.1:0-2973 GCA_036501235.1 Planctomycetaceae bacterium
GTGGCCTGATCCAGCCCCTGTTCCACCATGTCCACGACCAGGATAGCCGGGCCTTCGATTTCCAGGCCGACCAGCAGGGCAATCAGGGCCTCCGACACGGTGGCTCCGTCATCGACGAGCCAGCCCCGGGTCTGATCAACCGACTCGGAGCGACCAAGCCGTGCCGCTCATAAAGCCGCAGGGCTTTGGTGGAGACGCCGAGCCGATCGGCCGCTTCGGAAGAGCTCAGAAATCGGGCGGCGGGCATCACGAATCACCTCGTTGTTCGCTGACGCTATCCTTATCGGGCCGGCCCCAGGGGCAGGGTCAACAGGTATTCGCGATCTTCAGCTGTGCCCCCCGTCGCAGAACGGGATTGAGGGGCAGTGCCGCCAAAATGCGGCCGCCTTCACCGCGCGGTAGCGCGCGTCGAGCTCTTTTCACACCTTCCGTAGACCGAGATGGACCAGATCGGTACCGCCGTTGACCACGAGGCGGCATCTTTCTATCAGTATTTCTACCTAATTTTAAGCATCACTTTGAATGATGGGCAACGAACCTCGATCTAGCTTGTTCTGGTTGAGGAAGGTTTGGGGGGCACGACTGGGAACGTGCCCATGCTTCGATTACCGCAACGACCGAGCGCCGATTTGCTTGCAGGTTGGCGGCTGCAACAACAGGTTCGCGCTGATGAGCGGCGGAAAGAGCCGCGCAAACCTGTGTATATTGTCGCCTTGATGAACGCGGACGGTGTCGAGCGAAAATGCATCGTCCTGGACATATCCGCCAGCGGCGCCCGCGTGGCGACTGATCGTTCGAGGGAGCTTCCGGACAAGCTGCTGATATACATCCGCGGGCACATCCGTCGGTGCAGAGTGATCTGGCGATCGGATAGCGAAATCGGCGTGGAATTTCTGTCGGAGGACGCAACCCAATCCATCGCTGGGCCGCTTCCGCCACGTGCGTAGGCACGTCTACGGTGGGCCGCAGCAGCTATTCCCCGTCCCACCCCCTCCCCGACGACGCAAAACTGAGGTAGGATCGTGGTCGGGGCATCCTTGACGCTCGGGGGGAGCAACATGAAACGTCTTGGAATCGCGCTGCTCGCGTTTTGCATCGTGCTGCCGTGCGCGTCCGGTGACGCCCGCGCGCAGGCCAACCAATGGGGGGACAAGCCGATCGATTTCAAGACGTTCGTCCCCCCGCTCGTGCCGTTGCCGCCCAGCTCACGGCTCAACCCCGGAACGGTCGGCGGCACGACGACGCCCTATACGACCGCACCGCTGCAAAATCCGGACTTCTCGCCGACCGAACCGGCCCCGGGCCTCAGGCTGACGATTCCATCACGCTAAAGCGGACGCCGGTCGATTTGATCTCGCCACGCGGCAACCAACGCCGTCGCCCGCAGGCTTGAGTCGCGGGCCCGTCCCTTTCGCATGGAGCGTCTTGCGAAGAAGACGGATTTCCGGATCGCTCGAGTGCCGCGAAGACACGCGCAACCGCGCTGATGACGCTGTCCGCGTCCGTGACGCAAGCGTCAGCTCCCGTCAATTTGATATGGCTTCGCAACACGTGTAGCGTGGCCGCAGCACCTCGGCCGCCGGTGATGGATCGCCGCCTGCCTTTGGTGCTGTTGCTTGCAAAGCGGGGCCGAACAACATGCCGCCGGCGATGCCGGGGGAATAAGAGGAAACAAGGAGGATCATGGAATGGAACGTTTCATCGCCGATCTGGTCAAGAGCTTCGAAAGCGGCAAGGTCGACCGCCGGGAATTCTGCAAGACCGTTGCGCTCGCCGCCACCGTCTACGCCGCCGGCGACGCCGCCAACGCGCAGGCCACGCGCGGATTCAAGGTGATCGGCGTCAATCACTTGTCCTATTCGTGTCCGGATTACACTCGAGCGCGCGACTTCTTCATCAACGTGTTCGGCCTGGAAAGCGCGCCCGGCAAGGACAACGGCCGGCAGGCCAATCTGATGTTCGGTCCCGTTCCCGGCAAGGGCGGCACCTACATCTTGACGCACAATGAGACCCCCAGCAGCCGGCCGCAGCCGGCGGCCTATATCGATCATTTCTGCTTCACGCTGACGAACTGGGACGAGACGCGCGTGCGCGCCGCAATCAAGGCGAAGGGCCAGGAGATCTCGGGCGGACGGCCCGGCAGCCTGCACGTGCGGGATCCCTACAACTACGACATCCAGTTCGCCAACTCGGTCGAAGAAAACGCATTCCGGCACTGAAAGCGGGGAGAATCGCCATGGAAGGTTTCGTTGCACAGAAGCTCAACGAGTTCGAGACCGGCAAGATCAGCCGCCGGCGGCTGATCGAGCAGCTCACGCTCGCCGCCACCACGCTCTACGCAACCGGCGGCGCCAGCGCGCAAGCCGATACGACGCTCAAGGCGCAGCTCATCAACCACATTTCCTATACCTGCCCCGAGTTCAAGGCGGCGGCGGACTGGTACTCCAAGGTCTTCAATCTTGACCAGGTCGGCCAGAGCAAGAACGACGTCGTGCTGCCGTTCGGCAAGAAGGGCGAGCAGCCCTACAACGTCACCGACAAGGAGGTGCCGCTGTCGCATCTCATCATCCGCACGCCCGATCGCGGGCAGGGCGGCCCGCCGCGCGCGACCAAGCCCACCGCCCAGGCGGTGATCGACTACATCTCCTACACGGTCGCCGACTTCAATCGCGAGGGCGCCCGCGCCGAGCTCACGGCGCTCGGCGTCAAGAACGTCCGCGACGGCGGCCCGCGCAGCCTGCGCATGGACGACGTCTACGGCTACGAGGTCGAGATCTGCGGGCTGGAGAGCAGCGCGTTGAGCGACGGATGACGGCGAGGAGCAAGCGGTAAATCGCACGTGTACGATTTCCCAGGCGGCGTCCCTGCGAAAGAGGGCGTGAAGAATCGCTTCATCCGCTCATTCCCGCGCAAGAGCGTGTGAGGGAAACTGATGAAGACACGTTTCTCTGCCCGCTCGTCCCCGCGGACGCG